>NZ_CP108352.1:5709895-6010416 GCF_036237275.1 Streptomyces sp. NBC_01353 | reverse complement strand
GATGCCGACCGGCTCTGTCACCCCGCCCGCCGTCGTCCAGCCGACCGCGATCCAGACCGTGCAGCAGCCCTCGGTCCCGGCCGCGCCGGCGTCCCGGCCCACCGTCCAGATCACCCCCGGCACCGCGCTCGCCGTCATCGGCGCCGGTACCGCCGTGGTCCTGGTCGTCGGCACGGTTCTGGTCTCGATGCTCCTCGCGACCGCCGTCACCGCCGCATCGGTCGCCGTCTGCGCCCTCGTCGTCCGCTCACTGATCGCGTCCTCGGCCAAGCGGCGCTGACCGGCCCCCGGGCGGCCTCGATACCGCCAAGCATCCGCCGCCCGGGAGCCGTACCCCTCACCGATCTCTCAACCGGAAGGAACTTCCATCATGGATCAGCGCACCGCCGCCACCGCGGCGGGCCTGGACCTGGCCACCCTGCACGACGTCCTCCGCGTGGCGGGAACCCCCGACTTCGACCGCTGGAAGGATCAGGTGCGCCGCACCGGCGGTTGCTCCGATCCGGTGCACCTGACCGGCTGGTCGCTCGCCAAGGACCGCACGTCCGGCGAGACTCTCCGCAGCTACTCCACCGAGGCCGAGCCCGGCGGTCGCCTCCGTGTCGCCTGCGGAAACCGACGCGCCTCCCGCTGCCCCTCGTGCGCCCACACCTACGCCGGAGACACGTACCACCTGATCCGCGCGGGCCTGGCCGGCGACGAGTCCAAGGACATTCCCTCGACCGTCCGCGACCACCCCCGGGTGTTCGCCACCTTCACCGCCCCGTCCTTCGGGCCAGTGCACAACCGGCCCGACCGTGGTGCCTGCCGTTGCGGCACCAGCCACCCGGAGAGCGACCCCGCCCTGGGCACGGCGCTCGACCCCGGGTCGTACGACTACGCCGGAGCCGTCCTCTTCAACAATCACGCCGGGCAGCTGTGGCAGCGCTTCACCAACCGGCTCCGCCGCGAGCTCGCCGCCCGCGCCGGACTCACCCAACGCGAACTGCGGGACGTGCTGCGGGTCTCGTACGGCAAGGTCGCCGAGTTTCAGAAGCGCGGCGCGATCCACTTTCACGCCGTGATCCGACTCGACGGACCGGACGGCCCTGGCACCGCCCCGCCGTCCTGGGCCACCGCGCAGTTACTCGACGACGCGATCCGGGCCTCCGCCGTCCACGCCTACACGACCATCACCGTCCCCGCCGCCGGGGACCAGCCGCGCCGACGCTTCCAGTGGGGCCGCCAGTTAGACATCCGTCCCGTCAAGGCGTTCGGCGATGGCTCCGACATCACCGAACAGGCCGTGGCCGCCTACGTCGCCAAGTACGCCACCAAGGCCGCCGAGACGACGGGCAGCCTCGACCGCCGGATCGGCAACCGCGAAGTGCTCGACCTCCTGGATGTGCCCGACCACCCCCGCCGCCTCATCGAGGCCTGCCTCGACCTCGCCCCGCTCTACCCGGACCGCAAGCTCGCCGCCTGGGCCCACATGCTTGGTTTCCGCGGCCACTTCTCCACCAAGTCCCGCCGCTACTCCACCACTCTCGGTGCCCTGCGTCAGATACGCGCCGACTACCGCGCCGCCCAGGAACACGACGCCCACGACGGCGACCCGAGCACCGTCCTCGTCCTCGCCTCCTGGCAGTACGCCGGCCACGGCCACACCCCCGGCGAGGCCGCCCTCACCGCCACCATCGCTCGCGACATCCAACTCAACCGCCAGACCGCCCGCGAAGCCCTACGCGACCAACTCGCCCTGGAAGGAGCCGCAGCATGACCACCGCCACCCGCACCACCGACGAACTGCTGACCGTGCCCGAGGTCATGGCGCGGCTCAAGCTCGGACGCTCCACGGTCTACGACCTCATCCGCTCGCGCCGCCTCACCTCCATCACCGTCGGCCGCGCCCGCCGCATCCCGGTCGACGCCGTGCGGGACTTCATCAAGTACGAGATCGGGGAGGCCGCCTGATGGCCACCCAGCGCAAGCGCAACCCGAATGGCGCCGGCACCATCACGCAGCGCAAGGACGGCCGCTATCAGGCCGCCGTCTACGTCCTCCAGCCCGACGGCACCCGCGCCCGTAAGTTCGCCTATGGCAAGACCTGGGCCGAGTGCGACATCAAGCGTCGCGCGCTCCTCGACAAGGTCGACAACGGCATTCCCGTACCGACCCGGTCAGCAAAGCTTTCCGAGTGGCTGCCGTACTGGCTCGACAACATCATCAAGCCGCGTCGGAAGAAGACCACCGCCGCCAAGTACGAGGTGCATGTCCGGCTGTACCTCGTTCCGATGATCGGTTCCAAGCGGCTGGAATCCCTGAGCGTCGCCGACGTACGACGCTTCCTCGTCCAGCTGGAGAAGACGACGAGTGCCGCCACGGCCAAGGAGTCGCACCGCGTCCTGCGCACCGCCCTCACCGCAGCCTGCCGTGAGGAGCTGGTGACCCGGAACGTCGCGACGCTCGTCGAGCCGCCGACCGTCGCCGCCCGGGAGCTCTCCCCCTGGTCGCTGGACGAGACGCTCGACTTCCTCGCCGCCGCCCGAAAGGACCCGCTGTACGCCGCCTTCGTCCTCGCAATCGCCCTAGGCTTCCGCCGCGGCGAGGTCGTCGGCCTTCGCTGGGAGAACGTCGACCTCAACAAGCGAGAGATCCGGGTCAGGACGCAGCGTCAGCGGGTCGCCGGGGAGGTGTACGAGGACGATCCCAAGGGGCGCCGGCGCAAGCAGACGCTTCCCCTCCCCGCGATCTGCGTCGCTCCCCTGCGGTGGCAGCGAATGCGGCAGGCCGCTGACCGTGATCGTTTAGGAGAATTTTGGGAGGACACTGGCTACGTCTTCACCACCCGCACCGGCAAGCCCATCGAGCCGCGCAACCTCTACCGCTCGTTCACCCGCGTCGCGAAGAACGCTGGTCTCCGCGTCATCCGGCTGCACGATGCCCGCCATGGGACGGCGACCCTGCTCACCGCCGCCGGCGTCGCTCCCCGGGTCGTGATGGAGATCCTCGGGCACAGTCAGATCGCTGTCACGATGAACGTCTACACCCACGTAGTCCAGGACACCCAGCGCGAGGCCGTGAGCCACATGGATCGGCTGCTCAGGAGCCGTCCCCGGGCGTGACCAACCGTCCCCGTTGATGTCACAAGTAGATGTCAAAGGCCCCTCGCCATGATCGGCGAGGGGCCTTTGTACTGGTGGGCGCGGACGGTTTCGAACCGCCGACATCTGCTTTGTAAGAGCAGCGCTCTACCCCTGAGCTACGCACCCGTGGAATGAGGCAACAGCGTACATGGCCCACCGGTGGGTCCCGCAAACCGGGCGGGTTCGGGGGGTAGCCCCACCATCGGACGGTGGGTCGCCGGATCGTGGGTGGGTGGGTGGGTGGGTCTCTACCGTGGGGGGACAGTCAGCGTGTTACCTGGGGGTTTGATCGTCATGGCCGCTCGTCGCCGCATCCGTATGCTCCTCGCCTCCGGCGGGGCCGTCGTCGTCGCCCTGGGGGTCGGTGGGTGTGGGAGTGCCGACGTCGACGGGGCGCCCGTCGAGCGGAAGAGCTTCGCCTTCTCCGGGGACTCGCTCACCGTCGACTCCGACAACTCCGCCCTGGAGATCGTGCCCGCCGACATCGCGGACGTGCGGGTCAGCCGGCAGGTCGACGGGTGGGTGTTCATGGGGAACGGGCCCGACGCCACCTGGCGGCTCGAAGGCGGGCGGCTCACGCTGCGGGTGGAGTGCGACGCCGTCGCCAGCAACTGCGACTCCGTCCACCGGATCCAGGTGCCCCGCGGCGTCGCCGTCACCGTCGAGGACGACAACGGGAAGGTGACCGCCGACGGCTTCAAGACCCCGCTGAAGGTGCGGTCCGACAACGGCGCCATCCTCGTCCGGGGGTCCTCCGGCGCGCTCGATCTGACCAGTGACAACGGGGAGGTCGTCGTCGAGGGCGGCACCACCTCCGGGCAGGTCGTCGCGCGGTCCGACAACGGGTCCGTACGGCTCTCCCTGAGCGCCGCGCCGGGGCGCGTCGAGGCCGTCAGCAACAACGGGGAGATCGACATCGCCCTGCCCGCCTCCTCCGTCCCGTACGACGTCGACGGGCGCAGTGACAACGGCAGCGTCCGGATCGACGTCCCGACCCGCAAGGGCAGCCCCCACGTCGTCACCGCCCGCAGCGACAACGGGGAAGTCGTCGTCCGCAGCGCGAACTGACAGGCCCGTGTGTTCGTCCTTACCTGGTGGGACAATGAACCAGACCGGGCAGGGCGGACACAGCACGGGAGAGGGACGTGGCGGCGACTCACGCGAGGGGCGGTTCGACGAGCGCCGTGACGACGGGGGCGGGATCGGAATCCGGGGCGGACGTACGAGGCAAGGGCGGAATCGGGCGGGTTGCGCTCGTGCTGCCTCTGCTCGCCTTCGCCCTGCTTCCCGCCGCCTACACCGGCGGCGGTACGCGGCGGTGGTTCGGTGGGCGTGGCGAGAGTCAGCGGGCCGAGGCACAGGCCGCCAAGGACGCCGCTGCCGCCGCGTTCTACGAGCTCGACACCGCCCAGCGTGATCTTCGGATCTCCATCGAGACGATCACCGCCGTCGACAGCTCGCCCGGCGCCCAACGCGCCATCGACGGCTTCTCGGCCCTCGGGCAGCGGATCGACGAGGTCAGTCACTCCTACATCACCGCCGTCGACGCCCACGATCTCGACCGTGACGAGCTCGACGCCGCCACCGCCAACCGTGCCCGCACCGAGCTCACGCGCGCCAAGGACGAGCTCGTACGGGTCAAGGGGGAGCTGGACCGGTTCGAGCAGGGGCTCGGACCGCTGCTCGACAAGGCGGAGACGCAGCTCGCCCGGCTCGCCCCCGCCGTCGAGCGGGCGCGACAGGCGCTCCGGAACGCGAGCACTGCTCTCGACACGGCGCGCCAGTCCGGTCTGCGAGCAGATGATCTCGCCGCGCGCCTCGCCGCCCTCGGCCCCGAACTGACCCGCCTCAACGAAGGCGCCGGCCGCCACGGCGTCCCCGAGACGCTCCAGCGCGCCGACCGCGTCCTGCGCGACGCCGAGGCCGTCCGCGCCGAGGCCGAGCGCCTGCCCGAGCGGGCCGCCGAGACCGCCAAGCGCCTGGTCTCCCTCCGTACCCGCGCCGAGGCGCTCACCACCCGGGCCGGTGCGGTCGAGCCGGTCCTGTCCGAGCTCCGCCGCCGTTTCTCCGCCGCCTGCTGGCAGGACCTCCAGCACGTCCCCGAGCAGGCCGGCGACAACGTCCGCAAGGCCGAGGAGAAGCTCCGGGAGGCGGCCAAGGCCCGCGACGAACAGCGCTGGCCGGACGCCACCAGCCTGCTCGCCACGGCCCGCGCCCTGCTCAACACCACCGACGAGGCCGTCTCCGCCGCCGGCGACCGGCTCCGCCGGCTCGAGGCCGTCGCCAAGGACCCGCAGCACGAGATCGACCGCACCCGCTTCGCGATCCGCGACGCCCAGCGCCTCGCCATGGACGGGCGCAACACCCCCGACCCCCGGCACGCCCGCCCCCTCGACGACGCCGTGGGCCGGCTCGACCGCGCGATCGGCACGCTGGAGGGACGGCACCCCGACTACTGGCACTTCCTGATCGAACTCGAATCCGTCCGCGCCACCGCCGCCCGTGTCGTCGAGCAGATCCGCGAGGAGCGTGGCGCCGGGCACCAGTCCGGCTAGCCTGTCCGTATGCCTCGTTACGAATACCGCTGCCGGACCTGCGGCGACAGCTTCGAACTCAGCCGCCCCATGGCCGAGTCCTCCGCCCCCGCCGCCTGCCCCGCCGGGCACGACGACACCGTCAAGCTGCTCTCCGCCGTCGCCGTGGGTGGTACGGCGACGGGAGCGTCCGCACCCGCGCCGAGCGGAGGCGGAGGCGGAGGCGGCGGTTGCTGTGGTGGAGGCTGCTGCGGCTGAGACCGCCACAGCCGCTGCCAGGGCCTGCGACCGAGCAGCAGAACGCTGCTGATCAGCTCCCCAGGCAGCGGCGGCGGCAGCTGCCCAGGAAGCGGCAGCCCCCAGGCAGCGCGTCAGCTCCCCAAACAGCGTCAGCTGCCCAGGTAGCGCAGGATCGCCAGCACCCGTCTGCTGTACCCCTCGCCCCGGCCCGTCAGCTCCAGCTTGTCGAAGATCGCGTTGATGTGTTTCTCCACCGCGCTCTGCGACACATGCAGCTGCCCCGCGATCGCCGCGTTCGTGTGCCCCTGCGCCATCGCCGCCAGGACGTCGCCCTCCCGCGGTGTCAGCCGGGACAGCGGGTCGGCGTGGGAGGTGCGGACCAGGAGCCGGCGGACGACCTCCGGGTCGAACGCCGTCCGTCCCTCCCCCACCCGCTCCAGCGCGTCCAGGAACTCGTCGACCTGCGCCACCCGGTCCTTGAGCAGGTATCCCACCGCCCCCGACTCTCCGGTCAGCAGCTCCGTGGCGTACCGCCGCTCCACGTACTGCGAGAGTACGAGGACACCGACGTCCGGCCACTCCCGGCGGATCTCCAGGGCCGCCCGCAGCCCCTCGTCCGTGTGCGTCGGAGGCATCCGGACGTCCGCGACGACCACGTCCGGCGGGTCCGCCGCCACCGCCGTCAGCAGTTCGACCGCGTTGCCGACCGCCGCCGTCACCTCGTGGCCCTCCTCGGTCAGGAGCCGCACGAGCCCCTCCCGTAGCAGGGTCGAGTCCTCCGCCAGCATCACGCGCACGGGAGCACCGCCCGTACGACCGTCGGGCCGCCCACCGGGCTGGCCACGGCGAACCGCCCGTCCAGGGCCGCCGTCCGGCTCGCGAGCCCGCTCAGCCCGCTCCCCGACGCGTCCGCGCCACCCGCTCCGTCGTCCGTCACCCGCACGCTCAACTCCCCTTCCGTCACAGCCACATGTACGTCGATCCGGGTCGCGCCCGCGTGCTTGACCACATTCGTCACCGCTTCCGAGACGACGAAGTACGCCACCGTCTCCGCCGCCCTCGGCAGCCGCCCTTCCACCGCGTACGCCAGCCCCACCGGCAGCGGGCTGCGCTCGGCGACGCTCTCAAGGGCGGCGCGGAGCCCGGCCTCGTCGAGGACGGTCGGGTACACCCGCCAGGCCACCTCGCGCAGTTCGGTCAGCGCGCGCCGGCTCTCCTCGTGGGCCTGGAGCAGCAGTTCGTCGGCGCGCTCCGGATCGCGGGCGCGCAGCCGACGGGCCCGGCCGAGCAACATGCCGAGGGCGACGAGCCGTTGCTGTACGCCGTCGTGGAGGTCGCGCTCGATACGGCGCCGCTCGTCGTGCACGACGTCCATGACCTCGGCGCGACTGGTGGCGAGTTGGGCGATCCGTGCCTCCAACGCATGGGCGTGACTGGGCCCGAGAAGGTGGCGGGCCAGTCGGCCCTCGAGGGAGACGACGCCGAGGGACCCCTGGACGGAGAGGAAGAGCAGGAAGAACCCGGCGACGCTGCTGAAGGCGACGAGCCAGGGGTGGTCGATCTCGGTGATCAGCCAGCCGTAGAAGCCGAAGGTGCCGAGGCCGAAGCCGTACGCGGCGCAGCCGAGGACGACACCGCCGAGGAGTCCGAGGGGCCAGCGGGCGGCGAGGTGGCGCAGGGCCGCGCCGTCTCCCTGGACACCGGGGAGCTTCACGCCGAGGAAGCGGTCGAGCCGGTTCCGCTCCAGCCGGCCGAGGGCGTGGGCGGCGGCGGTCAGCGTCCGCAGGACCGCGGCTCGGCCGCGTGGCCAGGCGAGTACGGGGAGCAGCGCCAGTCCGCCGGCGATCAGGCACAGCAGCTCGACGACGGCGGTCGCGGCCCCGAGCGCGAGACCGGCCGCCACCCGGAGCCAGCGCATGACGTAGCCGGCGAGAGTCCTCATGATCGGCCACGCTAACGGCAGTCGCCGCCCGCCCGCACTGGGGAAAACCACAGTCGGGGTCCCACAACCACCAAAGCCACATCTGCGGAATCCACAACTGCGGAAACCCGCACCCGTGCTGTGCGGCCGGCACCAGTCCGCCGCCCGGGCCCGCTTCCTACCGTCGAAGCCATGGAAACCTGGATCAACGACCTCATGGACACGCTCGGTGCTCCCGGTGCGGGGATCGCCGTCGCTCTCGAGAACCTCTTCCCGCCGATCCCCAGCGAGGTGATCCTGCCGCTCGCGGGCTTCGCCTCCGCGAGCGGGCGGATGGATCTGCTCGCCGCTCTGCTGTGGACGACGGCCGGCTCGGTGATCGGCGCGCTCGCCCTGTACGGGGTGGGGGCGCTGCTCGGTCGTGAGCGGACCGTCGCGATCGCGGCGAAGCTGCCGCTGGTGAAGGTCGCGGACATCGAACGGACGGAGGCGTGGTTCGCCCGGCACGGCACCAAGGCCGTGTTCTTCGGGCGGATGGTGCCGATCTTCCGCAGTCTGATCTCCGTGCCCGCCGGCGTCGAGCGGATGCCGCTGCCCGTCTTCCTCGTCCTCACGACGCTGGGCAGCGCGATCTGGAACACCGCCTTCGTGCTGGCCGGTTACGCGCTCGGCGACAACTGGGAGCAGGTCACCGGCTATGTGTCGGTGTACTCGAAGGCGGTGCTCGTGACGGCTGCGGGTGCGGTGGTGTGCTTCGTGGGGCTGCGGCTGCTCAGGCCGGGTCGGGGAGTACGGCGGGGGACCCGTTGAGCTGCGCCGGCACCGACGCGTGGTGCTCGGCCACGGCCACCCGGAACCGGCGGATGATCTCCTCGCCCGCCGCCACGCCGCGCTCGGCGAGCACGTCGACGTGCGGGGCGCTCCAGGCCGTGTCGGCGAGCTCTCCGTGGCCGGGCCGCCAGGCGCGGTCGGCGGCGAGCAGCAGGTCGGCGTCGAGGAGGGAGTCCCCGGCGGCCAGGGTGAGCGTGGCGCCGCAGCGGCGCGCGACCTCGCGCATCGCCGCGCTCTTGGTGAGCGGCTTCGGCACGGCGTACACCTTGCGGCCCTGGAGGGAGACGGTCCAGCCGCGGTCGTCGGCCCAGTCGCCGAAGCGCTTCAGCCACTCCTCCGGCAGCCGCTCGCGCTCCACGACGAGGTACGCGAAGAGGTCCTCGGCGACCCGGTGCTTGCGGACCCAGGACAGGTCCGTGGTGGCGGTGAAGTACGCGCGGATCTCGCCGAGCGGCGCGCACTCCTCGGCCAGTCGGCGCACCACGGCCTCGTGCCAGTCGCGGTCGCTGACGCCGTCGACGAGGATGTGCCCGCCGTTGGCGCAGATCGCGTACTTCGGTGCGGGCCCGGGGAGTTGGATGCGCTGGTACTGCTTGCGGGTCCGGGTGGTGGTGGGTACGAAGACCGCTTCGGCGCCCAGGTGCTCCAGAAGCAGGGCCGCGTCCTCGGTCATGTACGACAGCGGCTTGGACTCGTGTACCTCGATGCTGAGCAGTCGGGGCGCCTGCGCGTCGGGCATGCCGAGCGCGAGGGCGGCGGAGGAGTAGATCAGCGTACGGTCGAGGTCGCTCGCGACCATCACGGTGCTGGTCACTGGGAGACCACCGCCTTCCCGTCGGCGCCTGTGGCGCCTCTCGTGTACTGGGGGTGGATCAGTCCCACGCAGGTGTACGGGAGTCCGTCGACCTCCTCGACGGGCACCCCGCGCTGATCGGCGAGCAGCCGTACGTGCGCGAGGTCGGCGCCCGCACCGCGCTGGGCGAGGATCTTCCAGGGGACACGGCGCAGCAGGACCCGGGTGGTCTCGCCGACGCCGGGCTTGACCAGGTTGACGTCGTGGATGCCGTACTCCTCGCTGATCCGCTCGACGGCCGCCCAGCCCTCCCAGGTGGGGGTGCGGTCGGCGGAGAGCAGCTCCTTGACGTCGGTGTCGACGCCGTCCGCGACCTCGTCGAAACGGGCGGAGACGGCGTCGAGGAAGTCGTTCGAGACGTCGGCGTCGGCCAGTTCGCGGTAGAACTTGCCGCCGTGGAAGTCGTCGGGCCCGACGAGGTCGGCGCGCAGCACCGTACGCGATATCAGGCCGGAGACGGTGGAGTTCAGGCAGGCGGAGGGGATGAGGAAGTCCTCGCGGGTGCCGTAGGTACGCACGCAGGAGCCGGGGTCGGCGAGGACGGCGATCTCCGGATCGAAGCCGGTGATTCCCTCGACGCGCTCGAACTCCTCGATCGCCTCGGCGAGTTCGCGGGTGATGGCACCCTTGCCGGTCCAGCCGTCGACGAAGACGACGTCGGCCGGGTCGTGATGGGCGGCGAGCCAGCGCAGCGCGTTGGCGTCGATGCCGCGGCCGCGCACGATGGAGACGGCGTAGTGGGGCAGGTCGATGCCGTGGCGGGCCTGGGCCCAGCGGCGCATGAGGACGCCGACGGGGGTGCCGGCCCGGGCGAGGGAGACGAGGACGGGCGTGCCGGACTTCTCGGCGAGCACAGTCTCGGTGACGCAGCCGACGGCCCGCGCGATGCGGGCGGCAGAGGTCTCCAGGGCGGCGCGGAAGAGCTCCTGGTACCGGTCGCTCGGCTGGTACTCGACCGGCAGCGACTCGGCGTAGTGGGCGCCTCCGCTCTGGATCGCCTCCTCGCGCTCCTCTGTCGGGGCCTCCAGCTCGACGTCCGAGAGGTCCTGGAGCAGCCAGCCGACCTCCTCGGGCGCGTACGAGGAGAAGGCGGGGCCGCGGAGGGGCTCGGGCAGCATGGAGCTCCTTTCGGGAGCTTCGGTGGCGGGAGCGGGGATCGAAGCGGGAGCGGGTCCGTACGACGGGACGTACGAGGGGACGACGGCGAGGACCACGTGCGGAATGTGCTCCGCGAGCCGGGCCAGCAGACCGTCGGGGGCGTGCAGTTCAGGGGTGTCGGCGACGGAGTCGACGACGGCGACGACCGCGTCGAACCCTGCGCCGGCCACGTTGTAGGCGTACCGCTCGCCGGGCCCGTCGGCGGGCTCGTCGTGGGCGGGGAAGACAAGCCGGGTGCGTATGGCGTAGCCGGGGTCGTCGACGGCGAGGACGGGCGAGCGGGTGGTGGTGGAGTACGAGACGTCGACGCCGCGTTCCTCGAGGGCGAGCCCGAGCGCGAGCGGTGCGTACATCAGTTCCTCGAAGCCGAGGACGAGGACGCGACCGGGCCCCGCGGGCGGGAGCGCCTCGGCGAGCCGCGCCGCCAGCGCCGGGAGGGACGTCTCCAGGCGGGAGCGGTGCTCCGGTGTGAAGCCGTGGCGGCCGCCGTCCGGTACGCCCTGCGGCCAGTCAAGGTCGACGCGTACGGCCGCCGCGGTACCGCGCGACGCAGGAACGGCGGAAGCGGCCGGCTCTTCGGGATCCCCGGCCACGGCGGCATCCACGCTCACGGCATGACCCCCGGCCACGGCGGGATCCACGCTCACGTCCGGTGCGCCGGACGCGGCGGCCTCGTACCGCGCCACCAGCTCCTGGCCCTTCTCCAGGACGCCCTCCGGCAGGCCCACCGTGCCCGCCGCCAGGGTCAGCAGGTCCACGCGGGCGCCGATCTCGGCCGCGAAGGCCGTGAGCCGGTCCCGGTCGGCGGGGGTGCGCATGTCGACCAGGGCGACGATCACGTACCGGTCGCGCGGGTAGCGTTCGTGCAGGTCCCGGATGGTGTTGAGGACCGTGTTGCCGGTGGAGAACTCGTCGTCGACGAGGACCAGCGGGCCAACCCCGGAGCCTTCGGCCTGGGAGGTACCCTCACCGGCCAGCAGCTTCGGGTCCTCCGGGAGCAGCAGGTGCGAGGTGGCGTGCGAGTGGGACTCCTCGAAGCCGCCGGCCGGGGCGACGCCCGCCACCGGCCGCCGGGTGGAGTGCAGGTAGGGGGCGAGGCCGACGCCGTCGGCGACGCTGTGGCCGAGGCCGGTCGCCGTCTCCGCGTAACCGAGGACGACGGCACGTGCCGCGTCCTCCTCGCCGAGCAGCTCACGTACGCGTACGCCCAGGTCGTACCCGGCGCCGTGGACCACCGAGGGGCGCTGCGGCACATGCTTGCCGAGCACGTTGGAGACCAGCAGATGCGCGCGCTTCGGGTTGCGGCGCAGTGCGAGGCCCAACAGGCCTGGGAGCTCCTCGCCGCCGATCAGTTCGACGCCCAGTCGCTCCGCGACCCACGTTCCCGACCACACCACGTCGTCCTTCACCTTCCGTCAGCCGGCCAGTCCGGCGGTGAGCAGATCGACGAAGCCGACGTCCTCCTTGGCGACGCCGAAGACCTCGGCGCGCAGGAGGGTCCGTTCGGCCCACGCGCGATGCGGCTTCACCTCGTTCATCTTGTTCGTGTACGCGGAACGCATCACGCCGCCCCCGCCGCGTTCGGGCCGCAGGATGTCCTGGGCGTCGCTGTACTCCTCGTGGCTGACCACGGAGAGCGCGTGCACCGGCACCACATGGGTGGGGTGGATGCAGGTCTTGCCGAGCAGGCCGTTGGCCCGGTCGAGTTCGATCTCGCGCAGCAGCCCGTCGAGGTCGTGCTCGATGAGCGCGGTGCGCAGGTCCTCCGCGCGGCCCTCCAGGAAGGGGCTGCGGCGCAGCTGGGGCTTGAACATGCGCTCGCCGAGCCGGAAGTACTCCCAGACGGGCCCGGTGATGGTGAAGCCGGTGCCGCCGGAGCGGCCGAGGACGTTGACGACGTCGGCGATGACATGGGCGACGAGCTGGACGTCGTAGGCCGTCATGTCGGGCGAGCGGCGCAGTCCGTACGCGGAGCAGAAGTCGGTGACGCCGAGCCGCAGGGCGAGGACCCGGTCCCGGTACTTGTCTACAGTCGCGGCGATGCCGGCGAGGGTCTCGGCGCGGGTCTCCAGGTGCAGAAGCTCGGGCGATTCGAGGACGGGCATGGCGAAAAGCCGCCGTCCGCTCGCCCGCTCGGCGACGGTGAGGGCTTCGAGGAAGGCCCGTCCGCGTGTCTCGGTGAACTTCGGCAGCACGAAGCCGGACAGCAGGCGGACGCTGTCGCCGAGCCGTGCGACCAGATCGGTGATCTGGCGGGGCTCACGGACCCGGATGAAGAGCAGGGGCACATCCTGGGGGGCGTCCGCCGCGGCGAGGTCGGCGAACTGGCGGACGAGATTGGCCTCGGCCGCCTCCACTTCGGCGTCGTCGATGGAGTCCTCCAGGCACAGCACCATGGAGACGACCCCGCGTGCGGCCTGTTTGCGCACGTCGTCGGCGAGCCGCGGCCGGGTGGCCGGGCTGTAGAGGGTGGCCCCCAGGGCCACGGCGAGCGTGCTCGCGGGCGAGTCGGCGGTGAACTCGGCCGGCTCCTGATGGAACAGCCCTGCCCGCGAAGCGGACGGGATGTGCCCGAAATGACGCATGTAACTCCCCCGACTGCCTCTGTGGGCCCTGACGACATGTGGCCGGTAATAGTACGTAGGTGCGGGTGTCCGTAGTTCCCTTCCAGCATGAAATCCAGGTAACTCATCCGCATCCGGCGCATCTCTCCCCGTTCGCCATGGCCCCCGCGTTGTCCACGGGTGGACCGGGAAGGCAGGATGACGTTCATGACGCACGCGATGCTGAAGGGCTCCAACGTCCCTCTCGACACCGCGGCCGTACGGGCCGTGCTCCGCTGGACCCCGGGACCCGGGGTCCCCGACGTGGATGCCTCGGCGCTGCTCCTCGGCGCCGACGGTCGTGTGCGTTCCGACGAGGACTTCGTCTTCTACAACCAGCCGCGCCATCCGTCGGGGCTGGTGCGGAGGCTGCCGAAGAAGCGGGTGGCGGAGGGGCTGACCGACACGGTCGAGGCCGATCTCGGTGGGCTCGACCCGTCGGTCGACCAGGTGGTGATCGCGGCCTCCTCGGACGGCGACACCTTCCGTTCCGTCTCCGACCTGCGGATTCTGCTCTACGACGCGGGTGCGGCGGACGGGGAGCCGCTGGCCCTGTTCGATGTGAAGGCGGAGACGGGCGAGGAGACGGCGATCATCTGCGGCGAGCTGTACCGCCGCGGGGACGGCTGGAAGTTCCGCGCCGTGGGGCAGGGCTATCCGACGGGGCTCGTCGGGCTCGCCACCGACTTCGGGATCTCGGTGGACGAGGGCACGGACCAGGGGACGTCCGACGCGGGAGCGGGCGAGGCTCCGTCCGCCGCGGACCCGGGGCTCGACGCGACGGTCGTCCAGCCTCCCGTGTCCGTACCGCCGCAGCCGCCCACTCCCCCGGCGCCCGTACCGGGCTACGGCTACCCGCAGCCGGCCACGCCCGCGCAGCCCGCGTACGGCTATCCACAGCCCGTCTCCCCGCCGCAGCCCGCGTACGGCTATCCGCAGCCCGTCTCGCCCGCCCAGCCCGCCTACGGCTATCCACAGCCCGCGGCGGCCGCCGCGCCCGCTCCGGACCCGAACTTCCGGCTGCCTCCGATGGGCCCGCAGTTCGTCCGCCCGTAACGCCGGCCTCGGCTCTGCCCGTAAGGCCACGGGTCAGGCCTTGGTCTTGTAGCCGCGCCCCCACTGCAGGCCCCACCCGTACAGCCGGTCCAGTTCCGCCTGGAAGCCGTAGACGAACTTCACCGCACGGCGGACGACCAGCTCGTCCTTGACCTTCTCGACGGTGAACACCGCGCAGGAGCGGGCCTGCGGGGCGCGCTCGTCCAGTTCGATCTCGATCCGCGGCCCGTTGCTGGGGTAGAGCGTGACCTTGGCGTGGGTGCGGTCGAAGGCCGGGGTCTGGTCGTAGATGTAGACGAAGAACAGCAGCCGCTTGATCTCGTCCCGGTGGTCGAGATTGACGAAGATCGTCTCGCCGGACGAGCCGCCGAACCGGTCGTCGCCGCTCAGGTTCACGTACGGCGGCGCGTTCAGGGACCCGAAGAAGTTGCCGAGCGGCTGCACGACGCCCTTGCTGCCGTCCGCGAGCTCGTACATGCAGCCGAGGTCCAGGTCGACGTTGACCATGCTCTGGGTGTGCGCCTGGACGACCTCGGGCTTGAAGAGCTTCGAGGGGTGGCGGAGCAGTTGGCCGCTCTGGCGTGAGCGGCCCTCGATGTCGGAGGTGCGCATCCGCCAGGAGAGGTTGACCCGGAGGTTGCCGGTGGCGGCGCCCTGTTTGGTCAGGGAGACCGTCGGGCGCCGTTTCGTGAGGTCGATGGAGTTGCTGGCCGCGCTGCCCGAGTCGAACTGCGCGGCCCTGCCCGGAAAGAGGCCGTCCCAGAAGGCCATGTGTCCCCACCCCCCACTTGATGCCATGGCATACGCGGCGGGGCGGCCGGGTGCACCGGCCGCCCCGCAGTGAAGCGTTCCTCGTTGCCGGGGGTGTCACACCCCGGAAGACACCTCGGTCTTGCCCGAGGAGTCAGCATTTCCCTCGGCCGCCGCCAATGCCCTGTTACGGCGGACGGAGGACCAGAAGGACCATCCGATGAAGGCGACACCGATGAGGCCGGTGACGACCTCGGGGATCTGGTAGCGGATGCTGATCATGAGGATCGCCGCGAGCGCACCGATGGCGTAGTGGGCGCCGTGCTCGAGGTAGATGTAGTCGTCGAGCGTGCCCTGGCGGACCAGGTAGACCGTCAGCGAACGGACGTACATCGCGCCGACGCCGAGGCCGAGCGCCATCAGGACGATGTCGTTGGTGACGGCGAAGGCGCCGATGACACCGTCGAAGGAGAACGACGCGTCGAGGACCTCGAGGTAGAGGAACATGAAGAAGGCGGCCTTGCCGGCCAGCTGCACGGCGCCGACCTTCTTGCCGCTGCGCTTGGCCTCCTCCTCGGCCTCGTGCTCGCGCTCCTCTTCCTCCTCCAGCTTGTTCTCGAAGTAGCCGGAGAGACCGCCGACGACGAGGTACGTGATGAGACCGAAGACGCCCGAGAGCAGGACGGTCGCCGCCTTGTCGACGTGCGTACCGCCGTGCTGGTGGGCCTGGGTCGCGAAGGTCATGGCGCTGGCCGCCAGGACGATCAGGGCGATGCAGACCGACAGCATGTCGATCTTGCCGAGCTTGGCCAGCGGGCGCTCCAGCCAGCCGAGCCACTTGATGTCACGATCCTCGAAGATGAAGTCGAGGAAGATCATCAGCAGGAACATGCCGCCGAAGGCCGCGATCGACGGGTGTGCGTCGGTCACGAGCTGCTCGTAGCGCTCGGCGTCGTTGAGGGCGAGATCGACGGCCTCGATGGGGCCGATCTTGGCGCTGATCGCGACGATCACGACGGGGAAGACCAGGCGCATGCCGAAGACTGCGATGAGCACACCGATCGTGAGGAAGATCTTCTGCCAGAAGGCATTCATCTTCTTCAGGATTCCGGCGTTGACCACCGCATTGTCGAAGGACAGCGAGATCTCGAGGATGCACAGGATCGCGACGATCCCGAACGCTTCCCACCCCCCGTAGAGCACCGCTGCGACCAGACCGAGCGCCGTGATGGCGAACGACCAGCCGAAGGTTTTCAGAACCACTGTCTACCCCATCGTTTTAAGTACGCGGCTTTACGAAACGTTGACCCCGAAGTCTAGAGCGATGCCCCGGAGGCCGGACGCGTACCCCTGCCCCACCGCCCGGAACTTCCATTCGCCCCCGTACCGATAGAGCTCACCGAAGATCATCGCGGTCTCGGTGGAGGCGTCCTCGGAGAGGTCGTAGCGGGCGAGCTCCTGGCCGTCCGCCTGGTTCACCACGCGAATGAAGGCGTTGCTGACCTGGCCGAAGGTCTGGCCCCGGTTGTCGGCCTCATGGATCGAGACCGGGAAGATGATCTTGTCGCAGTGGGGCGGGACCTTGATGAGGTCCACGATGAGCGACTCGTCGTCGCCTTCGCCCTCGCCGGTGAGGTTGTCGCCGGTGTGTTCGACGGAGCCCTCGGGGCTCTTCAGGTTGTTGTAGAAGACGAAGTACTCGTCGCCGAGCACTCGTCCCGACTGGCACAGCAGGGCGCTGGCGTCGAGGTCGAAGGGCGCTCCGGTGGTGGAGCGCGCGTCCCAGCCGAGGCCGACCAGCACCTGGGTGAGGTTGGGTGCGGCCTTGGAGAGGGAGACATTGCCTCCCTTGGCGAGCGTGACGCCCATGTGCGGTTCCTCCCCGGTGAGTACTGCTCGGTCCTGCTGATGAGGCGCTGGTGGTGGTGCGGTGCCGGTGCGGCGGCGCCGGCGAGGCGTTGCCGATGGGCACCGCCGGCGGGCACTGCCGACGAGGCACGTCCGGCGCCGCACGGAGAGTGCGGCGCCGGACGGATCAGTCGTGCGTGACTCAGACGTTGACGCCGAAGTCCGCCGCGATACCCCGCAGGCCGGAGGCATAGCCCTGGCCCACGGCGCGGAACTTCCACTCGTCGCCGTTGCGGTACAGCTCGCCGAAGACCATGGCGGTCTCGGTCGAGGCGTCCTCGGAGAGGTCGTACCGGGCGATCTCGGCACCACCGGCCTGGTTCACGACGCGGATGAACGCGTTGCGGACCTGGCCGAAGGACTGCTGGCGGTTCTCGGCGTCGTAGATCGACACCGGGAAGACGATCTTGGCGACATCGGCGGGCACCGTGGCCAGGCTGACCTTGACCTGCTCGTCGTCGCCTTCGCCCTCGCCGGTGAGGTTGTCACCGGTGTGCTCGACCGAGCCGTCCGCGCTCTTCAGGTTGTTGAAGAACACGAAGTCCTGGTCGTTGCGGACCTTGCCCTCGGGGCTCACCAGAATGGCGCTGGCGTCGAGGTCGAAGTCCGTCCCGGTGGTCGTACGGACGTCCCAGCCCAGACCGACGGTGACGGCGGTCAGGCCAGGGGCCTCCTTGGTCAGCGAGACGTTGCCGCCCTTGCTGAGGCTGACTCCCACGAGTCCCTCCATGTGGTTTCCAGGGGCAGCGCCCCCGTCGTGCGTTGGCATCGGATCAACGAGTGGATCCTAGTGACGGGTTCCCGGCCTGGACAGATGATTCGCCCCGATGGTCAGAGAGTGTCGAGGGCCTTCATGTACTCGCCGAGGTCCCGGGCGTCCGGAAGGGCGTTCAGGACGGTCCAGCGCACGACGCCCTCCTTGTCGATGATGAAGGTGCCGCGCGCGGCGCAGCCCTTCTCCTCGTCGAAGACGCCGTACGCGCGAGAGGCCTCGCCGTGCTTCCAGAAGTCGGAGAGCAGCGGGTACTCCAGGCCCTCCTGCTCGGCGAAGACGCGCAGGGTGTGGATGGAGTCGTTGGAGACCGCGAGGAGCTGGGTGTCGTCGTTGACGAACTTCGGCAGGTTGTCGCGCAGCTCGCACAGCTCGCCGGTGCAGACGCCGGTGAAGGCGAAGGGGTAGAAGAGCAGCACCACGTTCTTCTCCCCCTTGAAGTCGGAGAGCTTCACGGTGCGGCCGTGATTGTCCTTGAGCTCGAACTCCGGGGCCTTGGTGCCGACCTCGATCGCCATGGCGTGCGCATCCCTTCACTGGACCGGACAGGTGAAAGGCCAGCCTACGCACAGAGCCCCCGCCGGCTGTGCCGGCGGGGGCTCCTGCTGCTTGGGGGATCAGCGCTTGGGGGCGACCAGTCGGCTGCCCGACCAGTCCTTGGCCACGCTGATGCTCTTGGTCTGGGAGAAGCCGGCGGTCTGC
This sequence comes from Streptomyces sp. NBC_01353, assembly GCF_036237275.1. Lineage (GTDB taxonomy): Bacteria > Actinomycetota > Actinomycetes > Streptomycetales > Streptomycetaceae > Streptomyces. The sequence goes on along the minus strand of NZ_CP108352.1, from coordinate 5,991,963 downwards.
GCGGCGTCACTGATGTCGCTGGGCTCGACGTAGCCGTCACGGCCCGTCTTCGGCGTCAGCAGCCAAACGACCCCGCCGTCCTCCAGCAGGCCAATGGCATCGACCAGGGAGTCCGTCAGATCTCCGTCCTCGTCGCGGAACCAGAGCACGACGGCGTCAGCGACGTCGTCGTAGTCCTCGTCCACAAGGTCCGACCCGATGATGGACTCGATGCCTTCGCGGAGATCGAAATCGACGTCGTCGTCGTAACCGATCTCCTGGACCACCTGTCCGGGCTCGAACCCCAGCCTCGTTGCCGGGTTGGTCCGCTCCTCCGCGTGGTCCGCGGTCGCGCTCACGGCTTGCCTCCTGATCATGTATCGGAAAATGCTTCGGCCACGTGCGTACGCGCGGCGCTGGCCGTAGTCCACACGGGCTGGGCGGATCGCGCAAGTACCAGGCCGCCGAGACCGCCGAAACGGTGACGTTTGGGGCCGTCTCGCCGCATCTCCCGGTCCGGTTCCACTTCGCTCCGTGACATATGGCACACGCTTCGTCCCACTTTGCGTTCTTCCGCGGCTTCAGTCTGCCGAACGTGGTGACGAAACGCATGCGCGGGTTGGGCGTAAGGTTGCGATTTGACCCAACCAGGCGCCCAGCGGGGGTTACCCCTCGGTAGAGATGACGTTTGACACCGACGGGGTACACGATGGACATCCCGGCCTTCCCGTGGGCTCCACCGAACAGCGAAGGAACAGCGTGGCTTCCGGATCCGATCGCAACCCGATCATCATTGGCGGCCTTCCCAGCCAGGTCCCGGACTTCGATCCCGAAGAGACCCAGGAATGGCTCGACTCCCTCGACGCCGCCGTCGACGAGCGGGGCCGTGAGCGAGCCCGCTACCTGATGCTCCGCCTGATCGAGCGGGCCCGCGAGAAGCGCGTGGCCGTGCCCGAGATGCGCAGCACGGACTACGTCAACACGATCGCGACCCGGGACGAGCCCTTCTTCCCGGGCAACGAGGAGATCGAGCGCAAGGTCCTCAACGCGACCCGCTGGAACGCGGCCGTCATGGTCTCGCGCGCGCAGCGCCCGGGCATCGGGGTCGGCGGCCACATCGCCACCTTCGCCTCCTCCGCCTCGCTGTACGACGTCGGCTTCAACCACTTCTTCCGCGGCAAGGACGAGGGCGACGGCGGCGACCAGATCTTCTTCCAGGGCCACGCCTCCCCCGGCATCTACGCCCGCGCCTACCTCCTCGACCGGCTGAACGAGACGCAGCTCGACGCCTTCCGCCAGGAGAAGTCGAAGTTCCCGAACGGGCTCTCCTCGTACCCGCACCCGCGGCTGATGCCGGACTTCTGGGAGTTCCCGACCGTCTCGATGGGTCTCGGCCCGCTCGGCGCGATCTACCAGGCCCGGATGAACCGCTACATGGAGGCGCGCGGCATCGCCGACACCTCCAAGTCGCACGTCTGGGCGTTCCTGGGCGACGGCGAGATGGACGAGCCGGAGTCGCTCGGCCAGCTGTCCATCGCCGCCCGCGAGGGCCTGGACAACCTGACCTTCGTCGTCAACTGCAACCTGCAGCGCCTCGACGGCCCGGTGCGCGGCAACGGCAAGATCATCCAGGAGCTGGAGTCGCAGTTCCGCGGCGCCGGCTGGAACGTCATCAAGCTGATCTGGGACCGCTCCTGGGACCCGCTGCTCGCCCAGGACCGCGACGGCATCCTGGTCAACAAGCTGAACACCACGCCCGACGGCCAGTTCCAGACGTACGCGACGGAGACCGGCGCGTACATCCGCGACCACTTCTTCGGCGACGACCAGCGGCTGCGCTCGATGGTCGAGGGCATGTCGGACCACCAGATCCTGCACCTGGGCCGTGGCGGTCACGACCACAAGAAGGTCTTCGCGGCCTTCGCGGCGGCCAAGGCCCACAAGGGCCAGCCGACCGTGGTGCTGGCGCAGACCGTCAAGGGCTGGACGCTGGGCCCGAACTTCGAGGGCCGCAACGCGACCCACCAGATGAAGAAGCTGACGGTCGACGACCTCAAGCGCTTCCGCGACCGGCTGCACATCCCGATCACGGACGCGCAGCTGGAGGGCGGCCTGCCGCCGTACTACCACCCGGGCCGGAACTCCGAGGAGATCCAGTACATGCACGACCGCCGCAAGGCGCTCGGCGGGTACGTCCCGACGCGTGTCGTGCGCGCGAAGCCGCTGGTCCTGCCCGAGGAGAAGACCTACGCCTCGGTGAAGAAGGGCTCCGGCCAGCAGTCGATCGCCACCACGATGGCGTTCGTCCGGCTGCTCAAGGACCTGATGCGGGACAAGGAGATCGGCAAGCGGTTCGTGCTGATCGCGCCGGACGAGTACCGCACGTTCGGCATGGACTCGTTCTTCCCGAGCGCCAAGATCTACAACCCGCTGGGCCAGCAGTACGAGAGTGTGGACCGCGAGCTGCTGCTCGCGTACAAGGAGTCCCCGACCGGGCAGATGCTGCACGACGGCATCTCCGAGGCCGGCTGCACGGCCTCGCTGATCGCGGCGGGTTCCGCCTACGCCACGCACGGCGAGCCGCTGATCCCGGTCTATGTCTTCTACTCGATGTTCGGTTTCCAGCGGACCGGCGACCAGTTCTGGCAGATGTCCGACCAGCTCGCGCGCGGCTTCGTGCTCGGTGCCACCGCCGGCCGTACGACGCTGACCGGTGAGGGCCTCCAGCACGCGGACGGCCACTCGCACCTGCTCGCCTCGACGAACCCGGGCTGTGTCGCCTACGACCCGGCCTTCGGCTTCGAGATCGCGCACATCGTCCAGGACGGCCTGAAGCGGATGTACGGCCCGGACGCCGAGGACATCTTCTACTACCTGACCGTCTACAACGAGCCGATCCAGCACCCGGCCGAGCCCGAGAACGTGGACGCCGAGGGCATCCTCAAGGGCATCTACCGCTACAAGGTGGGCGAGGCCGGCGCGATCCCCGCGCAGATCATGGCCTCCGGTGTCGCCGTGCCGTGGGCGATCGAGGCGCAGCGGATCCTCGCCGAGGAGTGGAACGTACGGGCCGACGTCTGGTCCGCCACGTCCTGGAACGAGCTGCGCCGCGAGGCCGTCGAGGTCGACCGGCACAACCTGCTCCACCCGGAGGAAGAGCAGCGCGTCCCGTACGTGACGCGGAAGCTGTCCTCGGCCCAGGGCCCGTTCGTCGCCGTCTCCGACTGGATGCGCTCGGTTCCGGACCAGATCTCCCGCTGGGTGCCGGGCACCTACACCTCGCTGGGCGCGGACGGCTTCGGCTTCGCGGACACGCGGGGTGCGGCCCGTCGGTTCTTCCACATCGACGCCCAGTCGATCGTCCTCGCCGTCCTCACCGAGCTCGCCCGCGAGGGCAAGGTCGACCGGTCGGTTCTGAAGCAGGCCGTGGACCGCTACCAGCTGCTCGACGTGGCGGCCGCGGACCCGGGCCCCGCCGGCGGCGACGCGTAACGACATCACCGTGTGGTGCGGGTGCGGGGGCGAATGCGCCCCCGCGCCCCCCATACGATTCCCGGCATGAAGGAACGCTGGGAGAAGCGCACCCAGACGCCACTGCTGATCCTGGCAGTGGCGTTCGGCATTGCGTACGCCATTCCGATCGTGGCGCCGGATGCCGGTCGCCGGGTCCATGAGCTGTGTCTGGCCATGGAGTGGGTGGTGTGGGGCGCGTTCGCCGTCGACTACGCCGTGCGGCTGACGCTGGCGCCGGCAAAGTGGCAGTTCGTACGCGGGCATCCGCTCGACCTCCTCGCTGTGCTGCTTCCGCTGGTGCAGCCGCTGCGGCTGCTGCGGCTGGTCTCCACGCTCCTCCTGGTGGGCCGGCGGGCCCGGATGGCCCCGCAGATCAAGCTGACCACCTATGTGGCGGGCGCGGTGGTCGGGCTGCTGATGTTCGGCTCGCTGGCCGTGCTGCACGTGGAGCGCGCGGCTCCGAACGGCAACATCAAGACGCTGGGCGACGCGGTGTGGTGGTCGTTCACGACGATGACGACCGTCGGCTACGGCGACCACGCCCCGACCACGGGTCTCGGCCGCGTCCTCGCCGTGGGCCTGATGCTCTCGGGGATCGCCCTGCTCGGTGTGGTGACCGCCAACATCGCGGCCTGGTTCATCTCCCGCTTCGAGCGGGACGACGCCCAGGACCGCCGGCAGACCGAGCTCCTGGAAGCCCTGACCCGGGAGGTCCAGGAGCTGCGCGGCGAGGTGGCGCGGCTCTCCGCGCCGGCCTCCGTGCCGCCGCAGGGCGAGATCCCTACCGCTCCCAGATCTTGAAGGCTCTGACCTGGTACGGACTCTGGGGCACCCAGATCCCGCGCCCCGGATAGGTCTCGAACTCCCCCGTCTCGGCGCACTCCGCGGACTGGTACGTCGTGACCGGCCGCCCGGTGCGGTTGGCCAGCGCCTGGGCGCTCGCGCCCGGCGGCAGGGCGACACAGCTCTCGATGTCGGTGTCGGCCAGCTCGTGAGTCCACGCCGTGCCCCGGAAGTCCGCCTTGGGCCACAGGCACAACTGGCCGGGCGCACAGGCCCCGAGCCTGGGTGCCGGAGCGGCCCGAGTCGCCGCCTGAGCGACCTGAGGGGCGGCCGCCACGGGCAGGGCGGGCAGGGCGGTGAGCAAGGTGGCCGCCAGTACCGCCAGAAGGACGCGCTGGAGCGCGTGGCGGCCTACCTGGTGGCGGGCGTGGCGGTTTGCGTGATGGCGTGCCTGGTGGCGTACGTGGCGCCTTACGAGCTTCGTATACATGTCGGTGACCCCCCGATTCTGTAACTCTCTGTAATCAGAACTCTGACGGAGGTCACAGTCCGTTGGGAAGAGGCCAAGGGTCGGTTCACCCGAAGAGGTGACAGCCCCGCCGGACCGGGTCCGGCGGGGCCGTCATCTCACCAGGCAGATGTCAGATGTGGGCGCCGCCCGCACCCGCCTCCGCGTTCGCACCGCGCTTGGTGAGCGTGGCGACACCGGCCGCGACGACGGCCACGACACCGGCGACGGTGAAGGCCAGGCCCATGCCGTCCATGAACGTGTCGTGGATGACGCCGCCGATCCGGTCGAGCAGGTCCGGGGTCATGCCAGGCGTCTTCGCGAGCTCCGGCGGGACCATGCCGAATTCGGCGGCCTGCTCCAGACCGGGCGCGGGCGGGCCCGGGATGCCGGCGGCCGTCCAGTTCCCCGCGAAGTCGCCGGAGACCTTGGAGGACATGACCGCGCCGAGCACGGCCGTACCGAGCGCGCCGCCGACCTGCATCGCGGCCTGCTGCAGTCCGCCCGCGACACCGGAGAGCTCCAGCGGGGCGTTGCCGACGATGACCTCGGTCGCGCCGACCATGACCGGGGCGAGACCCAGCCCGAGCAGGGCGAACCAGATGGACATCGCGAGCGTCCCGGTGCCCTCGGTGAGCGTGATCATGCCGAACATCGCGGCCGCGGTGCACACCATGCCGCCGACGAGCGGGATGCGCGGACCGAACTTGGTGATGAGCGCGCCCGCAAGCGGCGAGGAGACGATCATCATCGCGGTCAGCGGCAGCAGGTGAAGTCCGGCGTCGATCGGGCCGAGCCCCTTCACGCCCTGGAGGTAGAAGGTCACGAAGAACAGGCCGCCCATGAACGCGAAGGCCATCAGGACCATCAGGACCACACCGGCCGAGAGCGGCAGGGAGCGGAACATCCCCAGCGGGATGAGCGGCTCCTTGACCTTGGTCTCCCAGAGGGCGAAGAGCACGAACAGCAGGATCGCGCCGCCGATGCAGCCCCAGGTGTTGCCGCTCGCCCAGCCCCAGTCCGCACCCGCCTGGATGATGCCCCAGATGAGCGCTCCCATCGCGCCGGAGAGCAGCACGATGCCGAGGATGTCGAAGGAGCGCGGGGCGTTCTCGGCGCGGTGGTCCTTGAGGATCACCAGGCCGAGCACCAGCGCGAGGACACCGACCGGCACGTTGATGAAGAAGACGGACTGCCAGCTGACGTGCTCGACGAGGAAGCCGCCGAGGATCGGGCCGCCCGCCGTGGAGGCGCCGATGACCATGCCCCAGATGCCGATGGCCATGTTGAGCTTCTCGGCGGGGAAGGTGGCCCGCAGCAGGCCGAGCGCCGCCGGCATCAGCAGGGCGCCGAAGAGGCCCTGGAGGACGCGGAAGGCGATCACGAAGGCGATCGAGTCGGAGAGGCCGATCGCACCGGAGGCGGCGGCGAAGCCGGCGATGCCTATCAGGAAGGTCTGGCGGTGGCCGAAGCGGTCACCGAGCTTGCCGGCGGTGATCAGAGCGACGGCGAGCGCCAGAAGATACCCGTTGGTGATCCACTGGAGCTGGTCGAGGGTGGCGCCGAGGTCGGCTTGAATGGCGGGGTTGGCGATGGCGACGATCGTGCCGTCGAGCGCGACCATCATCACGCCGACCGCCACGGCGAACAGCGTCAGCCAGGGGTGGCCTCGCAGGCCCTTCGCCGGAGCCGGCGCGGGGCTCCGGTCACCCCCCTGACCCTGCGGGGCCTTTTCCACGGTGGTCTGACTAGTCATGCGGGTGAGGCTAATGTCAGTCGCTGACAATTGACAAAGCAATTCACGCGACAGTAACTGTCACGTAGCTCACAGGTACCCTGAGCTGCACGAAGCCTTGGAAAGTGGCGAAAAGAGGGCCATCCGGTGACGGTTTCCGGTCTGCGGGAACGAAAGAAGCAGCGCACACGGGACGCGCTGCTGCGCGTCGCCCTCGAACTGTTCACGACCCAGGGGTACGAGCAGACCACCGTCGACGAGATCGCCGACGCGGTCGAGGTCTCCCAGCGCACCTTCTTCCGCTACTTCTCCTCCAAGGAGGAGGCCGCCTTCGCCGTCCAGCAGATGGTGGAGGAACGCTTCGTCCGGGCGCTGGCCGAACGGCCCGCCGAGGAGGGCCCGCTCGACGCGCTGCGCAACGCCGTGCTCGCCGCCTGGGACACCATCGGCGAGGCGATCATGGAGGTCGTCCCCCTCGAGCTGTATCTGCGGACCTTCCAGATGATCGAGTCGACGCCGGCGCTGCTCGCCGTCCATCTGCGCCGCTCCAGCGAGATGGAGGAGGCCATCGCCCGGCTGATCGCCGAGCGTGAGGACCTGGACGTGGACGAGGACCCGCGCCCACGGATCGCCGTGGCGGCGTTCAGCGGCGTCATGAAGGTGACCGGTCAGCTCTGGGGCAGGGGCGCGGACCCGACGCTTCAGGGGATGCGCGAGATGACCGAGTACTACCTGGACAACCTCGGCCCGGCCCTCGAACCGGAGTGGCGGAGCCGATGACTCCGGACGCGTCGCCGAGCCGACGGATCCGTACGCGTCGCGGAGCCGCCGACGGCTGACGCATGGCGGAGCCGATGAATCCGTACGTGTGGCCGAGGCGATGAATCCGTACGCGCTCCGGAGCCGATGAATCCGGACGTGCGAGGCGTACGCCCCCGCGCACGGAACGTCACCACGCCTCACCTCACAGGTGATCCACGTCACTCACCCACCCGGTGCCCCGCACCCGTCTCCTAGGGTGTGCCGCAGTGACTTCCTTCGACTCCTCCCCCACCCTCACCGTCTGGCGCATGATGCTCGCGCTGGCCGTGGTGTTCGTGCTCCTGGCGACCACCGGCTGGACGACGATCCAGCATCAGCGCGGGCCAGGAGAGTCGCAGCAGGCCGCGCTCGCCTCCTGGCTGCACGGCAGGATCGGTCACCGGGCCCTGCCCGACCCGGCCGCCCCCGCCCGTACGATCGCCGCGTTCTTCGACTCGATAGGTCCGACGCAGGGCGCTTTCCTCGCCGACGCGCACCCGCTCGTCGTCGGCAATCTCAACGGCGCCCCGGTCACCCTCCGCTACCGCGCCAACCGGCTCGCCCTCGCCCGCGCCTTCGATTCCGAGCGCGACCGGGTCGAGGACCCCAGGCTGAACGCCGACGGCCGGCACGAGGCCCTGCGCCGCGCGCACCGGTTCACCTCGCTGATGCGTCAGGACCGGCAGATCCTCGCCTTCGACCCCACCGGCGGCGGCCGGACGGCCGAGGTGCTCGGTGATCTGGAGCATGCGCAGCGGGTCTCGGTGATCGTGCCCGGAGTCGACACCAATCTGCTGACCTTCCAGAAGACCAGCCGCAAGTACACGGCCCCGGCCGGCATGGCGCAGTCGCTGTACGCCGCCCAACGCCGGGCCGCCCCCGGGAGCCGTACGGCCGTCGTCGCCTGGGCGGACTACACAGCCCCGGTCGGGGTCGGCATCGACGCCGCTATGGGGCGCCTGGCCTCGGCGGGCGCGGTACGGCTCGTCGACATGACCGACGCCCTGCCCGGCGCCTCCCGCGTCAGCCTGTTCTGCCACAGCTACGGCTCCGTGCTCTGCGGGGTCGCCGCCGCCCGGCTGCCCTCCCGGGTGACCGACGTGGCCGTGGCCGGAAGCCCCGGAATGCGGGTGGAGAGTGCGGCCGAGCTGTCCACCCGGGCCCGTGTGTGGGCGATGCGGGACGCGGACGACTGGATCCAGGACGTACCGCACCTCGCCGTCGGCGGGGTCGGCCACGGGGCGGACCCGGTGGAGCCGGAGTTCGGCGCACGGCTGCTCTCGGCGGCCGGCGCCATCGGCCACACCGGCTATTTCGAGCCGGGCACCGAGAGCCTCCACAACTTCGCGGCGATAGGCGTTGGTGCGTACCAGAGCCTGACCTGTGCGAGCGTCGACAGCGCCTGCCGCAGCGGAATCTCCGGTGCGGAAGACGCCTGACGCGCGTAGAGCACGGCACTTCGGCCCCCCGTACAGGGGCGACGCGCGGGCGCACGCCGCATACGATGAGGCGCATGGGTGATGTGCTGGCCGGAATTCATGCCACCTGGGAGTTCGAGAGCGACGCCGTCGTCATCCGCTTCGATCGGGGGATCCGCACACCGAAACTGTTCCAGACGCTGCGCGAACGACGCATCCCGCACGAGGCGTTGGCGTCCGTGACGCTCGCCCCGGGCAAGCGGGGCACGGTCGTGCTGCACGCGGTGCCGAGACCGGGCGCCGATCCCCTGATGGAGGCGGCCGCGGGGCAGTTGAAGGAGGGGAGCGACCCGTACCGGCTGGTGCTGCCGGCCGAGCGGGAGACGCTGGCGGAGTACTACCGGGACGAACTGCGGGCGCTGCTCACGCCGGAGGACGGACTGCCGGACGGGCCGACGGACGGCTTCCTCGTCGCGGCGCCGCAAGGACCGCAGTCCTTCAAGGCGTACGACGGGAAGGCGAGCTTCGACGGTACGTCGCAGGTGTCGTTCCGCTGGTTCTGGACGGGCGCGTCCTCGGAGAAGTGGAAGGCGGGCGACCAGACCTTTCCGGTACGGGAGCTCAGCGGGGTCGAGTGGCGCTCGCCGGACGTCTTCGACGGGTACCTGCGCCTGCTGCCCCGATCCGGGGAGCCCCGGCCGGCCCAGGCGGACCGCGACCCGACGGCCGTCGTCTTCGGCCTCGGCTACGGACCGGTCCACGAGTCCCTGCCGTTCGCCGCGGCGGTCCTGGCCGCGGTCCGCGGCGCGGGCCGGGTGGCCGCGCTCCCGGAGGCGGAGCTGCGCGACCCGGCGGGGGTCGCGGAGCGGATCCGGCACCTGGGGGAGCTGCACCAGGCGGGTCTGGTGACGGACGAGGAGTTCTCGGCGAAGAAGGCGGAGCTGCTGGCGGAGCTGTGAGGGGGCGGGGCGCAGCGCGGCGGGCGGGGGCAGGGAAGGGGCCTCGGGGCCGGGTGGCGTTGCCCATCCATGCCCTCGTCCCCGCCGGCCCCCTCACCGTCGCCGTCATACCCGGGTATCACCCCCCGACCGAGTCCTCGGTATGACGCCCCTCGGGTGTCCGGCTGCCTAACCTGGGCGGGCCATGAAGAAGACACGCTCCCTCGGAGCCGACCGCCACGTCGCCCGGATGCTCGCGCCCGTCCGAGGAGTGATGCAGTCCTTCGGTACCGCCCTCGCGACCCCGACGGAACCGAGCGCCCCGCTGCTCGCCGAGGCGCGCTCGCGCTGGCTGAGGCTGCTCCCCTACGCCATCGCGGTCGCCTTCGTCGCCTCGCTGCTCCCCGTCACCGTCACGGTGCTGCTCAACGACTACCAGGTCAACGGCGCCCTCGCCGGTGCCCTCGCCACCGCCCAGACCGCGCCACTGCTGCTCGCCGTGACCCGGCCGCTCCAGGCGTGGTGGATCATCGGCATCGCCGATGTCGCCGGAGCGCTGGTGATGCTGGCCCCGGGCGAGGTCGACGGCCGCACCTGGCCGTGGACGCCGATGGTCGTGGTCGGCTACCTCGCCCTGATGCTCGCCCTCGGGCTGCGCGAACCGCGCCGGACCCTGCTCGGCGTGTGGCTGACGACCGGGGCGGCCGGTTTCGTCCTCACCGCGGTCTCGCCGAGGAACACCGACGGCATCCACATCCTCCTCTTCGTGCTGAGCGGAGGGGTCCTGCTCCTCACGGCGGCGCTCCGCGAACGCGGGGACGCCGAGCGCCGCAGCGCCGCCGAACGCGCGCGCAGCACGCTCCTGGAGGAACGGGCCCGGATCGCGCGCGAGCTGCACGACGTCGTCGCCCACCACATGTCCGTGATCACGGTCCAGGCCGACTCGGCGCCGTACCGGATCCCGGACCTTCCGGAGGCGGCGCGCGAGGAGTTCACCTCGATCGCCGCGAGCGCGCGGGAGTCACTGGCCGAGATGCGGCGGCTGCTCGTGGTGCTGCGCAGCGACGGCACGGAGGGCGAACGGGCCCCGCAGCCCGGCCTCGACCGGGTCCAGCAGCTGATCGAGGCGACGGTACGGGCGGGGGTGCCCGCCGAGTTGTCGCTGGCGGCCGACCTCGGCGACGTACCGCAGGCGGTGGACCTGTCGGCGTACCGGATCGTGCAGGAGGCCCTGGCGAACGTGGTCCGGCACGCGCCGGGCGCCGAGACCCGGGTCTCGATCCGTTCGGACGACGGCTGGCTGACGGTCCTGGTCGTCAACACCCCGGTCGCCGGACGCCATTCACCCCTGGAGGGCGGGGACGGGACCGGACACGGGCTGATCGGGATGCGGGAGCGCGTACGGTTGACCGGCGGCACGCTGGACACCGGGCCGCTGCCGGACGGCGGCTTCCGGGTCGCGGCCCGGCTCCCGCTGACCTCAAAGGACGTGTCTTGACCATCCGCGTGATCATCGTCGACGACCAGGCCATGGTGCGGGCGGGGTTCGCCGCACTCCTCGCGGCGCAGGCCGACATCGACGTGGTGGGCGAGGCGCCGGACGGGAAGCAGGGCGTGGAGGTGGCCCGTTCGACGCACCCGGACGTGGTGCTGATGGACGTACGGATGCCGGAGATGGACGGTCTCGCGGCGGCGCGGGAGATCCTGAACCCGCCGGTGGGGGTCACGCACCGTCCCAAGGTGCTGATGCTGACCACCTTCGACGTGGACGACTACGTGTACGAGGCGCTGCGCGCCGGCGCGTCGGGCTTCCTTCTGAAGGACGCTCCGCCGGCCGATCTGATCGCGGCGGTACGGGTGGTGGCGGCGGGCGAGGCACTGCTGGCGCCGTCGGTGACACGCCGACTGATCGCCGACTTCGCCGCCTCGAAGCCCGCGCCGCGGGCGGACCGGGCGGCGCTGCGTCTCAACGGTCTGACGCCGCGTGAGACGGAGGTCCTGGAGCTGATCGCGCGGGGGCTTTCGAACCAGGAGATCGCGGATCGGCTGGTCCTGGCGGAGCAGACGGTCAAGACGCACATCGGGCGGGTGCTCGCCAAGCTCGATCTGCGCGATCGGGCACAGGCGGTGATCTTCGCGTACGAGTCGGGCCTGGTGACGCCGGGGGACGCGGGGCGCTGACGCGGGCGGGCGACGGGGGCGGTCCGCTGCGCGGGGCCCCTCGCCCACCCCGCCCCTTCCCGAACCGGGGGAAATCCCCACCCCCGCCCTGGGGCCCGCCCCTCGTCCACCCCCTACCCCGGTATCAGCGCGGACTTGGCCCCCCGGTGTGACGTGTCGTCACCCGTCCTCTTCCTACCTTCCTCTCGCCACGGACGAGAGACACGAAGAGGGAGGGCCCCCATATGCGCCGCTACACGAGGACCTTGGTCGCCGCCGCGCTCGCCACGACGGTGATCGCCGGGACGGCCGGCTGGGCTTCCGCGAGTGCGCAGCAGGTCGTCACCGGTGCCCCGGTCGGCACGGAGGCCTGGCGGGCGGACGGTCTGCCCGACCCGGAGCGGATGTCGCCCTCCCAAGTCGCCGCGTTCTTCCAGGGCCTGACGCCCGGTCGGCAGCAGGAACTCGTGCGCGAGCACCCCTCCGTCGTCGGCAACCTCGACGGCGCTCCGCTGCGACTGCGGTACGAGGCGAACGCCCGCACCCTCGGCGCCCAGTACGCCGGGCAGCAGATCCTCGCCTCCGACCCGCGCGGCCGGGGCCAGATCGCCCTCGTCCACGGCAACCTGGCCGAGGCCGACAGCGTCGCCGTGATCGTGCCCGGTTCGGACATCGACGCCGGGAACGTACGGCCGCTCACCGACATGGCCGAGGCCCTGCGCCGGGCCACGCACGGCCGCACCGCCGTCATCTCCTGGGCCGGCTACACCACCCCCGTCGGCGTCGGCGTCGACGCCGCCACCGGGGACCTCGCCGAGGCCGGCGCTGAGCGGCTGACCCGGCTGACCGACGGACTGGCCGCGACCGGAGTCCGCGCCCCGTCCGTGTTCTGCCACAGCTACGGCTCCGTCGTCTGCGGCCTGGCCGCCCAGGACCTCAAGGCCAAGGACCTCGTCGTCTTCGGCTCCCCCGGGATGCGCGCCGCGAACGTCGGCGAACTGCGCACCTCCGCCCGGGTGTGGGCCGCCAAGGACCCGTCCGACTGGATCGACCGCGTCCCCCACGTCGAGTTCGCCGGGCTCGGCCACGGCGCCGACCCCGCCGACCCCGCCTTCGGCGCCCGGCACGTACCCGCCGACGACGCCCGTGGTCACAACGGCTACTTCGCGCCCGGCACGCAGTCCCTCCGTACCTTCGCCGCCATCGCCCAGGGGGATGTCCGATGAACGCGCTCGTCGAACGCATCGAGGCCCGCACACCCGTCCACCGCGACCGGGCGATCGACGGGCTGCGCGCCCTCGCCCTGCTCGCCGTGCCCACCGGGCACTGGCTGCTCGGCGGGTTCTCGCTCTCCTCCGACGGGGCTCTCCACAACGCCAGCCCGCTCGGCACCTTCGGCGGACTCGCTCCCGTCAGCTGGATCCTGCAGATGCTGGGCATCTTCTTCCTCGTCGGCGGATACGCCTCCGTGCTCTCGTACCGGAAGCGGAAGGGCTCTACCGGCGACTGGCTCAAGGGGCGCCTGGCCCGGCTCGGCCGGCCCGTCCTCGGGGTGACGGCCGTCTGGGCGGTCCTGCTGCCGCTCCTCCACCACGGGTTCGGGGTGCCGGGCGACACGCTGCGGACGGCGTCCACGCTGGTGATCCAGCCGCTGTGGTTCGTCGGGGTGTACACGGTCGTCACGGCCCTGACCCCGCTGTGCGTGCGTGCCGCCCGCCGGGCGGGCGTGTGGGCGGCCGCCCCGCTGCTCGCCTCGGTCGCCGTCGTCGACTTCCTGCGCTACGGGCCGTACGCCGACGCCGTGCCGTCCTGGCTGAGCCTGCTCAACATCCTGCCCGGCTGGCTCTTCGCCTACCAGCTCGGCGTCTCCTGGGGCGAGGGCCGGGTCACCCGGCGGCACGCCTGGGGGCTGCTGCTCGGCGGCGCGGCGCTCTTCGCCGCCCTGCTGCTCGCCTTCGGCTACCCCGCGTCGATGGTCGGCGTCCCCGGCGAGGCCCGCACCAACTCCCACCCGCCGTCGCTGCTCGTCCTCGCCCTGGCCGCCGCGCAGAGCGGCGCGGCGATCCTGCTCCGCGACCGGCTCGGCAAGCTGCTGAAGCGGCCGGCGCTGTGGGCGCCGGTCGTCGTCGTCAACCTGTCCGCGATGACGATCCTGTGCTGGCACCAGACGGCGATGCTCGCCGCCGCGATCCCTGCCTCGTACGTCGGTGAGGTCCCGGGCCTGGTCGGCGCGCCCGACTCGGTGGGCTGGATCCTCGCCCGGCTGGCCTGGATGCCGCTGTTCGCGGGCCTGTTGGTCCTGATCGGCCGGTACGCACGCGGCTTCGAGTCCCCGTGGACCGGCACGGGCCGGACCCGCCGCACGGCGGCGGGCCTCCTCGCGGCGGGCTTCGCGGTCTTCGCCCTGGGACTGGCGTGAGGGGGACCCCTGGGAGGGGGACCCTCCTCCCCTACTCCCGCGCCGCCGACGTGGACCTCATGTCCGGGTAGCGGTCCCCCGCCACCTGCGCTGCGATCGGCTCCAGCTCCGCGAGTTCCTGCTCGGTCAGGGTGATCCAGGTCGCCGCCGCGTTCTCCTCCAGGCGGGTGCGCTTACGGGTGCCCGGGATCGGGACGACCGTCAGGCCGTGGACCGTGGCGCGCTGCTGCACCCACGCCAGGGCGATCTGCGCCGCCGAGGCCCCGTGCGCCGCCGCGATCTTCAGGACCGGCTCCAGGAGCGCCGCGTTCTTCGCCGCGTTCTCGCCGGTGAAGCGGGGCTGGTACTGGCGGAAGTCGCCGCCCGACAGGTCCTTCGAGGCGTCCGCGAAGGCGCCCGTCAGGAAGCCCCTGCCCAGCGGGGAGTACGGCACGAAGGTCACGCCCAGCTCGGCGGCCGCGCCGACCGCGCTGCGCTCCACGTCGCGGGAGAAGAGGGACCACTCCGACTGGAGGGCGGCGATCGGATGCACCGCGTACGCCTCGCGCAGCTCCGCGCCGGTCACCTCGCTCAGGCCGAGCTGCCTGACCTTGCCCTCCTGTACGAGCTCCGCCATCGCCCCGACCGACTCCGCGAAGGGGATCTCCGGGTCGCGCCGGTGCATGTAGTAGAGGTCGATCGTCTCGATGCCGAGGCGGCGCAGGCTCGCCTCCACGGCCTGGCGGATGTACCCGCGGTCGTTGCGGATCCCCCGGTAGTGCGGGTCGTCGGCGCGCCGCTCGATGGCGAACTTGGTGGCGAGGGTGATCTCGTCGCGGTGCGCGGCGACGAACGGCGCCAGGAACTCCTCGTTGGCGCCGCTGCCGTAGACGTCCGCCGTGTCGATCAGGGTGACGCCGGCCTCCAGCGCCGCGTCGAGGGTGTCGCGGGCGGCGGCCTCGTCGGTGTCGCCGTAGAACTCGCTGATGCCCATGGCCCCGAAGCCCTGGACGCCGATCTCGGGCCCGTCCTGGCCGCCGAGCCGTACGGTGTCGATCCTGCTCATGAGGTGGGGCCTCCGCATTGGTTCGGGTGGTTTCCGTAGTGGCTGATCTTGATGTCGAGCACGGCGAGCGCGTCCTGGAGCTCGCCGATCCGGGAGAGCACGTCCCGCCGGGTGGTCTCCAGGAGCTCGCGCCGTTCGTCCCGGGTGTGGTCGCCCTCCCGCACCAGCTCCGCGTACCGCACCATCGCGGCGACCGGCATCCCGGTCAGCCGGAGCTTGCCGACGAAGGCCAGCCAGTCCAGATCGCGCTGGGCGAAGCGGCGCTGGCCGGTGTGTGAACGGTCGACGTGCGGCATGAGCCCGATCCGCTCGTACCAGCGCAGGGTGTGCGCCGTGAGCCCGGTCAGGGCGGCCACCTCGCTGATCGTGTAGCGGTCCTGTCCGTGCGGCCGCGTCGTGCTCTCGATCACGCTCATGACCCCCACGCTAGAACCTTCGAGTGCACTCCAAGCAAGTAGGCTCAGTCGCATGTCCCTGCAGAGCCTGGCGATGATCGAGAACTGGCCCGTCCCCACCGCGGCCGCCGCTGTCGTACGCGCGGACGGCACCCTGGCCGGGGCCCACGGCCCCACCGGGCAGCGGTTCCCGCTCGCCTCCGTCACCAAGCCGCTGGCGGCCTACGCCGTCCTCGTCGCGTACGAGGAGGGGGCGATCGACCTCGAAGAGCCCGCCGGGCCGGAGGGCTCGACCGTCCGCCACCTGCTGGCCCACACCTCGGGTCTGGCCTTCGACGAGCAGCGGATCATGGCCGCGCCGGGCGCGCGCCGGATCTACTCCAACACCGGGTTCGAGGCGCTCGGCGACCATGTCGCCAAGGCGACGGACATCCCGTTCGCCGAGTATCTGCACCAGGCGGTCCTGGAGCCGCTGGGGATGACCTCGACGACGCTGGAGGGCTCGCCCGCCAAGGACGGCGTCTCGACGGTCGACGACCTGGTGCGGTTCGCGGCGGAGGTGCAGGCGCCCCGACTGCTCGACGCCCGTACGGTGCTCGACGCGATGACGGTGACGTACCCCGGTCTGACCGGCATCCTGCCCGGCTACGGCCACCAGCGACCCAACGACTGGGGGCTCGGCTTCGAGATCCGGGACTCCAAGTCGCCGCACTGGACGGGGGCTTCGTCCTCGCCGCGTACGTTCGGTCACTTCGGGCAGTCGGGCACGTTCCTGTGGATCGATCCGGACGCGCGGGCCGCGTGCGTGGCGCTTTCGGACCGGGCCTTCGGGCCGTGGGCGGTCGAGGCGTGGCCGCCGTTCACGGACGCGGTGCTCGCGGAGCTGCGGGCCGGAGCCTGAGCTAGTCCGTCCCGTCCGTCGTCGCGGGGCAGGACCGGGCGGGCAGAGCGCCGTCCGGGCCGGTGAGGATGACCGAGACCAGACCCGCGGGGTGCTGCGAGAAGACCGCCGTACAGACGATCTGCTGGACGGCGAGCGGATCCAGTTCCGTCACCGGACCCGTGGACCTCACCCGGAACACCGGCACGCCGTCCTGCCCCAGCTTGACCGCGTCCGCGCTCACGTACAGCTCGTGCGTGCCGTACTCCGGCCCCGGGAGCAGGGTGCGCAGGCCGACGGCGCGTTCGGCGCCGGTGGGGCCGGCCATCAGAGCGGCGAACACTTTCAGGGGCTTGTCCCGGTCGCCCTCGCGCTTGTCGTCGAGGGGTGACTCGACACCATCGGCCGCGCCGGGATGGCTGAGGGTCGGCACCGGGCGGCTCGGCGGCACACCGTCTCCCTCCCTGACCACCGGGAGCAGACGCCCGTCGCCGTCGACGAAGAAGAGCGTCATCCGGAGCGCGGGCGGCGGGTCGACGGGCACGGCCGCCGCGTCACCGGCCTCGACGACGTCGCTGTCCCGGATGCCGCATGCCCCGAGGGCGAGGAGCAGGGCGAACGCGGCCGGGATCGTGCGGTACGCGCTCACAGCGGGATCCTCACCGTGAAGACTGCCCCGCCGTCGGGGTGGTTCGCGGCCAGGACGGTGCCGCCGTGGAGCCGTACGTTCTCCTGGGTGATCGCGAGCCCCAGACCGCTGCCGGAGGAACGGGCGCGCGCCGGGTCGGCCTTGAAGAAACGGTCGAAGACGTGCGGCAGCACCTCCGGCGCGATACCCGGCCCCCGGTCGACGACCTCGGTGACCAGCCAGGGGCCGTCGGTGAACAGCCGTACCGTCACCGGCGGGCGGCCGTGCCGCAGCGCGTTGCCGACCAGATTGGCGACGACCACGTCGAAGCGGCGCGGGTCGAGCCGGGCACGGATGCCGGGAGGGAGATCGGGGACCACCCGCTCCGGGTCGGTCCAGTGGCGGCTCGACAGGGTCCGGCGGATCGTCTCCGCGGCGTCCACCTCGTCCGTGTGCAGTTCGGCCGCGCGCGCGTCGAAGCGGGAGATCTCCATCAGGTCCTCGACGAGAACGGCGAGTTTGCCGGTCTCGGCACTGATGAGCCGGACCGCGCGGGCGGTGTCCGTGTCGAGGCCGGCGGCGTCCTCGTCGAGAAGCTCGGTGACGGCCAGCATCCCGGCCAGTGGGGTGCGCAGTTCGTGCGAGACGTCGGAGGCGAACCGGCGGGCGCGGGCCTCGGCGCGCTGCAGCTCCTCGACCGAGCGCTGGAGTTCGGCGGCTGACTCGTTGAACGTCCGGGCGAGGTCGGCGAGTTCGTCGCTGCCCTTGACGTCGATACGGGTGTCCAGCTCACCCTGGCCCATGCTGTGTGCGGCGCGCCTCAGGTCCCGCACCGGACGCAGTACGCTCCGGGCGGCGATCAGGGCGGGGATGAGCGCGACGGCGAGGGCCGGCAGGGCGCCGCCGCGGGCCGCGGCCACCATGGCATCGATGTTCTCCTGCTCGTTGCTCATGTCCACGACGGCGTAGAGGACCAGGCCGGTGGGGCGGCCGTCGGCGCCGGGGCCCGGTTTGAGGAGGGCCGGGACGGCGATCGTGAGGTAGGGAATGCCGTTCTTGACGACCCGCTGGAAGCTGCCGTGCGTGGTGCCCTGGGCGCGTGCGCGCAGTTCGGGGGTGAGGACGGTGGAGGTGGGGTGTTCCGTGGAGGAGACCCAGATATCGCCGTACTCGGCGTAGACCCGCCAGGGGTGCGGCTTGCCCTGCTTGGCGATCCGGAAGAGCGAGTCGCGCAGCTGGTCCGGGTCGACGGGCAGCGGGGTGGTCAGCGTCGCGACCTGCTCGCGGAAGGCGGAGACGGCGGTGTCCTGGGCCTGTTCGAGGATGGCGTTGCGGGCGGCGCGGTAGGTCAGGGCGGCGGTGGTGCCGCAGCCGACGGCGGCCACGAGGAGGAAGGCGAGGACGAGCCGGGTGCGGAGCCCGAAGGGCCTCATGCGGCGACGCAGGGCGCGACGGCGGCTCACAGCGGCCCGAAGCGGTAGCCGAAGCCGCGCAGGGTCTGTATGTAGCGGGGGGCGCCGGGGGTGTCCTCGATCTTGTTGCGCAGGCGGCGGACGCAGGCGTCCACGAGGCGGGCGTCGCCGTGGTAGCTGTGCTCCCAGACGTGTTCGAGGAGTTGCTGACGGCTGAAGACCTGCTCGGGGGCGGCGGTCAGATGGAGCAGGAGCTTGAGCTCGGAGGGGGCGAGGGCGAGGCGCTCGCCGGACTTGGCGACGGTGAGGCCGACCCGGTCGATGGCGAGCTCCCCGTGGAACTCGACGGCGGGCCGCCCGGCGCCCGGCTCCTCGATGCGCCGGAGCACGGCCCGGATGCGGGCCTCGATGACCTCGGTACGGGCGGGCTTGACGATGTAGTCGTCGGCTCCGGCCTCCAGGCCGACGACGACGTCGAAGTCGTCACCGCGCGCGGTGAGCATGATGATCGGCAGCTGGCTGGTCTCGCGGACGTGGCGGCAGACCTGGACGCCGTTCATGCCGGGCAGCATCAGATCGAGCAGCAGCAGATCGGGCCGGCACTCCCCGAGCAGGGCGAGCCCGGCCTCCCCGGTCGCGGCGGTCCGCACCTCGTGCCCACGGCGCCGGAGCCCGAGTTCGACCCCTTCTCGGACGGAGGGGTCGTCTTCTATGAGGAGCACGCGAGGCATTCGAGCAGTATCCCAAGGTGGGTCGAAGGGCTCCCCCACGGGACGGGGGGAGAGCGGGGAGGTGCGTCAGCCGCGTGGGGCGAGGGGTCGTCAGCGGCGTCGGGCGAGGGCGCGCACGCGGTGGCTCGCGCCAGCCAGGAGGGCCTGTACTTCCGTGAGCTTGAGCGGGCGGGCCAGCAGGGCGAAGACGGCGAGGATGGCGAGGCCGCCGGCCGCGGCCGCCGCGGGAGAGCCCGCCGGGGCGGTCGAGTGGGCGACGAGCAGCCCGAGACCGGCCGCCGGTACGGCCGCCACCAGCAACCGCGCGAGCGCGGCCCCGGCCCGCGCCTGGCCCGTCTCGGTCCCGGCCAGCCGTCGGCGCAGCACGTACGCCGTCAGCGCCCAGCCCACCCACAGCGCCAGGGAGTAGGCGGCCGCGACGCCGGCCACCGCCCATGTCGCCGGGAGGAGCACGTACGCGGTCAGGGACAGGCCCGCGTTGAGGCCGGTGATGACCAGGTTCAGCAGGAACGGGGTGCGGGTGTCGCGCAGGGCGTAGAAGGCGCGGGTGCAGACGTACTGGCCCGAGAAGGCGATCAGGCCCGGGGCGAAGGCCATCAGGATCCAGGCCATCGCCCGGACGTCGTCGGCGCCGGTGACGCCGTACTGGAAGACGACGCTCATCAGCGGCACCGCGAGCGCGAAGAGCGCGCAGGCCGCCGGTACGACGGCCGCCGCGCTGGTCCGGAGCGCGTACGAGACGTCCTTCCGTACCCCCGCCAGGTCGCCGTCCGCCGCCGCCCCGCTCATCCGGGGCAGCAGGGCGGTCACCAGGGAGACGGTGACGATGCCGTGCGGCACGGCCCACAGCAGATACGCGTTGTTGTACGCGGCGAAGCCGAAGCCCCCGCCCGCCCCCAGCTCCTCCGCCCGCGTCCCCGCGGCCGTCGCCAGCTTCGTCGTCACCCAGTACGCGGCCTGGTTGGTGAGGACGAGCAGCACCAGCCACCCGGCCGACCGCAGCGGTGTCGTGAGTCCGCTGCCCCGCCAGTCGAAGCGCGGGCGCCAGCGGAAGCCGGCCGCCCGCAGGGAGGGGACGAGCGCGAGGGCCTGGACCGCGATGCCCGCCGTCGTGCCCCAGCCGAGCAGCGTCGTCTCCCGGCCGGTCAGCGCCCCGCCGTCGGCCGTGACCAGGTACAGCACGAAGACGGCGATGACGACGACGTTGTTGAGGACCGGCGTCCACATCATCGCGCCGAACCTGCCCCGTGCGTTCAGCACCTGCCCGAGCAGGGTGAAGAGCCCGAGGAAGAAGATCTGCGGCAGGCAGTACCGGGCGAAGGCGACCGTCATCGACTCCTGGGCGCCGGTGTAGTCGGTGTACGCGTCGACGATGGCGGGCGCCGCCAGCACCGCGCCCGCCGTCAGCGCAAGCAGCGCGAGGACACAGACCGTCAGGAGACGGTCTGTGTAGGCGACGCCCCCGTCCTTGTGCTCCTTGGCCGCCTTGACCAGTTCGGGCACGAAGACGGCGTTGAGGGCGCCGCCCAGGAGCAGCATGTAGACGATGGTGGGGATCGAGTTGCCGACCGCGTACCCGTCGGCGATCCCTCCGATGCCGAGTGCCGCGGCGACGATCGCCGAGCGGACGAAGCCGGTGGCGCGCGAGACCAGCGACCCGGCGGCCATCAGCGCGCCGCTGCGCAGCATCGAGGGTGTGCGCGGCTTCGACTCCGTGAGCGTCGCCGTCATCGGCGGGCCAGATACGCCTGGAACGCCCGGTACAGCGCATGGTTCGTCGTGCCGCCCAACGGTGTCTCCCACTCCCCCAGCGTCTCGACGGCCTGCCCGCCCGTGCCGAGCTTCCAGCGCAGCAGACCGTGGGCGCGGTCGTCCGGGTCAAGGGTGGAGGGTATCCCGCGCATGTCGTAGACGTCGGCCCCGGCGGCGTGGGCGTCGAGCATCATCCGCCACTGCAGGGCGTTGGAGGGGCGGACCTCGCGGCGGTGGTCGGCGGAGGCGCCGGTCTGGTACCAGACCCGCCGCCCCACCGTGATCATCGTGTGGGCGGCGAGGATCTCGCCCTCGTGACGGGCGAGGTAGAGCCTCATCCGGCCGGGTTCCTCGGCGTTGAGGACCGCGTACTGCCGCTCGTAGTAGGCGAGGGAGCGGCCGAGCCGGAAGCCGTCACGCTGTTCGGTGATCCCCAGGAGCCGGTAGAACTCGGGCAGGTCGGCGGCCGAGCCGACGACGATCTCGACGCCGGACCTACGGGCCTTGCGGACGTTGCGCCGCCACTCCTGGTTGAGGCCGTTCCAGAGGTCGTCCGTGGTGCGGCCGGCGAGCGGGACCCGGTAGACGTGCCGGGGCTGGGCGTCGGCGCCGTCGGAGTCGCTGGTGGAGTCGCCGCCGCAGCGGCGCCAGCCGCGGGAGCGGAGCCGTTCGGCGACGGCGGTGCCGAGCGGGTCGACCTCGTCGGCGAGGACGTCGGCGAGACGGCGGCCGGGCCCGGTGTGCGCCTTGAGGGTGCGGGCGTTCCAGCTGCGGAAGGCGGGCGAGGGCCCGATGCGTACGGCGAAGGCGCCGGCGGCCCGCAGATGCTGGAGCAGCGGGGTGAGCCAGCCGTCCATGTCGGGGTCGGACCAGTCGGCGACGGGTCCTTCGGGGAGGTAGGCGAAGTACTTACGGGTCCCGGGGAACGGGCGCAGCAGGACGAGGGCGACGCCGGTGAGCGTGCCGTCTCCCGGTCCCCAGCCGAGGAATCGGGGACGCCAGCCGTCCTTGACGTCCGCCCAGGAGGGCAGTTGGAGGAAGCTGGGTCCGTGCCCCGCGCCCGCCGTCGCGAGGAAGGTCCGGTACGCCTGGGGGGTGACGGGCTCCAGCCGGGTGGTCTGCGGGGGTGCGGCCGTCACGAGCAGGGCTGACACAACGTGAGCCTCCTTGTTCCGCCCCTCGGTCGTGGGGCGCACAGGATGCTCACAGCCGTCCTTGACCGTGCCGCGCGTCGCGTGTGACCGGACGATGACCGTTTCTCGGCAGCCCTTGTCACAAAGCGTTCCGCGTGCTTTCGGCGGCCTACAGTCCGGGCATCCCACATCTTTTCCGGAGGCTTCCGTGATGTCCGTACGCACCCGTGCCCGCACCCGAATACGCCCGGCGCTGGCGGCCCTTGCGCTCTGCGGCTCGCTCGCCGCCTGTTCGGCGGGGGCGGTGGGTGCGCCCCGCGCGACGGACGGGACGAAGGCTCCGGATGCCCAGGACGTGCCGGCGAAGGTGACCGTGGTGACTCCGGCGGCCGGCCGGACGGTGACCGTGACGGCCACCGGCGGCACCTTGACGACGGTGAGGGTCGTGGACACGGACGGCGGTGTGCTGGCGGGCCGTACCGCGGCGGGCGGGGCGTCGTGGGTCTCGGACCGCAAGGCGGCGCCGGGCACGTCGTACCGGGTGGATGCGACGGCCCGTACGGCCGGGGGCAAGGAGACGACGACCCGGTCGACGTTCTCGACGGCGAAGGCCTCGCTGGTCAACAAGCTGACGCTGGCGCCCGGAAAGAACACCACGGTCGGGATCGGGCAGCCGCTCTCGATCGTCTTCGACCGGCCGGTGACCAACAAGGCGGACGTGGAGAAGCAGCTCAAGGTGACGACGTCGAACGGCACGATCGGATCCTGGGGCTGGCTGACGGACTGGTCGGGCAAGGACCGGGTGGACTGGCGGCCGCGGGAGTACTGGAAGCCGGGTACGAAGGTCACGCTGGACGCGACGCTCAACGGGACGGACTCGGGCGGGGGCTGGTTCGTACGGGACTACCGCACCGGCTTCACGGTCGGGGGCGGGGCGCAGGTGGTGAAAGTCGACCTGGACCGCAAGAAGCTGGTGTTGGAGAGGGACGGGCGAGAGGTGCGCACGATCCCTGTGTCGGGCGGGACGCCCGGCGGCGACAAGCGGTCGTGGCGGGGGACGGCGGTGCTGATGGCGAAGGAGGGCACGATCAACATGAACTCGGAGACGGTCGGGCTCGGCGACGCCTACGACAAGATGGTCGACCACTCGATGCGGCTGACCTGGTCGGGCATGTACGCCCACGCGGCGCCGTGGAACGCGAAGCACTTCGGCCGCGCGAACCGCAGCTCCGGCTGCATCGGCATGAGCGACGCCGACGCGGCATGGTTCTACGCCCAGGTCCGCCCGGGCGACCCCTTCGAAATCCGCGGCGCGGACACGAAGGGCACAGTGGCGGAGGGGAACGGCTACGGGGCGTGGAACGTGAGCTGGGAGGGGTGGCGCGCGAAGAGCGCGGTGGGCCGCTGACACGGCGGGGAATCGGGGCGGGGTGGGCGCCGGGTGCGTGGGGCGTGCGGTGTCCGGGGGCGCGCCCCGCGGCTGGCTCCGGCGCGGCGCCTCCGCGCCGGAGCCGGCCGCGCCCAACGGCCCCGCCGTGTCTGGTGCGGGCGGGCAGGCGTGCCGGGGCGTGGAGGCACGCCCGCCCGGGCGCCCGCGTCGCGGACGCTCAGGCGGTGCGCATCTCCCAGAGGAGGAGTTCCGCGTCCGACGTGGCCATGACCGCCAGGTCTCGCGCGGCGGTGATGCGGGCCGCGTCGCCGGGGGCCAGTTCCTCGCCGGCCAGGCGGACCGTGCCGCGCGCCACGTGGGCGTAGACGAAGTCCGTGTCCGGGACGGCGGTGCGTTCGCCGGACTCCAGGCGGCGGACGTGCAGCATCGAGGCCGCCTCCGGGAGCGCGTACGGGGTGGAGTCGGCGATGCCGCGCACGATCTCGTACGAGGGGTCGCCGCCCGGTTCCAACGGCGCGAGCCACATCTGCACGAAGACCAGCGGCACGTCGCCGTCGTTGCGCTCCTCGTGCCGCACGCCCGCCGCCGAACTGAGCCGCTGGACGTCCCCGGGGCGGACGACGGTCGTGTGACCGGTCGAGTCGCGGTGGGTCAGCTCGCCCTCGACGACCCAGGTGACGATCTCGGTGTGGCTGTGCGGATGCTCGTCGAACCCGGCGCCGGGAGCGAGCCGCTCCTCGTTGCAGGCGAGGATCGCGCCGAAGCGGAGGTTGTCGGGGTCGTAGTGCGCGCCGAAGGAGAGGGCGTGGCGGGTCTCGATCCCGGCCGCGGGGTCGCCACCGGGGTAGCGCTCCCCAGCGCGCTGGATACGAATCACGGTGCCACGGTACGGCCTAGCCGACCCGAGCCACCGCCCCGGTGCTGTTCCCGGTCCCGGGCGCCCCGTGCACGCTGCGCGTGCGGTGGCGGCCGGTGGGTGGGGGTGTGCCCACCCTCCCCCAGACTTCCGTCAGGGGATGCCCCCAGCCCTGCGGAACGATTGCCCACAACACCCCCAGGCCACATATCCGTCGCCCGATGAGGCACCCTTAGTCCGTGTCTGAACCGACGAACGCCTCCCATCCGCACTCCGCGACCCTGAAGCGCCTCGAACAGTCCTCCGGGCGGCTCGCCGCCAACGCCATTGCCCGTATGGACGAGACGCTGCCGTGGTACCGGGCGATGCCGCCCGAGAACCGGTCGTGGATCGGTCTGGTCGCCCAGGCCGGTATCGCCGCGTTCACCGAGTGGTTCCGTCACCCGGAGACCCCGCAGGCCATCTCCACCGACGTCTTCGGCACCGCGCCCCGCGAGCTGACCCGCGCGATCACCCTGCGTCAGACCGTCGAGATGGTCCGCACCACCATCGAGGTCATGGAGACGGCGATCGAGGAGGTCGCCGCCCCCGGCGACGAGTCCATCCTTCGCGAGGCGCTCCTCGTCTACGCCCGCGAGATCGCCTTCGCGACCGCCCAGGTCTACGCCCAGGCCGCCGAGGCCCGCGGCGCCTGGGACGCCCGTCTGGAGTCGCTCGTCGTCAACGCGGTCCTCTCCGGCGAGGCCGACGAGGGCGCCGTCTCCCGGGCCGCCGCCCTGGGCTGGAACTCCCCCGACCACGTCTGCGTCGTGCTCGGCACCGCCCCCGACGGCGACAGCGAGCTGACCGTCGAGGCGATCCGCCGCGCCGCCCGGCACGCCAAGCTGCAGGTCCTCACCGGTGTCCTCGGCGACCGGCTCGTCGTCATCGCCGGCGGCAACGACAACCCGCTCGCCGTGGCGAAGGCCCTGATCGGGCCGTACGCCGCCGGACCGGTCGTCGCCGGCCCGGTCGTCCCCGACCTGCTCGCCGCGACCCGCTCCGCGCAGGCCGCCGCCGCCGGGCTCAAGGCGTGCTCGGCCTGGCAGGACGCCCCGCGCCCGGTCCTCGCGGACGATCTGCTGCCTGAGCGCGCCATCGCCTCCGACCCCTCGGCCCGCGAGCAGCTGGTGGAGGAGATCTACAGACCACTGGAAGAAGCCGGCTCGGCGCTTCTGGAAACTCTGAGTGTCTACCTGGAACAGGCGAGCAGCCTGGAAGGCGCGGCGCGGATGCTCTTCGTCCACCCGAACACCGTGCGCTACCGGCTTCGACGTGTGACAGACGTCACCGGCTGGTCACCCTCCGATGTTCGCTCAGCCTTCACGCTGCGGATCGCCCTGATCCTGGGGCGCTTGGCCGACGGAGATTCGCAGTCCTAGACTTTTGTCGAACACCAACAATTCCCCTGACGGTTCTTCGTCCTAGTCCCCACGGGCGCCGAGAGCCGTCCCCAAGAGAGAGTGTGAGGGTGCTCGTACTCGTCGCTCCCGGCCAAGGCGCCCAGACGCCCGGCTTCCTGACTCCCTGGCTCGAACTCCCCGGTGCCGCCGACCGCCTCGCGGCCTGGTCCGAGGCCATCGGGCTCGACCTCGCCCACTACGGCACGAAGGCGGACGCGGACGAGATCCGTGACACCGCCGTGGCCCAGCCGCTGCTCGTGGCCGCCGGACTGCTGTCCGCCGCCGCGCTCGGCGACGTGACCCCCGGCGCCGTCGCCGGCCACAGCGTCGGTGAGATCACCGCCGCCGCGTTCGCCGGCGTCCTCGACGACACCGCCGCCCTGCGTCTCGTACGCACGCGTGGTCTGGCGATGGCCGAGGCCGCCGCGATCACCGAGACCGGCATGTCCGCGCTGCTCGGCGGCGACCCCGAGGTGACGGTTCCGCACCTCGAGAAGCTCGGTCTGACCCCGGCGAACGTCAACGGCGCCGGCCAGATCGTGGCCGCCGGCACCCTGGAGCAGCTGGCCGCCCTGGAGGCGGACAAGCCCGAGGGTGTCCGCAGGGTCGTCCCGCTGAAGGTCGCCGGCGCGTTCCACACGCTCCACATGGCGCCCGCGGTGGCGAAGCTCGAGGCCGCCGCGAAGGAGCTGACCGTGGCCGCCCCGACGGTGCGCTACGTCTCCAACAAGGACGGCCAGGTCGTCACCGAAGGCGCGGAGGTCATCGCGCGCCTGGTCGGCCAGGTCGCCAACCCGGTCCGCTGGGACCTGTGCATGGAGACCTTCAAGGCCCTGGGCGCGACCGCACTGATCGAGGTGTGCCCCGGCGGCACCCTGACCGGTCTCGCCAAGCGCGCCCTGCCGGGTGTTCCCACCGTCGCCCTGAAGACCCCCGACGACCTCGACGCGGCCCGCACGCTCGTCGCCGAGCACACTGCAGCCTGAGTAAGGAGCCGTAGAGCATGTCGAAGATCAAGCCCAGCAAGGGCGCCCCGTACGCACGGATCATGGGTGTCGGCGGCTACCGCCCCACCCGGGTCGTGCCGAACGAGGTGATCCTCGAGAAGATCGACTCGTCCGACGAGTGGATCCGCTCGCGCTCCGGCATCTCCACCCGTCACTGGGCCTCCGCCGAGGAGACCGTGGCCGCGATGTCGGTCGAGGCCTCCGGCAAGGCCATCGCGGATGCCGGGATCGACCCGGAGCAGATCGGCGCCGTGATCGTCTCCACGGTCTCGCACTTCAAGCAGACCCCGGCCGTCGCCACCGAGATCGCCGACAAGATCGGCGCCGGCAAGCCGGCCGCGTTCGACATCTCCGCCGGCTGCGCGGGCTTCGGCTACGGCCTGACCCTCGCCAAGGGCATGATCGTCGAGGGTTCGGCCGAGTACGTCCTCGTGATCGGTGTCGAGCGACTGAGCGACCTGACGGACCTGGAGGACCGCGCGACGGCCTTCCTGTTCGGCGACGGCGCCGGCGCGGTCGTGGTCGGCCCCTCCGACGAGCCGCACATCGGCCCCTCGGTCTGGGGTTCGGAGGGCGACAAGTCCGAGACGATCAAGCAGACCGTGCCGTGGAACGAGTTCCACGGCGGCGACGTCTCGAAGCTCCCCCTCAACGAGCAGGGCGAGATCAAGTTCCCCGCCATCACGCAGGAGGGTCAGGCGGTCTTCCGCTGGGCCGTCTTCGAGATGGCGAAGGTCGCCCAGCAGGCGCTGGACGCCGCCGGAATCACGGCGGACGACCTGGACGTCTTCATCCCGCACCAAGCGAACATGCGGATCATCGACTCGATGGTGAAGACTCTGAAGCTGCCGGAGCACGTGACGGTCGCCCGTGACGTAGAGACCACCGGCAACACCTCGGCCGCCTCGATCCCGCTCGCTATGGAGCGGCTCCTGGCGACCGGGAAGGCGAAGAGCGGCGACACCGCGCTCGTCATCGGCTTCGGGGCGGGTCTCGTCTACGCCGCGACGGTCGTTACTCTCCCCTAGGCACTCCGGATCTTCCGGAAGCCCTTTTCCACAGCAAATCACAGAAGGAGCGCCACCATGGCCGCCACCCAGGAAGAGATCGTCGCCGGTCTCGCCGACATCGTGAACGAGATCGCCGGCATCCCGACCGAGGACGTCGCGCTCGAGAAGTCCTTCACGGACGACCTCGACGTCGACTCGCTGTCCATGGTCGAGGTCGTTGTCGCCGCCGAAGAGCGCTTCGACGTCAAGATCCCGGACGAGGACGTCAAGAACCTCAAGACGGTCGGCGACGCGACCGCCTACATCCTGAAGCACCAGGGCTGATTCGGCCCCTGCTGACTCGGTCAGCCACCCGGCGGTGGCGCCGTTTTTCGACCATCACACACGTGGAGAAAGAATTCCTGTGAGCTCGACCAATCGCACCGTGGTCGTCACCGGTATCGGCGCAACCACACCGCTGGGTGGCGACTCCGCATCGACCTGGGAAGGTCTGATCGCGGGACGCTCCGGCGTCAAGCCCCTCGAGGGCGAACGATTCGCCGAACTGCCCGTCCAGATCGCGGCGCTCGCCGCGGTCGACCCGGGTGACGTTCTGCCCCGCCCGCTCGCCCGCAAGCTGGACCGCTCGGCGCAGTTCGCGCTGATCGCGGCCCGCGAGGCGTGGGCCGACGCGGGCTACACCGCCCCGGCCGGTGAGGACGAGAGCATCGCGCCCGAGCGGCTCGGTTCCGTCATCGCCTCCGGCATCGGCGGTGTCACGACTCTGCTCGACCAGTACGACGTGCTGAAGGACAAGGGCGTTCGCCGTGTCTCCCCGCACACCGTGCCCATGCTCATGCCGAACAGCCCCTCCGCCAACGTCGGCCTGGAGGTGAATGCCCGGGCGGGCGTCCACACCCCGGTCTCCGCGTGTGCGTCGGGTGCCGAGGCGATCGGCTACGCCGTCGAGATGATCCGTACCGGCCGGGCCGACGTGGTCGTGGCCGGCGGCACCGAGGCGGCGATCCACCCGCTGCCGATCGCGGCCTTCGCCAACATGATGGCGATGTCCAAGAACAACGACGAGCCGACGAAGGCCTCGCGTCCGTACGACACGGGCCGTGACGGCTTCGTGCTCGGCGAGGGCGCGGGCGTGGTGATCCTCGAGTCCGAGGAGCACGCGAAGGCCCGTGGCGCCCGCGTCTACTGCGAGGTGCTGGGCCAGGGCCTGTCGGCCGACAGCCACCACATCGCGCAGCCCGAGCCGACCGGCCGGGGCATCGCCGCGGCGATGCAGAACCTGCTGGACTCGACGGACCTCAAGCCCTCCGAGGTCGTCCACCTCAACGCGCACGCCACGTCGACGCCGCAGGGCGACGTCGCCGAGATCAAGGCGCTGCGCAAGGTGCTGGGCGACGACCTGGACCACGTCGCGATCTCCGCGACGAAGTCGATGACGGGTCACCTCCTGGGCGGCGCGGGCGGCATCGAGACCGTCGCGACGGTCCTGGCGCTCCACAACCGTCTGGCCCCTCCGACGATCAACGTCGACGAGCTGGACCCGGACGTCGTCGCGGACATCGTCCGCGACGAGCCCCGCGAGCTGCCGCAGGGCACGATCGCCGCGATCAACAACTCGTTCGGCTTCGGCGGCCACAACGTGGTCCTGGCGTTCCGCACGGTCTGACGCGCACGCACGCTTGAGGCCCACCCCATGACCGGGGTGGGCCTCTGCCGTACCCGCCGGACGGAGTCCGGCACAGCGCTCCCGCCGTGGGAATCGCGTCCTCGACGGCCGCTTCGCGGGCGGGCCCGGCTTCCGGCATCGGGCTCCCGCGGCGCACCCTCGCGAGAGCGGCCGCGCCCGCCGCCGTCAGGGCCGTGGCACCCGAGCAGCGGCGGCCACATCGCGCCCCCTCACCCGGCACCCACCCGAGTGCGCCTCCGAACAGCACCGCCGCCGCCCCGAAGGCGGCGCCGGACAGCCGAACGGCGGCCGTCGAGGCCGCCGAACGTCCCTGCATCACTGACCCCCACCCGGGATCCGCACGCTGCGGATCCCGGCCGGGATCTAGACGACCTGGTGCAACCAGCGCACGGGAGCACCCTCACCGGCGTACCGGAACGGCTCCAGCTCGTCGTCCCAGGGCTTGCCGAGGAGCTTGGCGATCTCCGCCTCGAGTTCCGTCTCGCCGCGTACCGAGCGGGCCAGTGCGGCCCTGAGGCGGTCCTCCGGGATCAGGATGTCGCCGTGCATTCCGGTGACGGCGTGGAAGATGCCCAGCTCCGGCGTGGCGCTGTAGCGCTCGCCCTCGGCCGTGGGGCAGGGTTCCGCGGTGACCTCGAAGCGGAGCATCTGCCAGCCACGCAGGGCGGAGGCGAGCTTGGAGGCGGTGCCGGTCTCGCCCTGCCAGGAGAACTCGGCTCTCCAGGTGCCGGGGGACGCCGGCTGGCGGATCCAGTCGAGCTGGACTCTCGCACCGAGGACGCCCGCGACCGCCCATTCGACGTGCGGGCACAGCGCGCGCGGTGCGGAGTGAACGTACAGAACTCCACGTGTCGTCACCGGGACCTCCAGTGTGGGACGAGGTTCGCCTTTCCCAGCGGCCTCAGTAAACAGCATCGGGAGTAAAACTCCACAAAAGGGACAGCATGTGACGTGATGTAATTTACCGGAGCCGGTTGGCAAAGGTGCCTCTGGTTCGACGGGGGAAAAGCTACCGTGCCGCACCGCCCTTGGGGTGACGTACGGTCGGTCCGGGGGTGGGTGGACACCAAGCTTTCACTCGCCAGGACGCCGAACGGACGCCGGAGGAGGGGCCGAGGGATGCGCGGCAGACAACGTTTTCGTACCACCGTCGCCTCCGCCGCGGCCGTACTGCTGCTGTGCGCGGGCACTCTGACGGGCTGTGAGGCGGCCGGTCCCGCGGCGACCGCCCCGCCGAAGCCCAGGCCGACACCGAAGCCCACGCCCGTCTGGGACCGCTCCCCCGCCTCCGTGGCGGCCGTCGGCGACTCCATCACCCGCGCCTTCGACGCCTGCTCGGTCCTGTCGGACTGTCCGGAGGTGTCCTGGGCGACCGGCACGGACACCACCGTCAACAGCCTCGCCCTGCGGCTCCTCGGGGCGAAGGGCGCGGCCGCGCGCAGTTGGAACCTGGCGCGGACCGGGGCGCGGATGGCGGAGCTCCCGGAGCAGATGGCACGGGCGGCGGCCGAGAAGCCCGAACTGGTGACGGTGATGATGGGCGCGAACGACGCCTGCCGGGACCGGGCCGAACTGATGACCCCGGTCGAGGATTTCCGCGCGGACTTCGAGGCGTCCCTCGCCGAGCTGCGGAAGACGGCGCCGAAGGCGCAGGTGTACGTGTCGAGCGTGCCGGACCTGAAGCGCCTGTGGTCGCAGGGCAAGGAGAGCCCGATGGGCCGCCAGGTCTGGAAGCTGGGCATCTGCGCCTCGATGCTGGCCGACGCGGAGGATCTGAGCACGTCGGCCGAGCAGCGCCGGACGCGCGTGCGGGACCGGGTGGTGGCGTACAACGCCGTCCTGAAGGAGGTCTGCGCGAAGGACCAGCGCTGCCGGTACGACGGCGGCGCGGTGTTCGGCTTCCGCTTCGACGGAGCGCAGCTCAGCCCGTGGGACTGGTTCCATCCGAGCAAGGACGGGCAGGCGCGGCTCGCGGAGATCGCGCACCGGCAGGTGACGGCTCCGGAGCCGCCCGCGTAGGGTTCCGGATCATGAGGATCACGGGTGAGCCCTTCGGTTCGGTCGACGGTACGGACGTCACGCGCTGGACCCTCCAGCGGGGCGCTGTGCGGGTGCGGGTGCTGACGTACGGCGGCATCGTGCAGTCGGTCGAGACGCCGGACCGGGACGGTGTCCCGGGTGGCGTGGCCCTCGGCTTCCCCGATCTGGAGGGGTATCTGAAGCGTCCGGAGCCGTACTTCGGCGCTCTGGTGGGGCGTTACGCCAATCGGATCGCCGGCGGCTCCTTCGCCCTGGACGGCACGACGTACCGGCTCGCGCGCAACGGCGGGCCGAACTGTCTGCACGGCGGGGAGCGCGGCTTCGACAAGCGGGTGTGGGACGCGGAGGAGGTCGCGTCCGGGGTACGGCTGTCCCGGGTGAGCCCGGACGGCGAGGAGGGCTTCCCCGGCCGCCTGGAGGTCTCGGTGACGTACACGCTCGACACCGACGGGGCGCTGCGGATCGACTACCGCGCGGAGGCGGACGCGCCGACGGTGGTGGCGCTGACGAACCACTCGTACTGGGATCTGGGCGACGGGCCGCAGGAGCTGCGGGTGGCGGCCTCTCGCTTCACACCGACCGACGGGACGGGCATCCCGACCGGAGAGTTCGCCGAGGTCACGGGCACGGAGCTGGACTTCCGTACCGGCAGGCCGCTCACGATCCCGCTGGACCACAACTTCGTCCTGGACGGCGGGGGTTCGACGGCAGCCGAGCTGTACGCGCCGGGGAGCGGCCGTACGGTGACGGTGGAGACCACCGAGCCCGGGCTTCAGGTGTACGCCGACCCGGAGCTGGGCGGGGTCGCCCTGGAGGCGCAGCACTTCCCGGACTCGCCGAACCGGCCGGAGTTCCCGTCGACGGTGCTGCGGCCGGGTGAGGTGTACGCCTCCC
Organism: Streptomyces sp. NBC_01353; assembly: GCF_036237275.1. Taxonomy (GTDB): domain Bacteria; phylum Actinomycetota; class Actinomycetes; order Streptomycetales; family Streptomycetaceae; genus Streptomyces. Next base: position 5,959,407 of record NZ_CP108352.1, on the reverse strand, counting down.
GGACGACGTTCCGCTTCGGCACGCGCTGAACGATGTGGTGAGGCCCCGGGACGGATGTCAGGTTCCGCCCCGGGGCTGATCATGGGGGTCAGGCCTCCAGCGTGGCCGTCAGGCGCGTGTCGGCGAGCGAGTGCGCGGCCCTGACCTCGTACGTACCGGGGACGAAGACCCAGTCGTTCTTCTCCTCGTCCCAGATCTCGAAGGCGCGGCGCGGCAGCGGGATCTCGACCTCGACGGACTCGCCGGCGCCCGCCTCGACGGAGCCGAAGCCGGCCAGCCAGCGCGCCGGGCGCTCCACCGTCGTGCTCTGCACGCCGATCGACGCGGTCGCCGTCGGCGCCACGTAGATCTGGACGACCTCGCGGCCGGTGCGGGTGCCGGTGTTGGTGATCCGGACCTTCGCCGACGCCGGGGTGACCTCCAGGGAGTCGTAGGTCCACGTGGTGTAGCCGAGGCCGTGGCCGAAGGCGTACGCGGGGGTGGTGCCGGCCTTGTCCCAGGCGCGGTAGCCGATGAACACGCCCTCGGTGTAGGCGAGTCCTCCGTCGGTGGGGGTGACCTCGGTGACGGGGACGTCGGCGAGCGCGACGGGCCAGGTGGTGGGGAGCCGGCCGCCGGGCTCGGCGGCGCCGGTGAGGACGTCGGCGAGCGCGGCGCCGCCCTCCTGGCCGGGGAACCAGCTGAGCAGGATCGCGGCGACGTCCTCGCGCCAGGGCATCTCGACCGGCGAGCCGGCATTGACGACGACGACCGTGTTCGGGTTGGCGGCGGCCACGGCCCGCACGAGTTCGTCCTGGCGGCCGGGCAGGGCGAGGTCCTTGCGGTCGAAGCCCTCGGACTCGACGCGCTCGGTGGTGGCGACGACCACGACGGCGGCGTCGGCGGCGCGGGCGGCCTCGACGGCTTCGGCGATCAGTTCGTCGGGGTCACGGCGCGGACCGAGGTGGACGAAGGAGAACATGACGGCCGGCAGCGGGGCCGCGAACTCCTTGTCCAGGGGGTGCAGCAGGGACACCTCGACGGTCTCGCCCGCGGTGAGGACGACCTTGGCGCGCTCGACGGGGGCGCCGAAGAACGCCTCGAAGGGGTCGGTCTCCGGGCCCATCGCCTGGAGGCCGTCGAAGACGGTCTCGCCCGCGATACGGAGGGTGAAGGCGCCGAGGCCGCGGGTGCCGAAGGAGTGCTCGCCGGACTCGCGCGGGGTGAACGTGCCGGTGACCTCGATGGAGGCGAGGGTCTCGTGGGTGACGCCGGCCGGGAGGTCGTCACCGATCCACTGGACCTGGCCGTTGGGCAGGGTGCCCTCGCCGAGGACGGTGCCGTCGGCGTCGCGGCAGACGGCACGGAGGGTGAAGCCCTGGTCGGCGGGGGTGAGTTCGTCGCTGGGGTCGGCTCCGACGGTGAAGGTGAGGGCGCCGTCGGGAAGGGCGGCGGTGAGGCCGTCGAGCGGGGAGACGGTGTGGTCGGGGAAGACCTGGGCGGAGCCGCCGCCGAGGACCCGGGCGTCACGGGCGGCGGCGCCGGACAGGGCGACGGAGCCGTCCGCGACCAGCGGCAGCGCGTCGTTCTCGTTGCGTACGAGGACGAAGCCGCGGTGGGCGATCTCGCGGGCGAGGGCCTCGCCGTCGATCGTCTCGGGGTGCTCGGTGACGACCGGCGGGGCGCCTTCGAGGGCGCCGACGCGGGCGGCGAGCCGCAGCACGTTCCGCACGGCCGCGTCGACCGTGGACTCCTTGACCTCGCCGGCGCGGACGGCGGCGGCGAGCACCTCGCCGTAGACGGTCTGCGGGCCGGGCATGGCGACGTCGAGGCCGCCCTCGATGTCGCCCTTGGTGGAGCGGGCGGCCATCCAGTCGGAGACGTTGTAGCCGTCGAAGCCCCACTCGCCGCGCAGGACCTCGTTGACGAGGTAGCGGTGCTCGGTCATCGTCACGCCGTTGACCTGGTTGTAGGCGGTCATGATGCCCCAGGGGTGGGCGTTCTTGACGATGGCCTCGAAGGGCGCGAGGTAGAGCTCGCGCAGCGGGCGTGCGGCGACCGTGTTGTCGACGGTGAAGCGGTCGGTCTCGGCGTCGTTGGCGACGAAGTGCTTGACCGTCGTGCCGACGCCGCCGTCCTGGACGCCCTGGACGTAGCCGGTGCCGATCTCGCCGGTGAGGTACGGGTCCTCGCTGTACGCCTCGAAGTGGCGGCCGCCGAGCGGTGAGCGGTGCAGGTTGACGGTGGGCGCGAGGAGGACGTGGACGCCCTTGCGGCGGGCCTCCTGGGCGAGGAGCCGGCCGGCGCGGCGGGCGAGGGACGGGTCCCAGGCGGCGGCGAGCGCGGTCGGGGACGGCAGGGCGATGGAGGGGTCGTCGGCCGTCCAACGGACGCCCCGGACGCCGATCGGGCCGTCGGACATGACCAGGGACGCCAGCCCGATCTCGGGCAGGGCCGGGAGCGACCACATGTCCTGGCCGGCGAGCAGCCGCGCCTTGGTGTCCAGGTCGAGCTTGCCGAGCGCCGCCTCGACGGCCTGCTCGCGAACGGTGTCCGCGCTGATCTCCGCCACGGCCGTACCTCCTCGTAGAAGTTCTTGTGGCGCCCATGGTGGACCGGTTACCTGTAGATCGGTAGGTTACGTTACTGTTTCGTAATCTCAAGATGCCGTACGGTCCTGGGGGAAAGGGACTTCCGGCAGGCGGCGACGGGGAGAGGGGGCCACGGCGATGGTGCGGGCCAGGAGCGAGGAGCGGCGCGCGGACATCGTGCGCGCGACCCTCGAAGTGATCGCGGAGCGCGGCTACCGGGGCGCGTCGCTCGGCGCCGTCGCCGAGCGGGTCGGCCTGACGCAGCAGGGGCTGCTGCACTACTTCCCCACGAAGGAGGCCCTGCTCGTCGCGGTCCTCGCGGAGCGCGACAAGTGGGACACGAGCGGGGCCGGGTCGCGCGAGGGCTGGCGGCTCGATCTGATCGACTCGCTCGTCGAGTACAACGCGATGCGGCCGGGGATCGTGCAGACGTTCTCGGCCCTGCTCGGCGAGAGCGTGACCGAGGACCATCCGGCGCGCGCGTTCTTCACCGAGCGCTACACCCAGGTCCGCGACGAGATGGCGAACGTCCTGCGCCTGGAGTTCGGCGAGCGCCTGCCGAGCGGGCTGACCCCGGAGCGGGCGGCTCCGATCCTGACGGCCGTGATGGACGGGCTGCAGTACCAGTGGCTGCTCGACCCGGCGGCGGTGGACATGCCGGAGGCGTTCCGGGACTTTCTGCACCTCTTGCACGGAAGCGACAAGTGAGGGCCCTGTAGCGGGAGTTGCGGGTGAGTCGGGATACTGCGCGGGCCGCTTCCCGACCCGACGGAGGGCTCGCCTGTGCTGTCCCGGATACGCCATGCCTCGCTCGGCCTCGCGCTGATCACCGCCACGCTGGTCGTGGCGACACCCCCCGCATCCGCCGACGCCGACGCGGGCTGCTCGTGCACCGTCGAGGAGGCACGGCTCGACCGCGCCGCGCCCCAGGAGATCCTGCGGCGCGGTGGATTCGACTCCGTGGCACCGGAGTTCGCCCGCACCCTCGCCGGCGCCGGGTCGTACCGGGAGGCCGAGCGGACGGTCCTACGACACGGGGAGCGGCTCTGGCGGGACGCGGTCGACCGGGCGCAGGGGCGTCGCGTACGGGGCGACCTGAGCCGGGACGACGATCGGCCGCTGTACTGGGCGCGGCTGGGTCTGACGCGTGAACTGCGCTCCTGGAAGCCGGAGTTCGCACTCTCGGACGAGGGGCGGGCCCGGCTGCTCGACCGGCTCGAGCGCTCCTCGCGCGGCCAGGACTCGATCCGCTTCCCGGCCGGCAAGGGCGTGAAGCGGATCCTGATGACCGGGTTCGACCCGTTCACGCTCGACCGGGACGTGCGGATCAGCAATCCGTCCGGGGCCACCGCGCTCGCCCTGGACGGCACCTGGATCCGCACGGCGGACGGCAGCCTCGCCCGGGTCGAGACGGCCGTCTTCCCGGTCCGCTGGAAGGACTTCGCCGAGGGCACGGTCGAGCGGACCTTGCGGGACCAGCTGCCGAAGGCGGACCTGTTCACCACGGTCAGCCAGGGCCGGGTCGGCCGCATCGACATCGAACGGTTCAACGGTGCCTGGCGGGGCGGCTTCCCCGACAACGAGAACCTCTCGCGCACGGAGACCGTCCCGGTCGCCGACCCGGCCACCCAGCCCCAGTGGACGGCGACCACCCTCCCGTACGCCTCGATCGTCGCCGCGAGCACCGGGCGCTTCCCGGTGTACGACAACACGGCGGTGGCCGAGATCCCGGCCGGGTCGAGCACTCCCGTGGCACGCCCGGACGGGCCGACGCAGGGCTCCACGGCCCGTTCGGGCGGCGGCGGGGACTACCTCTCCAACGAGATCGCCTACCGCGCGACCCTGCTGCGCGACCGGCTCGGCCTGTCGGACCTGCCCGGCGGCCATGTCCACACCCCGGTCCTGCAGTTCGGCGCGGGCAACACGGACCCGACGACGGGCGCGGTCACGGACCCGGAGTTCGTACGCAACCGGCTGGACATCATCGCCCAGGTCCGGACGATCATCGCCGTGGCCGCGTCCCGGTAACGGCCCTGGGGTTCCCCGTCGGCCGGGCGCGCGCGATGATGGGGGTCATGATCGTCGCAGCAGCGCAGTTCGCCCCGGCCGCCGGGGACATCGACGCCAACGTCCGTACCGTCGCCGGGCTGATCAGCGCGGCGGGCGCCGACGGCGCCCGGCTGGTCGTCTTCGCCGAGCTCTGCCTGACCGGCTACGAGCCCAGCCTCATCAGGGACACCCCGGCGCTGGTGTTCTCCGAGGACGACGAGCGCCTCGAACCGATCCGGGAGGCGTGTCGCGCTGTCGGCGCGGCGGCCGTCGTCAACGGGCCCGTGCGCACCGCCGACGGCGGGACCGGGGTGACCTCGCTGGTGATCGGAGCGGACGGCTCGCTGCTCACCCGCTACGACAAGCGGCATCTGTACGGCGTCGAGCAGGAGGTCTTCACGCCGGGCGGGGCGGACGGCCGCTTCACCCTCGACGGGGTGCGGTTCGCGACGGCCACCTGCTACGACAACCGGTTCCCGGAGCTCGCGGAGCGGGCCGCCGCCGACGGCTGCACGGTCTATCTGGCGAGCTCGGTGCTGACCGCCGACAACGACTCGTTCGAGAAGGTCTATCCGGTACGGGCCCGGGACTTCGGTCTGTACGTGGTGCTCGGCAACGCGCTGGGCCCCAACGAGGACGGCGTGGCCTGCGGCGCCGCCGGAGCCTGGGGCCCGGACGGCGCGCGCATCGCCGACGCGGGGAGCGAAGAGGCGGGGTACGCGCTCGTCGAGGTCGGCTGAGCCCCGGACACCCCCTAGCCCTTGCGGTACGGATTGCCCTGCGTCTGGACGGGGGCGGCGGCCGCGGGTGCCGGGGCCGCGGTCGGCTCGTCGTCGTCCGCGTTCTCCCCGCGCAGGTCCCGGACCATCAGGGTCGCGCCGGCCACCGCGCCCGGCATCAGGAACACGGCCACGAACGGCACCAGGAACGCCAGGACCAGCGGCACGCCGAAGCCCAGGGTCAGCATCCGACGGCCGCGCAGCATCCGCAGACGCTCCTTCAGTTCGACGCTGCGACGCTGGAGGGCGACGGCGGTCAGCTCCTCGGCGAGGAAGAAGCCGGAGACGCAGAAGCCGATCACCGGGACGACGGTCTGACCGACGACGGGGATGAAGCCGCAGGCGAAGAGCAGCACGCCGTAGAACGCGACCCGCAGCACGACCTTGAGGCTGTCGCGCGCGGAGATCCACAGCTCGCGCCAGAGCGGCAGGCCCGACTCGGGGACCTCGCCGCCCTCGGTGCGGTCGACCTCCTCGGACAGCGACTCGTAGAAGGGCTGGCCGACCAGCAGGGTCACGGCGGTGAAGGTGACGACCGCGAGGAAGAGCCCGAAGCCGAAGGTGAGGACGGTCAGGGTGTTGCGCAGGAGCCCCTGCCAGGGCGAGGACCAGTCGTCGGCGAACGGGGTCGCCCAGGCCGTCAGGTCGTCGGCCCCGTAGCCGAGGCCGACGAGCGCGCCGACGTACAGCACAAGGGTCACCAGACCGGGCAGCAGCCCGAATCCGAACCATCGGCCGTGCCGGCCCACCCACTTCTGACCCTGTACCAGATAACCGAGACCGGCCCCGAAATCACGCATGAGGATCACCCTATCGGGCCCGTGCCGGAGGCCCTCTTGTTGTCCGGGGCACGACAGGGTAGACCCCTGCGTACTGATCACTTACGGAGGTTGCGTACGTATGGCGAAACCCGGACCCGTCCTGATCACCACCGTCTGCGGCGCGCTCCTCGGCGCGCTGGTCCTCACCGCGCTGCCCGCGAGCGCCGCGCCCGGCCCCTTCGCGCACGGGCCCGGCAGCGCGTCCGAGCCCGGTCCCGTACGCGAAGGGGCCGGGCGTGACACCGCGACCGCGCCGCCGCGCACGTTCGCGGCGCGCTCCTCCCTCGCCCCGGCCGACACCCCGCTCCGCACGGACGGCGGCTATCCGCGGCGGACGGACCTCGCCGTCCCGCCCGTCGACCCGGCCGACAAGTCGATCAAGCTGGGGCTCGCCCCGTACCACTCCCTCGCCCCTCGTCTCAACGCGCTGCAGAAGCTCGGGGACCGGGTGAGTGTCGAGGTCGCCGGGCGGTCGGCGGGCGGGCACGAGCTGTATCTGGTGACCGTCACCGCCCCGGAGAGCGCCCGCGAGACCCGCGAGCAGGAGCGGATGCGCGAGCGGATCGAGAACGCGCCCGCCGCCGCGGCGAAGGACACCCGGCTGAAGGCCGCGTACAAGACCCCGGTCTTCATCAACAACAACATCCACGGCAACGAGTGGGAGGGCACGGACGCGGCCCTGGAGCTCATCGAGGAGCTGGCCACCGCCACCGACCGCAAGAGCGCCGGGCTGCTCGCGAGGACCCGGGTGTATCTGAACGTCACCGCCAACCCGGACGGCCGGATCGCCGGCACCCGCGCCAACGGCAACGGCTTCGACCTCAACCGGGACTTCATCACCGCATCCCAGCCCGAGGCGCGCGCGATCCGGCGGATCGCCATCGACAAGCAGCCGGCCGTGATGCTGGATCTGCACGGGTACGTCAACGGCACGCTGATCGAGCCGACAACCCCGCCGCACGGCGAGAACTACGAGTACGACCTGTTCCTGAAGAACGCCTATGCCAACGCGCTCGGCATGGAGAAGGCGGTCAACGGTCTCGGCTACACGCCCGCGAAGGACGGGGTTCGCCCGGCGGTCATCCCCTTCCGCGACGAGCAGGAGGGCTGGGACGACTGGCCGCCGATCTTCACCCCGCAGTACATGCCGTTCCAGGGCGCGGTGGCCGCGCACACCATCGAGTTCCCGATGACGGTGAACAACCAGGCGTACGACACGCTGCCGGAGGCGGAGCTGCGCCGCCGGGCGGCGATCAACGTCGACATCGCGGGCGCGGCGATGCGCGCCACGCTCGACCACACGGACACCCATCGCGCGTCGGTGCTCTCCGACCAGATCGAGACGTTCCGGCGGGGCGCGGCGGGCGAGGCGCAGCGGCCGGTCTCCGAGGAGACGGTGCCCGGGGTGCCGGGGATCGGTCCGGAGGACGTGTACACAACCACGTTCCCGCGCGCGTACGTCATTCCGGCGGGGCGGTCCCAAGCCTCGGCGGTGGCGGCGGCGCGGCTCGTGGACCATCTCGTCGCCAACGACGTGCGGGTCAGGCGGGCGGCCGACGGCTCGTACGTCGTCGACATGCGCCAGCCCAAGCGCGGGATGGCGAACGTGATCCTGGCGGAGGGCCGCGACATCAGCGCGGACGTGTCGACGATGTACGACATCTCGGGCTGGAGCCTCGGGCTGCTGTGGGGCGCGACGGTGCGGCGGATCGAGCACGGCCCGGTGCCTCGCACGGTGCGCCCGGTCCACGCCGCGGCCCCCACGGGCTCGGTCGCGCCCTTCGGGGACCTGTTGCTGCGGCTCGACGACCCGAAGGAGCTGGCCGCGGTGAACGCGCTGCTGGCGCAGGGGGTGAAGGTGCGGCGGACGGCCGACGGCGCGGCGGTGGTGCCCGCGTCGGCGCGGGGCGCGGCGCGGGTGCTCGCGGACCGGTACGGGGTGGTGTTCCGGGCCACGAAGGAGCGGGGCTCGGCGCCGCTGGAGCGGACCAGGGTCGCCGCCTCGGTGACGGCCGGTGAGCTGTTCGCGCTGCGCGAGATGGGCTTCGAGGTCGTCCCGGTGTCGACGGAGATCCTGAACGCGGGCTTCGACTGGTCGACGGCCGACGTGCTGTTCGTGTCGCGGGGCCTGGAGTACGGGAAGCTCACCCCGGCCGCGCAGCAGGCGCTGCGGGCGAGCGGCGCGGGTGTGGTGGGGATCGGCTCGGCGGGCGCGGCGTTCAACGCGGCGGCGGGGCTGCTCCCGGCCACGGCGGTGGCGGGCAACGGGGACGCGAACGGTGTCGTGACGGTCCGCAACGCGGGCGGGGCGATCACCGGCGGCGCTCCCGGGCACAGCTTCGTCTACGCGCCGATGTGGTTCACGGGGCTGGGGGCGGGGGTGCGGGCCGAGCAGTCGTACGCGGCGGCCGATCCGCTCGTCTCCGGGCACTGGCGGCCCGGCGCGGACGGCAGGGGTGGTCCGGGCGACGCGGCCGGGCGGGCGTCGGTGGTCAGCGGGACGGCGGCGCACGGTGCGCCGGTGGTCCTGTTCGGCACGGAACCGCTCTTCCGGGACCATCCGAAGGGTGCGTTCGCGCAGGTCGGCCGTGCTCTGCTAGCGCGCTGAACGGTGCGCCGGCCGGTGCGCCGACGGATGCACCGACTGATGCCATGACGCAAGAGGGCCGCACCCCGGTCGGTCGGGGTGCGGCCCACATCAAGCGTACGCGCAAAATCAGACGGCCAGCTCGACCGTGATGTTGCCACGGGTCGCCTTGGAGTACGGGCAGACCTGGTGCGCCTTCTCGATCAGGCTCTTCGCGGTCTCGACGTCCACGTTCGGGATGGTCGCCGAGATCTTGACGATGATGCCGAAGCCGTCGTCGTTCTTGCCGATGCCGACCTCGGCGGTGACCGACGAGCCCGAGATGTCGGCGTTCTCGTTACGGGCCACGACGCCCAGCGCACCCTGGAAGCAGGCGCTGTACCCGGCGGCGAAGAGCTGCTCGGGGTTGGTGCCGGCGCCGGAGCCGCCCATGGCCTTCGGCGGGTTCACGACGACATCGAGCTGACCGTCGTCGGTGGCCACACGGCCGTCGCGCCCGTTCTCGGCGGTGGCGACGGCGGTGTACAGGACGTCGGACTGCTGAATGGACATGCGGGTCTTCCTTCTGCTGATTCGCCGCGACTCGCGCCCACGATCGCGACGGCTGAGGGAAGACTAGCCGGTCACCGAAACGATCATCTTTCCGGTGTTGTCCCCGCGGAGCAGGCCGAGGAAGGCGTCCACGCTGTTCTCGATGCCCTCGACGACGGTCTCGTTGTACTTCAGCTCGCCGGAGCGCAGCCAGCCGCCGACCTCCTGGACGAACTGCTGCTGCAGGCCGTAGTGGTCGCCGACGAGGACGCCCTGGAGGCGCAGCCGCTTGCCGATGATCATGGCCATGTTGCGCGGGCCCGCCACCGGCTCGGTGTCGTTGTACTGCGCGATCATGCCGCAGATGGTGGCGCGGCCGTGCACGTTGAGCGAGGAGATCGCGGCTTCGAGGTGGTCGCCGCCGACGTTGTCGAAGTAGACGTCGATACCGTCCGGGGCGGCCTCGCGGAGCTGGTCCTTGACCGGACCGTTCTTGTAGTTGAAGGCGGCGTCGAAGCCGTACTCCTCGATGAGGAGCTTGACCTTCTCGTCGGAGCCGGCGGAGCCGATGACCCGGGAGGCGCCCTTGAGCTTCGCCATCTGGCCGACCTGGCCGCCGACGGCGCCGGCAGCGCCGGAGACGAAGACGGCGTCGCCCTCCTTGAAGGAGGCGACCTCGAAGAGACCGGCGTAGGCGGTGAGGCCCGTCATGCCGAGGACGCCGAGGTAGCTGGAGAGGGGGGCCAGCTCCGGGTCGACCTTGGTGGCGTGCTGGGCGGGCACATCGGCGTACTCGCGCCAGCCGAGGCCGTGCAGGACGTGGTCGCCGACGGCGAAGCCCTCCGCGTTGGACGCGATGACCTCGCCGACCGCGCCGCCGTCCATGGGGTGGTCGAGCTTGAACGGCGGGATGTACGACTTCACGTCGTTCATCCGGCCGCGCATGTACGGGTCGACGGAGAAGTGCAGGTTCTTGACCAGGATCCGACCCTCGGCGGGCTCGGTGACGGGGGTCTCACGGAGCGCGAAGTCCGCGGGGGTGGGCCAGCCGTGCGGACGGGCGACGAGGTGCCACTCACGGCTGGACGCGGGGATTACGGACATCGGTACGGCCTCCTGGAACAGAATGTTTCACTACCTGAAACAACCATGCTCCTGGATATTTCATGTTGTCAAGTATCTGGGTAGAATGGAGCCCATGGCCACCTCACCCTCAGACCCCCTCACCCGCGAAGTCGTCGAGCTGATCGGCACGGTCGTGGCGCGGTACTACGCGGAGTACGAGCAGGCGGCCGCGGAGCACGCGCTGACCGGCGCCCAGGCGAGGGTCCTCGGACTGCTCACCCTGGAGCCCGTCCCGATGCGGAAGATCGCCCAGAAGCTGAAGTGCGAGCCGTCGAACGTCACCGGGATCATCGACCGGCTCGAATCGCGCGGCCTGGTGGAGCGCCGCCCCGACCCGGCCGACCGACGCGTCAAGCTGGCCGCGCCGACCCCGGAGGGCCTGGACACCGCCGGCCGCCTGCGCGACTCGCTGGACTTCGCGCGCGAGCCGCTCGGACAGCTCACGGCGGACGAGCGTGCGCTGCTGCGGGATCTGCTGAAGCGAATGCTGGGCGAGGACGTGACCTGACGCCTTCCCCGCACTCGGGGAGCCCCTAGACGCAGAAGAAGATGATCCACGTGCACGTCGGCGTCGGAGACGGCGTGGGGCTGGGCGTGGGGGCCGTCGGCGAACCGCCGGGCGGGGTCGCGGTGGCGCTTCCGGAGCCGGTCGGCGTGGGACCGGTCTGCGAGCCCGAGGGTGAAGGCGAGCCGGACGGCGTAGCGCCCGGGGGCCCGCCTCCGGAGCCCTGCGAGCCGCCGCCACCGCCGGAGCCGCCGGAGCCTTGGCCACCGGATCCCTGGCCGGGTATGCCCGTGTGGCCGGGCGCCGGCGCGTCCGAGTCCTTGGGGGTGGCGGACTTCGTCACCGTGACCGGGGTCGGCCCCTCCGGTGCCGTGGCGCTGTCCGAGGGCAGCGGCGGCAGCGAGGTCTCGACGACCTCTTCCTCCTGTACGGCGGTGGCGGCGCCGCCCTCCCCCGGGGGCTCGAGCGCCAGCTTGGCCACGCTCAGTGCGCCCGCCGCGAGGACGATGCCGAGCGTGCCCACCAGGACGTTGCGCCCCTTGCGGCTGCGCGCACGACGGCTGCGGCGGGCACCGCTCCGCCCCGACGCCGCGCCACGGCGGGCGGCGGCCCGACCGCCGGGAGCTGCCGAGCGCGGCGGCTCGAGCGGGTCCAGCTCGTAGATGTGCTCGGCCCGCTCCTCGTACTCCACACGCCCGCTCGGCTCGACGTACTCGACGCGCTGGGCCGCGACGGCGCGCGCGGCGGCCGGCTGGGGGGTCTCGTACCGCAGCTCCTCCACGGGGATCCCGCATCCGGCACAGGCGAGTGCGCCGTTGAGGTGCCGTCGGCACTGGTGGCAGTAGTCCATGGCTGCCGCAGAGTATGTGTCGACAGGACACCAGAGGTAGGCGGGAACGTGAGGATCCTGTGAGGAAACCCCAGGTCGACGGCGTGTCGTCGTGATTCTCCCGCTTCGGGCAGGATGGGCTCATGACACCGTCCGAGCCCTTCGGGCCACGCGAGTTCCAGCTCGTCCTGCTGCGCCGGATGGCCGACCACCAGCCGGACCTGGTCGAGGACGCGCTCAGGGATCTGGGGGCGACGCGGGCCGAGTCGCGTGAGGCGAACCGCCGCTGGCAGGCGTGGGCCCATGGCCGCGGCGGCCGTGGGGAGCCGGCCCGTTACCGCTCCGTCCTGGGCGAGCCGGTGGCGCGCCGCACGGTCCCCCGGCTCGACGCCGAGCTCCTGGAGTGGGAGCTCCCGCTCTGGCCGGAGCTCCGCTGGCAGGTGATCGTGGGAAAGCCGCCGGCGGTCTGGGGCAGCGGCCTGGTCCGCGCGCCCGGCTCCCCCGTCCCCGAGCTGCGCACCGAGGCCGACCTGCGCCCCTGGACCTGCACCCTCCCCGAGGTCGGCAACGCCTTCCCCCCGGCCCAGGCCCGAGACGGCAGCGCCCCCACCCGCCTACGCCTGGACTTCACCCTCCCCGACGGAACCCCCCGAGCCGCCGAATTCACCTGGGGCCTCCTGCAACGCCTGCTCTGAGCCACGTGCGGCGCGGACCGAGCGAGCCGCCGCGCTCGGCCGCTCCCGGCGGTCGGGCCGCCGCCCGGGCCCCGCGCCGGCGCACGGCGGCGCACCCGCCGCCGGCGCCCGGGCCCCGCCCCTGCCCCCGGCGGCGCACCCCGCCGCGTCGAGCTCGCGCCCCGGACCACGAGCGACCCGAACTCCGTCCGCGTCGAGCTCGCGCCCCGAGCCACCCCCCGCGTTCATCCGCCGTCAGGCGGTCCCGCACCCCCGGGCGGCGCAGCCCAGCGCGCGGCTTGGCGGTGCGGGTCGCACGATGCGAACAGAGCGCCGAACCGAACCGGCGTACCACCCTCGCTCGTGCCAGCACCGCACTCCGGAGGATCTGCTGTGACCGTCAGCCTTGAGCAGCTGCGTCGTTGCCATGTCGCCGTCGACCTGGGGGCCGCCCGGACCCGGGTCTTCGTCAAGGGCGCCGGGCTCGTCGTCGACGAGCCCAGTGTCGCCGCTGTGAACACCCGTACCGGCGCGCTGATCGCCGTCGGCGCACTCGCCGAGAAGATGACCGGCCGCACCCCCGACTACATCCGAGTCGCCCGCCCCGTCTCCGGCGGCACCGTCGTCGACATCGAGATGGCCCAGCGGATGCTCCGCCACCTCCTCGGCGAGAAGCTCCGCCGCCAGCTGCGCCGCAAGCCCCGGCTGCGCGCCGCCGCCAGCACCCCGCACGACAGCGACCCGCTCGCCCAGCGCGCCGCCGTGGAGACCCTCGTCGGGCTCGGCGCCCGGCGGGTCGAGCTGGTCGACACCCTGATCGCGGCGGCCGTGGGCTGCGGACTCCCCGTCGAGCAGCCCACCGCGACCATGATCATGGTCTGCGGCGCGGCGACCACCCAGGTCGCCGTGCTCTCCCTGGGCTCCATCGTCACCGCCGAGCGGATCCCCGTGGGCGGCGACGCGATCGACCACGCGGTCATCCAGCACCTGCGCCACCAGCACGAACTGATGCTGCCCAGCCAGTCCGTCCGCCCGCTGCAACTCGCCCTCAGCGGCAACGGCCTGACCCTCCAGGGCCCGACCTCCACCGAGATCCACGGCCGCGACGTGGCCACGGGCCTCGCCCGTTCGGTGACCGTCGACACCGCCGCCGTACGCGATGCGATCCACACCCCGCTGACCGCCGTCCTCGACGGCATCGGCAAGATCCTCCGCGAGTGCCCGCCCGACCTCGTCGCCGACCTCGCCGAACGCGGCATCATGATGGTCGGCGGCAGCGCCCTGCTCCCCGGGCTCGACCAGATGCTCCGCGAGGCGACCGGGATGCCGGTGCACATTGCCGAGCGGCCGGACGTCTGCGCGATCCTCGGGCTCGGCGCGATGCTGGAGGGCAGGATCCAGCCGATGGTCCTCGACCCCCTGGCCTCCACCGAATGATCGTCACTTCCCTCCCATTTGTACGACAATAAGCGCATGTCGCTCATGGGCCAGGACGACCCGGCTCCCCGTCTGCCGATGCTGCTGGAAGCGGTCCTGAGTGTCGGCACCGATCTCGAACTGCGGACCACGCTCCAGCACATCGTGGACTCCGCGATCGACCTGACCGGCGCACGCTACGGAGCGCTCGGGGTCGTCGACCCCGAGCGCCGCCGGCTCACCGAACTGGTCACGGCCGGGATGACCGAGGCCGAGCGGCAGCGCATCCCCCGGCTCCCCGACGGCCACACCGGGCTCCTCGGCGTCCTCATCCACGACCCGCAGCCGCTGCGGCTCGACGACCTGACGGCCGATCCGCGCTCCAGCGGGGTCCCGGAGGGCCATCCCGAGATGCACTCGTTCCTCGGTGTCCCGATCCGCGTCCACACGGAGGTGTTCGGCAATCTCTATCTCACCGAGAAGCGCGAGGGGAGGTTCACCGAGGAGGACCTCGCCCTGTTGCGGGTCCTCGCCTCGCAGGCCGGCATCGCCATCGGCAACGCCCGGCTGTACGAGACCGCCCGTCAGCGCGAGCGCTGGATCGAGGGCGCGGCGGCGGTGACGACGGCCCTGCTCACCAGGGAACCGGCGGAGGACGCGCTGATGACGGTCGCCGAGCGGGCCCGGCTGCTGGCGGACGCCTCGGCCGGGGTCGTCCTGCAGCCCACCGAGGAGGGCGGGATGGAGATCGTGGCCGCCTCGACGGTCGGCGACCCGGGCGACCTGGTCGGTACGACCATCGCGCCGGGATCGCCCGTCCTCGAGCAACTGCTCGGCGGTGAGCCGGTCTTCGTCGAGGACTCGGCCACCGATCCACGGATGACCACCCATGTACGTTCCCGGTTCGGGCCCTCGATGATGCTGCCGCTGCAGAGTGGCGGCCGGCTCATCGGCACCCTCGCCCTCCCCCGGCGGCGCGGCGGCCGCCCGTACACGGCGGTGGACCGCCTCCTCGCCTCGCAGTTCGCCTCCCAGGCCGCCCTCGCCCTGGTCCTCGCGGACGCACAGCACAATCGGGAGCAGCTGGCGGTGTACGAGGACCGCGACCGGATCGCCCGCGACCTGCACGACCTCGTCGTCCAGCGGCTGTTCGCCACCGAGATGATGCTGGAGTCGACTCGGCGGCGCGCCGCCGAGTCGACCGACGAGAACGCGTTGCTGGGGCGGGCGGTGGACGAACTGGACTCCACCATCCAGGAGGTACGCACGACTATCTTCGCCCTCCAGCAGCCACCCGCCGACGCGCCGACGACCTTCCGGGGGCGTGTGCTGCGCGAGACGGGCGGCGCGGCGGTCCTGCTGGGCTTCCAGCCCTCGGTGCACTTCTCGGGCGCGGTCGACACCCTGATCGGCGGGGCCGACGGCGAGCGGCTCCTCGCCACGCTGCGTGGCGCGCTGGCGGCGGCCCATCGTCGGGAGGGCGTCACGGCGATCACGGTCGAGGTGGCGGCGACCCAGGAGGGCCCGCACCTGGCGGTGGCGGACGACGGCAGCCTGCCCACGACGGTGAACTGGCCATAGCCGGCAGCCCGCCCACGATCGTGAGCCGGCCCTGGCAGCCGACCGCCCCCGATCGTGAACCGGCCCTGTCCGCCGACCCGCCCCCGATCGTGAACCGGCCGTGGCGGGCCGCGCGGCGCCGGTCGCCCTGTCCCGCGGACGCCTGCCGCGCCCGGCCGTGGTGGGCCGTGCGCAAGCCCCCGGACCGGACCCCCGTACGGCCCAATCCGGCGCGCCCCGCCCGGTGTCGCGACTTTGACTGATCACGTGGACACCCTTGAGAAGCCCTCCGGCACCGCCTACCGGAACCTGCTCATGGCCACGATCGGATTCATGCTCACCTTCTGGGCGTGGGACCTGATCGCGCCGCTGGCCGGTGACTACGGCGACCGGCTGAATCTCAGCTCGTTCCAGCAGTCGCTGCTCGTCGCCATCCCGGTCCTGGTGGGCTCGCTGGGTCGGATCCCGGCCGGAGCGCTCACCGACCGCTACGGCGCCAAGGTGATGTTCCCCCTGGTCTCGGCGCTCACGATCGTCCCCGTCCTGCTGCTGATCCCGGCGAAGAACTCGTACGGCGCGATGCTCGCCGTCGGTTTCCTCCTCGGCCTCGGCGGGACGACCTTCGCCATCGGCATCCCCCTGGTCAACTCCTGGTTCCCACCGGCCAAGCGGGGCCTGGCGCTCGGGGTCTTCGGCATGGGCATGGGCGGTGTGGCGCTCTCCGGCTACTTCACCCCGCGCATCTCCGAGCACGGGGAGAACCTGCCGTTCGTCGTCGTCGCGATCGCGCTCGCCGCGTACGCCGTCCTCGCCGTGTTCCTGATCACCGACCGCCCCGACCGGCCGGTGCCCACGGCCTCCCTCGGATCCCGGCTGGGCAAGGCGGGCCGGCTGCGGGTGACCTGGGAGCTGTCGGCGCTGTACGCGATCGGCTTCGGCGGCATCGTCGCGTTCGGGGTGTACCTGCCGACGTATCTGAAGACGTGGTACGAGCTCGACCCGACCGACGCCGGCACCAAGGCCGCCGGTTTCGCCCTCGTCACCGTCGTCTTCCGGCCGATCGGTGGCTGGCTCTCGGACCGGATCCACCCGGCCCTCGTCACCGCGGCCGCGCTCGGCTTCGTCGCCCTGTTCGCCATCGTCCAGGCCTTCGACCCGCCCCTGAACCCGGGCGGCACGATCGCCCTGCTCTGCATGGCGGCCGGACTCGGCACGGCGAGCGGCTCGGTCTTCGCACTGGTCTCCCAGGTCACCCCGCAGCCGCAGGTCGGTAGTGTCACCGGCATCGTCGGCGCGATGGGAGGGCTCGGCGGGTTCGTGCCGCCGCTGGTGATGGGCGCGATCTACAGCGCCAAGGACTCCTACTCCATCGGCTTCATGCTCCTGTCCGACCTGGCCCTCGCCGGCTGCGTCTACGCGTACGGGCGGATGCGGACGATCCGGCCGACCGCCGAGGGCGACCGGGACGCGGAGGTGAGCAAGGTCGCAGCGCGTCCCTCCTGAGACGGGGGAAGAATGCCTCTCGCATCCCGCTACGCGAGGAGGACGACCGTTGAGCCCGCTCTTCCCGGCCCTGGTGGCCGGCTCGGACCGACCCGCACTGCGCTTCGGCGCGGACGCCCTGACGTACGAGGAACTGGCCGAGGCCGCCGGGGCCTTGGCGGCACGGATCGGGGGCGCGGGGCGGGTCGCCGTCTGGGCCACACCGACCGCCCGGACGGCGGTCGCGGTGGTGGCCGCTCTCCTGGCCGATGTACCGGCGATCCCGCTCAACCCGCGCACCGGGGAGCGGGAGCTGGCGCACATCCTCGGCGACAGCGCCCCCGCCGCGGTTCTGGCGGGCGCGGAGGACGACCTGCCCGCCGGACTTGCGGACCTGCCCCGGGTCGACGTGGACGTGCGGGCGGGCGGCGGAACCGGCCCGGCGGAGGACGGAACCGGGCGGGCGGGGGCGGATGCGCGTGCCGTCGGCGCCGGCCGGGCCGGGCGGAACCTCTGGGCCGCCGAGACCGGCTCCGCCGCGTCCGAAGCCCCCGCCCTGATCGTCTACACCTCCGGCACCACCGGCCCGCCCAAGGGCGTCGTCCTCTCCCACCGGGCGATCGCCGCCTCACTCGACGCCCTGGAGGACGCCTGGGCGTGGACCGCGGACGACGTCCTCGTCCACGCGCTGCCGCTCTTCCACGTCCACGGGCTCGTCCTGGGGGTCCTCGGGCCGCTGCGGCGGGGCGGATCGGTCCGTCATCTCGGAGCGTTCTCGACCGCGGGTGTGGCCCGGGAGCTCGGTGCGGGAGGCGGCACGATGCTGTTCGGCGTACCGACCATGTACCACCGGATCGCGGACGCGCTGGCGGACGATCCGGCGCTGGTACGGGCGCTGGCCGAGGCGCGGCTGCTGGTCTCGGGATCGGCGGCGCTGCCGGTCCACGACCACGAGCGGATCGCGGCGGCGACGGGCCGGACGGTGATCGAGCGGTACGGAATGACCGAGACGCTGATGAACACCTCCGTCCCCCTGGGCTCCCACCCGCGCCCCGGCTCGGTCGGGCTGCCGCTCCGTGGCGTGGAGCTGCGCCTGGTGGAGGAGGACGGCACGGAGATGAGGGCGTACGACGGGGAGAGCGTCGGCGAGATCCAGGTCAAAGGCCCGAACCTCTTCTCCGCGTATCTGAACCGGCCGGACGCGACGGCGGCCGCGTTCGACGGGGACTGGTTCCGCACCGGGGACGTGGCGGTCCGTGAACCCGACGGGTACGTACGGATCGTGGGCCGCAAGGCCACCGACCTGATCAAGAGCGGCGGTTACAAGATAGGCGCGGGCGAGATAGAGAACGCGCTCCTGGACCACCCGGCGGTGCAGGAGGCCGCCGTGACCGGCGCGCCGGACCCCGACCTCGGGGAGCGGATCGTGGCCTGGGTGGTGCCTGCGGACGCGGAGAAGCCGCCGACGGCCGAGGAGTTGGCGGACCATGTCGCCGGACTCCTCGCCCCGCACAAGCGCCCGCGGACCGTCCACTTCCTCCGCGCGCTGCCCCGCAACGACATGGGCAAGCTCCTGAAGAAGGCCCTCCCGGAGGCTCTCCATGGCTGAGCGCCTCACGGCCCGTGAGGTGATCGCGCTGGTCACCGACGGCTTCACCCCGCTGCGGCCCCAGGCCGCCCTCGCGCCGCCGCTCCCGGACGGTCCGATCGGCTGGGCCGGTTACGACGCCTCACGCGCGCGTGCCGCCGGGAAGACCGGCGAGGAGGAGTCCGTCCTGCACGGCAGGGCGACGATCGACGGTCGCCGGGTGGTCCTGGTCGCCTTCGAGTTCGGCTTCCTCGGCGGCTCGCTCGGGCAGGCGGCCGGGGACCGGCTCGTCGCCGCGTACCGCACCGCGCTCGCGGACCGGGTCCCGCTGGTGTCGCTCGTGGCGACGGGCGGCAGCCGGATGCAGGAGGGCATGATCGCCCTCGCCCAGCTCCAGCGCGTGGCGGAGGCGACCGTACGGCTGCGGGGCGCCGGCGTCCCCCATGTCACGGTCCTGCGCGACCCGTCCACCGGCGGCGGCTGGGCCACGGTCGGGGCGGGCGCGGACGTCGTGCTCGCCCTCCCATCCGCCCAGGTGGCGTTCGCCGGCTCGCGGGTCCGTCCGCAGGACGCCGACCCTGCCGCGTACACGGCGGAGAGCCAGTGGGAGCACGGGCATGTGGACGGGATCGTCGAACCGGAGGACCTGCGGGCGACGCTCTCCCTGTGGCTGCGGCTGCTGACGGGCGGCGAGCCCCGCGACGAGTCCGGGAACGAGCCCGGTGACCGGTCCGGGGCTCCGTCCGGGGCCACGCCCGGCGACCCGTCCGACGGCCCTTCCGGCGGTACGTCCCGGGGCGAGGCCGGCAACGGGTCCGGGGCCACGCCCGGTGGCACGCCCCCGCCCCCGTCCCCGGAGGCTCCAGCCCCCGCTCCCCCGCCCCGCGCGCTCACCGAGGCCGGTCCGCCCGGCACCGGCTGGGAGGCCGTCGTACGGGCCCGGTCCGCCGAGCGCCCCCGCGCCGGGGCTTATCTGGACGCCTACTTCACCGCCCGGGCGGCCGTCCGCGGCGACCGGGCGGGCGGGGTCGACCCCGGGGTGGAGTGCGGTTTCGGGCTCCATGAAGGGCGGACGGTCGCGTACGCCGCGCAGGACGGGACGGCGACGCGCCCCGCGGGCTTCCGGACCGCCGCCCGGCTGATCCGGCTCGCGGACCGGCTCGGGATCCCCGTGCTCACCCTGATCGACACGCCCGGCGCCGCCAACGACGCCGAGGCCGAACGGGCCGGGGCGGGTCCGGCGATCGCGGACGCGTTCACCGCGGTCGCCGAGGCACGGGTCCCGGTGACCTCGCTCCTGGTCGGCGAGGGCGGCTCGGGCGGGGCCCTGGCGCTGGCCGCGCCGGGCAACACCTGGGCCACGCCGGACAGTTACTTCTCGGTCATCGCTCCCGAGCTCGCCTCGGCGATCCTGAAGAGGGAGCCCGACCAGGCCCCGGTCACCGCCGACCAGCTCCGGCTGCGACCCCAGGACCTGGTGGAACTGGGCGTCGTGCGCGGGATCGTGACGCGCGCCGAGTGACAGCCGGACGAAGAGAGTCCCGGCACGGCTCCACGCCGTGCCGGGACTCCCCCATCTCCAGGGCTCCTGGGGTTACTTCACCCCGACCGCCCGGATGATCTCCTGCTTTACCGCGCCACCGCGGTCGTCGGTCGCACCCGCCCGGAAGGAGATGTACTGCGCGGCGTCCGGCACCCGCAGCTCACCCGTCCAGGACGTTCCGTGCCACGACTTCTTGAGAGCGACCTTCTGCCAGGTCTTGCCGTCGTCGTACGAGACCTCCAGCGCGCCGCCTCCGATCGTTCCGGTGTCGGGCGCGCCCTTCACGTACTCCGCCGAGATCCCGACCGGCACTCGGCTTCCGCCGCGCACATCGCCCTTGAGGTCGGTGTCGACGTCGAAGCCGAGGTTGATCAGCGGGAGGAAGGTGTACCGGTCGGAGGGGGTCTCCTTGGAGCGGAAGGTCCACTCCGCGTGGCCCTTGGTCGAAAGACGCCAGCGCGCCGGGTCCAGCGTGGTGTCGGTGACGACCTTGAACTCGGCCTCCTCCGCCGGGGCGTTCCGGGCGTAGGCGCCGGAGCTCATCTTGCGGTCGACCCGGGTCCCGTTCACGTACACCTCGGTGAACTGGGTCATCGAGTCGTCGTTCCACACGTTGCCGAAGCCGGTGTGGTCGGGGCCGGCGTCGCCCCAGCCGGGGGTGTTGAACTGGAGGTTGTTCCCTGCGCGCTCCTGGCCCCAGCCGAGCCCGGTGCCGAGGAACGCGTGCCAGACCGGCTTGAACCACTCGCGGTGCGTCGTGCTGTCCGCCCGGTAGGAGGTGATCCCGCCGCGCTGCTCGAGGGAGTCCTCGAGGTCGACCGACTCGTGCCAGCCCTGACCGCGTCCGGTGGAGACGTACTCGGTGCGCTCGGTCGGGAAGCCGATGTACTCCTTGAAGCCGAAGCCGATCGGGAAGGTGTCGGTGATCGAGTAACGGAACTCGCCGCCGGTCTCCTTGCGCGCGGTGGGCATGTGGAACGTGGAGCGCACGGTGGCCAGTTCGTCCTCGTCGGGCCGGAAGACCAGGTCGGACGGGATCGCGCCCGGGTGTCCCTCGGAGAGGTCGTAGACGAACGGGGTGTAGCGCGTGCCGGTCAGGTCGACCGTCTTCTTCCGCGCGGCGGTGTCGGCGAGCCGGGCTCCGTCGGCCGCGTTGACGGTCGCGACGCCCAGCGGCCGGTCCTCGTACGCCTCCGTGCCGAACCAGGTGTTCAGCCGGCCGGGAGCGTCGTCCGTGACGAACAGGAAGGCGGCGCCCGCTTCCTGGGCGATCTGCGCGACCTGGACGGGCGTCAGCGCGCCGGCGCGGACCAGGACGGCCTGGCCCTTCACGTTCTTGCCGGCGTACTCGGCGGCCGTGCCGGTGCCGACGTCGACGAGACCGAGCCGGGACGTGCCCTCGGGCAGCGTCGTGCCCGGCTGGATGGTGGCCCCGGAGAGCCGGACGCCACCGGCGCTCGCCTCCAGGAGCGGCTTGCCCAGGCGCCAGACGGTCCGGTACTCGAAGGTGCCGGTGGCGGGCTTGCGGGTGGGCGCGGCGAAGACCGAGTCGTACGTGGCCGGAAGCTGGACGGCACCGCCGTAGGAGGCGCCGTTCGCGTCCCGGTCGAACTCCATGAGGAGCTGGCGGGTCTCGGTCCGCTTCTCGACCTCGGCGCGGATCTCCTTCAGCTGCCGCCCGTCGAGGGTGATCTCGCGGTCGCGGTCGAGGACGATCTCCGGGTCGGTGAGGAAGCCGAGCCCGAGCGAGTCCTTGCCCTTGGAGCCACGCACGTCGAGGAAGGACGAGACGGTGTACGTGCCGGGCTTCAGGCGCAGTTCGAGCGTGCCGGACTCGCCGACGGTCGCCGGGAACGGGTCGTGCCGACCCTCGGCAAGCAGCTTGACGCCGAGGCCGGCCGCGGTCGGGGCGCCGTCACGGTCCTTGACGTGGATCGTGAGGTTGTAGCGCTCCTCCTCCTTCACCAGGCCGAGCGCGGTGTGCGCGACGGGGGCGCCGGCGGCCGAGGCGACGATCCGGCCGGAGGCGTTGCCGACCGGGGCCTTCGTGCCGTCGCCGGTGACCGTGGTCCGGGCGGTGCCGTGGGCCGGGACGGTGAGCGTGGTGTCGGCGAGGGTCGCGACGCCCGCGGGCATCCCCTCGACGGCGAGGTTCAACTCCACGGCGGCGTCGGAGTGGTTGGTGTACGTGACGGTCTGCGTGACCGGCTTGTTCTCCTCGTACGGCCAGGCGAAGAAGCCGAGGTCGGCGGAGCCGGTGGCGGTCACGTTCGCCGAGATCGCGGCAGCCACGTCGACCCGGCCGGCGCCGAGCGCGTAGGCGGAGTCGGTGAGCGTCTTCGACGAGGACATCAGGGCGTTCTTGAGCTGTGCGCCGGTCCAGTCGGGGTGCTTCTCGGCGAGCAGCGCGGCGACACCGGCGACGTGCGGGGTCGCCATCGACGTACCACTCATCGTCGTGTAGAGCCCGGTGCCGGTCACCAGCTGGGAGCGGGCGGCGAGGATGTCCACGCCGGGCGCGGAGAGGTCGGGCTTGAGGGCCTGGTCGCCGAAGCGGGGTCCCTGGCTGGTGAAGTACGCCGGCTCGTCGGCGGAGTCGACGGCGCCGATGGTCAGCGCGGAGTCGGCGGCGCCGGGCGAGCCGATGGAGCCGGGGGCGCCGCTGTTGCCGGCGGCGATGACGAAGAGCGCGCCGGTCTCGGCGCTCAGGGTGTTGACCGCCTGCGCCATCGGGTCGGTGCCGTCGCTCGGTTCGCTCGAACCCAGGCTCATCGAGACGATCTTCGCGTCGATGTCCTTGGCGGCCCACTCCATGCCGGCGATGATCTCGGACTCGCTGCCGGATCCCGCGTCGCTGAGGACCTTGCCGACGGCGAGGGTCGCCCCGGGGGCGACGCCCTTCTCCTGGCCCGCCGAACCGGCGCCGCTGCCGCCGACGGTCGACGAGACATGTGTGCCGTGGCCGTTGCGGTCGGCGACCTCCTGGCCCGCGATGAAGGACTTGGACTCGCTCACCCGGTCCTTGAGGTCGGGGTGGCCGAGGTCGGCGCCGGTGTCGAGGACGGCGACCTTCACGCCCTTGCCGGTGAGCCCGGCCTCCCACGCCTTCGGGGTGCCTATCTGGGCGTTGGACTCGGCCATGGCGGCCTCGACCTTGCCGTCCAGCCACACCTTGCCGCCCGCGGAGCGGGTGGTGGGCGAGGTGAACGACCGCCAGAACTCGGCCGGGTCGGTCGCCTCCACCGCGGCGCCGCCGATGCTCGGCAGGGCGCGGACGGTCTCGGTGCCGCGCGGTGCGGCGGCGCGGGTGCCCTTGCCGTACGAGACGATCAGCGGCAGTTCATCGGTGATGCCCTGCTCGATCAGGCCGCTGACGTCGAAGAGCCGACGGTCGAGGACGCCGGAGTCCAGGTAGCTGCGGGCCTCGTCGGGGACGACCGTGACCCGGCCGTCGGAGATCTCGCTGCGTACGGCGCCGGTGGCGCCCTTGGCCCGGTCGACGGTGACGGTCTTCTTGCCGCCACCGAGGTCGGTGACGGTGACCCTGTCACCGGTGATGAGCGTGACGGTGGCGCTCCGGTCCGCGGCGCCCTTGAAGGTGTCGGGTACGGCGGGGGCGGTGGTTCCCCCGGCAGCGGCGGTCTGCCCTGCCGTGAGCAGCACCAGGGAGATGCCGGCGGCGAGCAGCCCGGCCCTTCCTCCTGCGGAAGGTCTGATCATCGACGCACTCCTCGACACCCGGGGGAAGGGGTGGTTCCGGGCGTCGCGAGGAGTCTGGTCCGCACGGCGGTGGTTGAGTACAGAACGGCCTGGCGGCTATGCGCCGTGGCGGCCAACCGCCAGTTCAGGCCGTGGGGTTGAGCGCGTCGTATCGGCGAAAACCCCGCCCGTACAGGGCAAGTACGCCAATCGCGAGCACACAGGCGATACCGCCACCGGTGATGGCGACGGCCGGGGAGGTCAGATCGGCGACCGAGCCGGCGAGGAAGTCGCCGAGCCGCGGCCCGCCGGCGACGACCACGATGAAGACGCCCTGGAGCCGGCCGCGCATCTCGTCCGGGGCCGCGACCTGCATCATCGTGTTCCGGAAGATCATGGAGACGGTGTCGGAGTAACCGGCGAGGGCGAGCAGGAGCAGCCCGAGCCACAGGTTGCGGGTGAGCCCGAAGACGGCGATCGCGGTGCCCCAGCAGGCGACGGCGAGCAGGATCGCCTGTCCGTGGTGGCGGATGCGCCCCTGCCAGCCGCTGAGGACTCCGCCGAGGAGCGCTCCGGCGGCGGGGGCGGCGGCGAGGAGCCCGGTGGTGGTCGCGTCGCCGTCGTACCAGAGGACGGCGACGACGGGGAACAGCGCACGGGGGTGGGCGAGGATCATCGCGCAGAAGTCCGAGAAGAACGTCATGCGCAGATTGGGCCGGGTGGCGAGAAAGCGCAGCCCGTCGAGGACGGAGGCCCTCTTGGCGCCGGTCCGTTCGGGGAGCATGGAGGGCAGCCGCCACATCGCGTAGAGGGCGGCGGAGAAGGCGATGGCGTCGATGAGGTACGCGGTCTGGAAGCCGCCGAAGCCGACGATGAGACCGCCGAGGCTCGGGCCGACGAGCGTGCCGAAGGTCGTCGTCATCGAGTTGAGCGCGTTCGCGGCGCGCAACTGCTCGGGCGGCAGCAGGCGCGGGATCATCGAGCTCCGGGCCGGCGAGTTGAGCGCGCCGCAGACGGACTGCAGGGCCACGATCGCGTACAGGAACCAGACGTGGTGGAAGCCGGCGAACGCGGCCGTGGCGAGGACGGCGGACAGCACGGCGGAGCCGGTGGCGCTGGCGAGCCCGAGCTTGCGGCGGTCGACGGTGTCGGCGATGGCGCCGCCGTACAGACCGAAGACGATCAGCGGGACGAGCGAGAACAGTCCGACGAGCCCGACGGAGAACGGCGAGCGGGTGATCTCGTACACCTGGAGCGAGACCGCGAGCGCGGTCATGCCCTGACCGACCCAGGAGACGGTGTTGCCGAACCAGAGGCGGCGGTAGTGCGTGGAGGTACGGAGCGGGGTGAGGTCGGCGAAGACCCGGCGGCGGTCGGCCTGCTCGGCCTCTTCGGTGGCGCTCACGCGACGTCGTACCGGAGCTCGGGCCTGGCCCAGTGGATGTGGCCGGTGGGCTCGACGGTGCCGGTGCGGCGGGCGCCCGTCCGCAGGTAGAACTCCTCGGCGGGCGGATGCGCGACGACCCGTATGGAGCTGAGCCCGGCGGCGCGGGCCTGGCCGATCATGTGCTCCATCAGCAGCCGCCCGACGCCACGCCCCTGCGCCTCGTCGGCGACGAAGGCGAGATCGAGCTCGGCCTCGTCCAGGAGCAGCGCGTAGAACCCGAGCACGCGATCCCGTTCGTCGACGGCGACGAAGACGGGGTGGTGCTCGATGTAGCTCCCTCCGACGACATAGCCGTCGACCATCGCGGCGTAGTCACCGCGATAGGCCCGGGATTTCCGGACGAGCTGCGTGAGACGACGCGAGTCGTCGGCGGTGGCCCGCCGGAGGCTGAGGGAGGACATGGGTTGAGTATAGGGACGGGGGCGGGGTGGAGTCCTTACAGTTTTCCCCGGCTGCCCACGCGCGCCACCCGCCCCACCGTCGTGGGCCATCGTCCCGTAGGGCTGGGGATCCCCCCGGACGGAGTCTGGGGGGATGGTGCACGACCCGCAGGGCGGCGCCCTTACGGGACCGGAGCCCCCGAGACCCCGCGAGCCTCCCCCACGGCCGCCTCCGCCCCGAGCCCCTCGCCCCGGGCCTGGGCTGCCAGGAAGCCCCCGTCCCCCAGCGCGGCGCGCACGACCGCCTCCACCCGCTCCACATCCCCCCGCTCGGCCGCGGGCAACGGCGCTCCCGTCGACGCCCGCAACGCCCCCGCCGCGCCCAGCAGCAAAGCCGCTCCGTCACCCCGCCCGACCAGGGCGTGGGCGCCGGCCAAACCCTCCAGCGCGAGCGCCACCGCCCGAGGATCCCCGGTCGTCAACGCCGTCGCGTACCCCTCCTCGTGCAGCGCGAGCGCCCCCTCCGCGTCGCCCCGCAGCTCCGCCGCGAAGCCCAGCTCGGCGAGGATCAGCGCGTTGGCTCCGTCGAGCCCGACCAGCCGGTGCCAGTCGAGGACCTCCCGGAGGTGCCCCTCGGCCTCCTCCAGCAGACCTTCCCGCCGGGCCCCGAGGCCCAGACCGAGCACCGCGTTGATCTCGCCCGCCCGGAAGCCGACCTCGACGGCCTTCTCCCGCCCCGCCTGGTGGTACGCACGCGCCTGCGCCAGGTCCCCCATGAGCAGCGCGGTCCGGCCCAGCCCCGACAGCAGGTCGGGCACCTCGGTGGTGAGACCGAAGCTCTGGGCGGTGTCCAGAGCGGCACGCTTGAGCCCGGCGGCCCGCTCGTACTCGCCGCGGATCTCCGCGACGGTCGCCAGCGGGTACACGGACCACAGGCCCCCGCACGCGTCCCCGACCGCCGCGAAAAGCGCGGCGCTGCGGGCCGCGTCGTCCTCGGCCCCGGCCAGATCGCCCCGGAGCAGCCGCTGCACGGACCGGTCCCCCAGCGCCGCCGCCTCCCCCCACGACTCCCCGGCCTCCGCGAACCCGTCGAGCGCCGCGTTCGTCAGTTCCTCGCCCTCGCTCTGGCTCCCGGTCCCGCAGAGCGCGTGGGCGAGGAACCAGCGGGCCCAGGCGAGGGCGGCGGGGCCGGCTCCGTACGCCGCGTCGACGGATGCGAGCGCGCTCGCGATGCGGCGCCGGCGGTCCGTTCCGTCGCCGCTCATGACGGTGAGCCCGGTGCGCCAGACGGCGACACGGGCCCGCACCCGGGCGAGCGCGTCGGGACCCGACGCCAGGTCAGGGGAGTCCACCGTGTCCAGCGCCGTCGCCGTCGAGCGGACCGCCTCGCCCAGGCGGCCGCGCAGCACCCAGTACCAGGCCAGCGCGTCCACGAGCCGCAGCGCGTGCTCCGCGTCGCCCCGCTGCACGGCGCGGTCCAGGGCGGCGCGCAGATTCGGGGACTCCGCGTCGAGGCGGGTCATCCACTCCCGCTGGGCGTAGCCGCGGAGCTCCGGTTCGGCGGCCTCGGCGAGGCTCGTGTAGTACGTCAGGTGCCGACCGCGTACGTCCTCGGTCTCGCCCGCGTCCGCCATCCGCTCCAGGCAGTACGCGGCCACGGATTCGAGCAGCCGGTAGCGCGGACCGTCCTTCCCGTCGACGACGACGACCAGCGAGCGGTCCACCAGCCGGGCCAGCAGGTCGAGTACGTCGTCGGGTGCAACCTCGCCGCCCCCGCAGACCTGTTCCGCCGCGTCCAGCGTGCAGCCCTCCGCGTGCACGGCGAGCCGGCGCAGGACCAGGCGCTCCGGTTCGGGCAACAGCTCCCAGCTCCAGTCGATGACCGCGCGGAGCGTCTGCTGCCGGGCCGGTGCGCCCCGCTGTCCTGCGCTGAGCAGCCGAAAGCGGTCGTCGAGCCGTTCGAGCAGCCGGTGCACGCCGAGCGCCCTCACCCGGGTGGCGGCCAGTTCGAGGGCGAGCGGGACGCCGTCGAGGCGGCGGCAGATGCCCTCCACGGCGGCCCGCTGGGACGCGTCCGGCACGAATCCGGGCGCCGAGGCGGCCGCCCGCGCGACGAACAGCTCGACGGCCCCGGCGAGGTCGAGCGGCGGCACCGACCACAGCGTCTCCCCGGCGAGGGCCAAGGGCTCCTGGCTGGTCGTCAGCACCACGAGGTCGGGGACGGTGCGCAGGAGCAGCTCGGTCAGGGCGGCGGCCTCGTCGATCACGTGCTCGCAGTTGTCGAGGACGAGCAGCATCCGTTTGCCGCGCAGGACGGCGGCGAGCCGCTCCGCCCCACCCGGTGTCCGCCCCGCCTCGGGCCGTATGCCCCACGCCCCGTCGTCACGCAGCTCCATGGCGGCGGCAACGACTTCGGCCAACTCACCGTGTGCACCGGCGAGTTCGACCAGCCATGCTCCGTCGGGGAACAGCTCCCACGCCTGCCCGGCGGCTTCCACGGCCAACCGCGTCTTGCCGACGCCTCCGGGGCCGGTGAGCGTGACGAGCCGCCGTCCGGCGAGCAGCTCCCGGATCTCCTCGACGGCCTCCTCGCGTCCGACGAGCCCGCTGATGGCCACGGGCAGATTGCCGCGAGCCTCGCCCCGAACGGCCCCGGGCCCCTGGGCAGGGACCTCGACCCCAGCACCGGACGACTCGTCCCCCGACGGCACCGAGCCGGAAGGCGAGAGCGAGGCCGGATCCCGAACGTCGCCGTTCCGCGTCGAGGCAGCGCCCTCGACCGGCCGACGGCCTCCGCCGGCGCCCCCGCCCGCCACCGACGCCTCGCCCCGTACCGCATCGAGCGCGGGGTCCTGGCGGAGCATCGCCCTCTGGAGCTCGACCAGTTCCGGGCTCGGGTCGAGGCCCAGGTCCTCCGCGAGACGGACGCGCAGCTCCTCGTACCCGGCCAGTGCCTCGCTCTGCCTGCCCGAGCGGTACAGCGCGCGCAGTTGCACGGCACGCAGCCGCTCACGCAGCGGATGCCGCTCGACCAGCTCGGCCAACTCCCCTACGAGCAGCGCGTGTTCCCCGGCGGCGAGGCGCGCCTCGGCCGCGTCCTCATGGACGACGAGCCACTCCTCCTCCAGGCGGTTCACGGCGGCCCGGGTGAACGGCTCGTCCGCGAAGTCCGCGAACGCGGGGCCGCGCCACACCTCGAGCGCCTCGGCGAACAGCGCGACCCGCCGCACCGGGTCGGACACTGCGCGGGCGCGGGCGGCCAGCGCGGCGAACCGCTCAGTGTCCAAGGCGCCTTCCGCGAGCGTCAGTTGATAGCCGGGAGCGCGGGAGACCAGCAGGTCACGGCCGCCGGGCTCGGCCTCCTCCAGGACGCGTCGCAGCTGGGAGACCTTCGCCTGGAGGGCGCGCAGCGGATTGCCGGGCGGTTCCTCGCCCCACAGGTCGTCGACGAGACGGTGCGTGGCGACGGGCCGGCCCGTGTCGACGAGCAACGAGGCGAGCAGGGCGCGCACCTTGAGCTCCGGGACCCGGACGGGCCGCCCGTCCTCGGTCCAGACGGCCGTCTCCCCCAGCACCCCGAATCGCATGGGGTCACCGTAACTCCCCGCCCGAACCGGGCCCGAACAAGACCCGAACCGATCCCGAACCGCCCTCCCGCAGAGTCTTCCTCGTCAGCAGGAAACACCACCACCGAGGAGACTCCGATGACCCGCTCCACCACCCTCACCGGCAAGACCGCACTCGTCACCGGCGGCAGCCGCGGCATCGGCCGCGCGATCGCCCTGCGACTGGCCGCCGACGGCGCCCGCGTCGCCGTCCACTACGCGAACAACGAGGCCGCCGCGAAGGAGACGGTCGCCGCGATCGAGGAGGCCGGCGGTTCCGCCTTCGCGATCCGTACCGAACTGGGCGTCCCCGGGGACGCCGAGGCGCTCTGGAAGGCCTTCGACGAGCACGCCGACGGCGTCGACATCCTGGTCAACAACGCCGGAATCGCCGGCGCGGGCACGATCGACGAGGTCGAGGAGGCCGACTACGACCGGGTGTTCGCGGTCAACGCCAAGGCGCCGTTCTTCATCGTCAAGCACGGCCTCGGCCGGCTGCGCGACGGCGGCCGGATCATCAACGTCTCCTCCGGTGTCACGAAGGTCGCCTTCCCCGGCATGACCTCGTACGCCGCCTCCAAGGGCGCGGTCGAGGTGCTGACCCTGACCCTCGCCCAGACCCTCGGCGCCCGGGGCATCACCGTCAACGCGGTCTCGCCGGGCACGATCGAGACCGACATCCACCCGTGGATGGCCGACCCGGCCGCCAAGGCGCACGCCGCCGGCTTCTCGGTCTTCAACCGGGTCGGGCAGCCGGGTGACGTGGCGGATGTGGTCGGCTTCCTCGCCTCGGACGACGCCCGCTGGGTGACCGGCCAGAACATCGACGCGAGCGGCGGCTCCGGCCTCGGTCTCTGACGCCCACCGTGCCCACCTCCCTTCCCGAAGGTCTTCCCGAAGGACACCGCCATGCCCCGCCACACCCTGCTCGTCCTCGCCCACCCCCGTACCGACTCCCTGACCGCCCAGGTCGCCGACCTCGTCCACGCCCGGCTGAAGGACGGGGCCCGGAGCGTCGACGTACTCGATCTGTACGCCGAGGGCTTCGACCCCGTCCTCCGGCCGGCCGACGAGCCGGACTGGGAGAACCGGGAGAAGGCGTACACCGCCGAGGTCCACGCACATATGGACCGCATCCTGGCCGCCGACGACATCGTGGTCGTCTTCCCGGTCTGGTGGATGGCGCCGCCCGCCGTCCTCAAGGGCTGGATCGACAGGGTGTGGAACTACGGCTTCGCCTACGGCCGCAGCAAGCCCCGCCTGGCCGCGAAGCGGATGCTGTGGCTGGCCCTGATGGGCAACGCCGAGGCGGAGATCGAACAGCTGGGGCTGTCCACCGTCCTGGACCTCCAACTGCGGGTCGCGGTCTCCCGGTTCTGCGGGATCGAGGACTCGTCCGTCGAGATCGTGTACGGCACCGAGCTGTCGGGGGTGCCGCGCGCACTGCGCCCGCAGCGGGTGCGGGAACTGCTGAAGTCCGCCGAGGAATCCCTGATCGGAGCGCTGCCGCGATGACCACGACCCACACCCCCGCGACCCCCGCCGGGGCGGCGCCGGCGAAGGCCGGCGCCCGCCAGTGGCTCGGACTCGCCGTCCTGCTCCTCCCGGTCACCCTGATGACGGCCGACCTCGGCGTCCTCTGGCTCGCCACCCCCTACCTGGCCGCCGATCTGCGGCCGAGCAGCGCCCAGTTGCTGTGGATCACCGACATCTACGGCTTTCTCACCGCCGGCACCCTGGTCATCATGGGCACGCTCGGCGACCGCCTCGGCCGGCGCCGGCTGCTGATGGCGGGCTCGGCGGGCTTCCTGCTGGCCTCGCTGCTCGCCGCGTACGCCCCGAACGCCGAGACCCTCATCGCGGCCCGCGCCCTGCTGGGCGTGGCGGGAGCCGCCGTGCTGCCCTCCACGCTCGCCCTGATCAGCCACATGTTCACCGACGCACGGCAGCGGGCGACCGCGATCGCGATGTGGGTGACCGCGCTCTCGGTCGGCCTGGCGATCGGCCCGATCGTCGGCGGCGTGCTTCTGGCGTCCTGGTGGTGGGGTTCGGTGTTTCTGATCGGCCTGCCGATCATGCTGATCGCCCTGGTCACGGCGCCGGTGCTGCTGCCGGAGTACCGCGATCCGGGGGCCGGCCGGATCGATGTGCCGAGTGTGGCGCTCTTCCTGCTGGCGGTCCTGCCAATGGTCTACGGGGTGAAGTCGGTGGCCTCGCACGGTCCGACGGCGGAGGCGGCCGCGGCCTTCGCCGGCGGTATCGCCCTCACGCTGCTCTTCGTCCGCCGCCAGAACCGGCTGACCACCCCGCTGCTCGATCTGCGGCTCTTCCGCGACCGCGCCTTCACGGGGGCACTGCTCACCCTGCTGCTCGGCATGACCGCGCTGAACGGGGTGGAGTACCTGGTTCCGCAGTACCTCCAGGCGGTTGCCGGCCAGTCGCCGCTCGAGGCCGGTCTCTGGCTGCTGCCGGGGGCGGTGGGGCTGATCGCCGGATCGCAGCTGACCCCGCCGCTCGCCCGTCGCTTCCGCCCGGCGTACGTCCTGATCGGCGGCCTGCTGGTCTCGCTGGCCGGGTACGCGGCGATCGCCCTGGCCGCCGGGGTCGAGGTGGCCTCCCTGGGCCTCGCGGTGATCATGTTCGGGGCAGCCCCGATCAGTGTCCTCGGCACGGCCCTGGCGGTCGGAGCGGCTCCGCCGGAGAAGGCGGGCGCGGCGGCGGCGACCGGTCAGACGGCGTACGACCTGGGCCTGGCCCTGGGGATCGCGGTGACCGGCAGTGTGGCGGTCGCGGTCTACCGGAGCGGTATCCCGGGCGACGCCCCGGCCGCGGCGCGGGAGTCCCTGGGCGCGGCGAGCGCGGTGGCGGACGAGGGGCTGCTGGCGACGGCGCGGGAGTCCTTCACCACGGCTCTGCAGTCGGCGTCGGCGCTGAGCGCGGGCTTCGCGCTGCTGACGGCGGTGCTGGTGGCGGTCCTGCTGCGGAAGGTGCCAAGGATCACCTCGGGCGACTAGGAAGCGGCACGGGACGGGCGGGGCCTGTCCTGCGGATCGTGTCGGGCGACGCCCGGCAGGATCCACGGGACAGGCCCTTCGCCGTTCAGATGCGTGCGCCTACTCGCAGGCGCTCAGGTCGTCCGGGTCGACGCTGTCGAGCCGGACGGCCAACTCGTTGAGCCGGGCCCGCAGCGCGCGCATCTCCTCCAGCTCCATGCCCGTCGCTGCGGCGATCCGCTTCGGCACGTCCAGGGCCTTCTCCCGCAGCGCCGTCCCGGCTTCGGTGGGGCGCGCGGTGACCGACCGCTCGTCCTCCGCGCTGCGCCGCCGCTCGACGTAGCCGGCCGCCTCCAGCCGCTTGAGCAGGGGGGACAGGGTCCCGGAGTCGAGGCGCAGATGCTCGCCGATCCGCTTGACGGGCAGCTCGCCGTGCTCCCAGAGCACCAGCATCACCAGGTACTGGGGGTAGGTGAGCCCGAGCTCCTTGAGGGCGCCGCGGTAGACGCCGTTGAAGGCGCGGGTGGCGGCGTGCAGCGAGAAGCAGATCTGGTGGTCGAGCCGGAGGAAGTCCTCGTCCCGGGTCGTGTCGAGAGTCTCCATGCCTCCAGGGTACGGGACACCCCATCGCAAGCCATTCAGTTGTGCACAACTGAATTGCACGCTACCTTGGTGAGCGCACCCCGACCTGAACGGAAACGAGGACCCATGAACGCGATCTACACCGCCGTCGCCACCGCCAACGGCCGCGAGGGCCGCGCCGTCAGCTCCGACGGCCACATCGACCTCCCCCTCGCCCACCCCCAGGCCCTCGGCGGCAACGGCCAGGGCACGAACCCGGAGCAGCTCTTCGCCGCCGGCTACGCGGCCTGCTTCGCGAGCGCCATGGGTCTGGTGGCACGCCAGGAGAAGATCGACGTCAAGGACGCCTCCATCACGGCCGAGGTCTCCATCGGCAAGGACGAGACGGACGGCGGCTTCGGCCTCGCGGTCGTCATGCGCGCCGAGTTCCCCGACCACCTCCAGGGCGAGCCGGGCCGCGAACTCCTCGAGAAGACCCACGCGTTCTGCCCGTACTCCAAGGCCACGCGCGGCAACATCCAGGTCGAGCTCGTCATCGAGTAGTCCTGGCACCCCGCATGGGCCGAGGGCCCGTACGCGTCCCCCGACGCGTACGGGCCCTCGGCCCATGCGTCGGCGTGCCCATCCGCGGCGAGTCGCCAGGCCAGGCAGCCGACAGCCGGACCGACCCCAGGCCGCGCACCAGCAGACCGTGTCGGACGATCGGGCCCATGCCTCCGGAGTCGGCCCGACAGTCCCGCCGCCGGCTCCCACCGCTGTCCGGTGTCGCGTCCACGCCCGGCGCACGCCGCCCCGCAGCCCTCCAGCGGCGCGGAACGCCGGCCGGGCGGATCATCGGAAACGGAGGGATCGGCCGTTCGCCCCCCTCCCGCCGTCGGCGCCGCTTCGGCGGCCCTCCCGGAGGATCCTGGTGAGGGGTAAGGAGGAAGGCCATCCATGACGGAGACCAACGCTCACCCCGCGGACCCCGGCAGCGGGCAGCAGCCCCTGGAGGCGGACCGGCTGCGTGACATCCTCCGCGCTCCCGGCTACCTCAAGATCCTCGTCTTCTCCGCTCTCCTCGGCATCCCGGTCTCGCTGGCCGCGTTCTGGTTTCTCGTCGGACTGCACGAGATGGAACACCTCGTGTGGGCGGACCTTCCGCACGGGCTGGGCTGGGACACCCCGCCATGGTGGTGGCCAATTCCCCTGCTCCTGGTCGCCGGAGTCGTCGTCGGTCTGGTCGCCGCGCATCTGCCCGGCGCCGGCGGACACGTTCCCGCCTCCGGCCTCCACACCGACGGAACTCCGCCGGTCACTCTGCCCGGCATCCTGCTCGCGGCAGTCGCGAGTCTGCCCCTCGGCGCCGTGCTGGGGCCGGAGGCACCGCTGATCGCTCTGGGCTGCGGCCTCGCCCTGCTCTTCCGCGACCTCACACGGACTCCGGCGACCCCGCAGACAACCGTTCTGCTGGGCGCGGCCGGCGCCGCGGCCGCCATCGCGGCGATCTTCGGCAACCCGCTGATCGCCGCGGTGCTCCTGATCGAGGTGGCGGGGGCCGGCGGGCCGCAGCTGTTCGCGGTCATGCTGCCCGCCCTGCTCTCCAGCGGAATCGGGGCACTGGTCTTCACCGGCTTCGGACGCTGGACCGGGCTGGAAACGGGCAGCCTCAGCCTCAAGCTACCCATGCCCTTCCCTCACCTGGATGCGGGTGACGTCCTCTGGACGATCCCCATCGCCCTCGCCCTCGCCGTCCTCCTGCACCCCGTACTGGCGGCCGCCCGACGCATCGCCGCGTACGTCTCCGCGGGCGTGGTCTCCCGCACCGTCCTGTGTGCCGTGGCAGCCGCAGGCTGCGCCTCCCTCTACGCCCTGATCACCGGCCGCACCCCCGCGGACGTCGCGTTGTCGGGCCAGACCACCCTGGGCCTGCTGGCCGCCGACCCGTACGCCTGGAGCGTGGGGGCACTGGTCGCCGTCCTTATCTGCAAAGGCATCGCCTACACCCTCTGCCTGGGCAGCCTGCGCGGTGGCCCCGTCTTCCCCGCCCTCTTCCTCGGAGCCGCCGCCGGGGCCCTGCTGGCCCCCCTGCCCGGTCTGGGCGTCGTCCCCGCCATGGCGGCAGGGATGGCTGCCGCTACGGCCAGCACCCTGCGGCTGCCGGTCAGCAGCGTGGTCCTCGTCGTCCTCCTGCTGGGAGGCTCAGCCATGATGCCCATCGCGATCCTCGCGGCAGTGATCGCCTTCGTCACCACGGAGCTGCTTCCTGACCGACCGGCGCTACCGCCCGCATCTCACGCCGAGACCACCGCGGCCCACTGAGCATGCGCCCGCCCCCACGCCGCGGCGAACCGTGCGCCCCTCATGTGAGAGGCCCTGACGGCCGTCGCCGGTGCCGACATGTGGCCCAAGGCCAGAACAGGAGGGTCTTCAATGCCCCAGAACGCGACCACGGCGCTACGCGCGGCAGCCCACGCCACTCCCGAGGAACGCGCGGCTCTCGGCAAGGAGGCCCGGCGCCGCTCGCCCCGGTCGGGCCACGCCGAGTACAAGCCGTCTCCTGACAGGCCGGATCCGATGGCGATCCTGGAGGCGCAGTCCGCGACACGGGTGCCCGAACTCGTCCCGATCCGCTACGGCCGGATGACGGAGTCCCCGTTCCGCTTCTACCGGGGCGCCGCCGCGATCATGGCGTCCGACCTGGCCGGCAGCCCGCGTTCGGGACTCACGGCCCAGCTGTGCGGGGACGCACACCTGCTGAACTTCCGTCTGCTCGCCTCGCCGGAGAGGAAGTTGATGTTCGACATCAACGACTTCGACGAGACGCTGCCAGGCCCCTGGGAGTGGGATGTCAAGCGGCTGTCGGCCAGTTTCGTCATCGCGGGACGGGCGAACGACTTCGACGACGCCGAGCGCGCCCGCATCGTCAGGTCCACGGTCCGTTCGTACCGCGAGGCGATGATCCGCTTCGCGGGTATGCGCACCATCGACGTCTGGTACGCGGGGATCGACGCGGACCGCCTTGAGGACATGGCCTCGGCCCGGCTGCACAAGCGCGGTCAGAAGAACCTGGCTCGCGCCATGGCGAAGGCACGCACCCGCGACAGTCTGCAGGCCTTCGCCAAGGTCACCGAGACGGTCGACGGCCGGCCCATGATCGCCGCGGACCCCCCACTGCTCGTCCCGATCAGCGACATACTGCCGGACGTCGAACGCACCGCGCTCGAGCGCCAGTTCCGGGGCCTGATCGAGCGGTACGGCCGCACGCTGGCGTCCGACCGGCGCACGCTCCTGGAGGACTACCGGCTGGCGGACGTCGCCCGCAAGGTGGTCGGCGTCGGTAGCGTCGGCACCCGATGTTGGATCTTCCTGCTTCTCGGCCGGGACGACCGGGACCCGCTCTTCCTCCAGGCCAAGGAGGCCGACACCTCCGTGCTCGCCGCGCATGTCGGGGCGAGCATGTACCGCAACGAGGGCGAGCGGGTGGTCGCGGGCCAGCGGTTGATGCAGGCCACGAGTGACATCTTCCTCGGCTGGGAGCGCGTGGACGGAATCGACGGCAAGAAGCGCGACTTCTACGTCCGCCAGCTGCGCGACTGGAAGGGCATCGCCATGCCGGAGACGATGAACCCGAGGCGCATGGAGGCCTTCGGTGAACTGTGCGGGGTCACGCTGGCTCGTGCGCACGCGCGGTCCGGCGACCGGATCGCGATCGCCGCGTACCTGGGCGGCGGCGATTCGTTCGACCGGGCACTCGCGACGTTCGCGGAGGCATACGCCGACCAGAACGAGCGCGACCACCAGGCCTTGCTCGACGCGGTGAGCACGGGCCGACTGCCCGCGGAGGAACTGCCGGCGGCCTGAACCGGGAGGGCCCGGACGTCTCGCCGACGGAGGGGGCTGGACGGCAGGAGGCCCGCCGAGACGCCGCGCTCCGGGGAACGTCCCAGGTGTCAGCCGGCCGAGCCGACACCGCGGGCGACCAGGTCCACCAGCGTGTCCACCAACGCGGCGTCGGGCAGCTCCTGCTCGACAATCAGCCGGAAGAGCAGCGGTGCGGCCACCAGGGTCGCCGCGGCCCGGACATCGGTGTCGGGCCGCACCTCACCGCGGGCGATCGCGCGCTCGAGGATGCGCCTGGTCTCGCTCGTGATCCGCTCGGTGTACTCCGCGTACTGACCCCGCGTCGCGCCGATCTCGGCCGCCGCGCCGATCAGGCCCGCGATCAGCCGGTCCGACCCTGGCATCCGGTACGCCTCCAGGCGGGCGGTGAGGATGAATCGGAGCTCGGCACGGAAGTCGCCCAGATCAGGCACCGACAAGGGACCGACGCGACTCTCGGCAGCGGCGATGATCAAGTCCTGCTTGGTGGGCCACCGCCGGTAGATGGCGGGCTTCCCGACCCCGGCCCTGGCGGCGACGGCGTCCATCGTGACCGCCCCGATCCCCAGCTCGGTGACCATGTCGACGACCGCCTTCAGGACCGCCCCCGTGACCCGCTCCTCGCGCGGTCTCCCCGGTCCCCGTTCCGTCCCGCGCTGCCCTGTAGCCACCATGCGAACGAGCCTACGTTCTCCACCGGACGAGGTCGGACCTTGGGTGCGCGCGGTCTTGTCGCCGAGGGCAGTGGGTCCGCCACGGCTCGCAGCCTTCGGCGGTTCAGGCTGCGGGACGGACGACACAGCGGAATCCCAGATGGCAGGTGGCGGTGTCGATCGGCTGGGGCAGGCGTGCGGTCCGGCCCGCTACGGCGAGTGCGGTCGCGCAGCCGAGGCTGCCGGCCCTGTTCGGTCATCCGGCGGGCCGCCGACCAGCGGCCACACATCACAGGGGTCCGCTTCATGGCCGCGCGGACGACGGCCTCAGACGCTGTGGGGTGGCTCACAACACGAGCCGATGGCGACGAAGGTGCGGCATCCGAGTGAGTTGAGCGTGTCGCGGGGCCCACGTCCCCGATCCCTGTCCCCCCTGGGGCCCAGACTGGGTCGTGTCACGTCGGCGAGGGCCGTCGCGATCACTCGGGCGAATCTTCTGACCAGAGAAAGTGCTGGTCAGAACGATTCTGCTTCACCATGACGTGGTGGGGCGGGTGGGACTCGAACCCACGGCCGACGGATTATGAGTCCGCTGCTCTAACCGGCTGAGCTACCGCCCCTAACGGTGTGGCGCGTACATGTGTGCGCGCCGTCTGCCGCAGCATAGCCGCTCATACGATCTCCTGCTCCGGATGCTCGGCACTGCTGCGCGCTGCTCGACCAGGAGGACTC
The DNA here is from genome assembly GCF_036237275.1 of Streptomyces sp. NBC_01353. Taxonomy (GTDB): domain Bacteria; phylum Actinomycetota; class Actinomycetes; order Streptomycetales; family Streptomycetaceae; genus Streptomyces. Next base: position 5,921,396 of record NZ_CP108352.1, on the reverse strand, counting down.
CGCAGCGCGGCGGATGGTTCCCGGACATAAGAAAAAGGACCCCTCAGGGTCCTCTTTCAATCGCTCCCCCGGCTGGACTCGAACCAGCAACCCTCCGGTTAACAGCCGAATGCTCTGCCAATTGAGCTACAGGGGATCGCGCTCCCCCGACTGGACTCGAACCAGTAACCTGCCGGTTAACAGCCGGCTGCTCTGCCAATTGAGCTACAGGGGATTGCTGCGTTGCACCGAACGGATCCACCTCGGGTGTTCCCGGGCGGCGCGCGCTCGCTGCGACACATACATTAGCGCAAGCAGGGGGGTGCTCCGCCAATCGGTATGCCGTGGGCGCTCGTGGGCACCAGTGAGACAACAGGGAAGCTCAAGGGAAGGTGGTGGTGCCGCCGTGCGGTACAAGCTGACGTTCGTTGTGGGGCTGGCCCTCGGTTACGTCATCGGCACGCGCGCCGGGCGCGAGCGCTACGAACAGTTGAAGAAGTCCGCCCGGGAGTTCTCGCAGAACCCGGCGGTGCGCAACGCCGCCGAGTCCGCGGCACAGACCGGGCGCCAGGTCGCCGGCAAGGCGTACCACGCGGTGAGCGACAAGGTCGGCGACAAGCTGCCCGCGTCGGTCACCGAGCGGATCCACGCGCTGCGCCACCACAACGGCCAGGTCACCGAGGACGACTGGGGTGTGAGCAACACCTGAGCGACGCCCGGGTGACGCCTCGGCCGCGACTTTCCCGCTCGAAAACGCGTCTCCTACCCCGCACGCGCTCCACCTACTCCCCCGCGTGCGGCAGAATCTCCTGTCATGGGGATAGTCGCCGGCTTGGACAGCTCTGCTGAGTTCACACGCATCGTCGTCTGCGACGCGGACACGGGTGCCGTACTGCGGCAGGGCTATGCCCCGCACCCCGGTGAGCCGAAGGCCACCGACGTCGACCCGCAGGCGTGGCTGCTCTCGCTGGGCGAGGCCGCGGGCGGCGGGCTGCTCGAAGGCGTGCAGGCCATCGGCGTCTCCGCCCAGCAGCACGGGCTCGTGCCGCTCGACCCGCAGGGCGGCCTCGTGCGGCCCGCGCTGGTCGGCAACGACAAGCGGGCGCAGGTGGCCGCCGCCGATCTGATCGAGGCGGTCGGCGGGCGGCAGGCCTGGGCCGAGGCCGTCGGGTCCGTGCCGCAGGCCGGGCAGCCGGTCGCCAAGCTCCGCTGGCTGGCCCGCTCCGAGCCGGAGAACGCCCAGCGCGTCGCCATGCTCCTCCAGCCGCACGACTGGCTGGTCTGGCAGCTCCTCGGCCGGCCCGTGCGCCGCACCACCGACCGCGGCGCCGCCTCCGCCACCGGATACTGGTCGGCCGGCGCCGGGGCCTACCGCCCCGACCTCGTCGAGTTGGCGCTGGGTCACCAAGCCATGCTCCCGGAGGTGCTCGGCCCGGCCGACGCCGCCGGGACCACCCCCGAGGGGCTGCTGATCTCCGCCGGTACGGGCGAGACCATGGCCGCCGCGCTCGGGCTCGGCCTCGGACCCGGCGACGCCGTCGTCTCGCTCGGCGCCTCCGGCTCCGTGATGGCAGTCCACCACGAGGCGCTCGCCGACCCGCAGGGCCTGATCACCTCCTTCGCCGACGCGACCGGGATGCACCTGCCCGTCGTGCACACCTCGAACGCCGTGCGCGCGCTGCGCGGCACCGCCGAGATGCTCGGCGTGGAGAGCCTGGAGGAGCTGTCGGCGCTCGCGCTGAAGTCGACGCCGGGCGCCTCCGGACTCGTCCTGCTGCCGTACCTGGAGGGCGAGCGCACCCCGCAGCTGCCGCACACCGCCGGCACGCTCAGCGGACTGCGCCGCGAGTCGATGAAGCCCGAGCACCTCGCGCGGGCCGCGTTCGAGGGGATGCTCTGCGCGCTCACCGACGCGATGGACGTACTGCGGGGGCGGGGCGTCGAGGTGCGCCGGGTGTTCCTGCTCGGTGCGGCGGCCGAGCTGCCCGCCGTCCAGGCGCTCGCTCCGGCGATCTTCGGCGCGCAGGCCGTCGTCCCCCAGCCCGCCGACTACGCGGCGCTCGGCGCCGCCCGGCAGGCCGCGTGGGCGCTCGGCGTCGCGCGGGGCACGCTCTCCCCGGCCGCTCCGCCGGCCTGGCAGGGCGCCGCCGCGCAGATCTTCGAGCCCGGCGAGGAGCTGGCGGTCGGTCAGGCGGTACGGCAGCAGTACGTGGCCACGCGGGAGCAGCTGCACCCGGGTGCCTTCGGCGCGTGACCGGAGCCCGTTCGGCTCACAGCGGAGTCCGTTCAAGACTCGACAAAACCCGGTCGTAACGTCCGGGGGGTGCGGGCGATAGTAGAACCCGTGCTCCTACGACTTCTCCGAACCCACCTCCGACCGTACAAAAAGCCCATAGGCCTGCTGGTCCTGCTCCAGTTCCTGCAGACCTGTGCCTCTCTCTATCTGCCGACCCTGAACGCGGACATCATCGACAACGGTGTCGTGAACGGGGACACCGCCTACATCCTGCGGTTCGGCGCCCTGATGATCGCGGTCTCCGTGGTCCAGGTCGTCTGCAACGTCGGGGCCGTGTACTACGGGGCGCGGACCGCGTCGGCCCTCGGCCGGGACGTCCGTGCCGCCGTCTTCGATCGGGTGCAGTCGTTCTCCGCCCGTGAGGTCGGCCAGTTCGGCGCGCCGTCGCTGATCACCCGGACCACCAACGACGTCCAGCAGGTCCAGATGCTGGTCCTGATGGCGTTCACGCTCATGGTCTCGGCGCCGATCATGTGCGTCGGCGGCATCGTCATGGCGCTGAGTCTCGACGTGCCGCTGTCCGCGGTACTGATCGCGGTCGTGCCGGTCCTCGGCATCGCGGTCTCGCTGATCGTGAAGAAGATGCGGCCGCTGTTCCGGACCATGCAGGAGCGGCTCGACACGGTGAACCGGGTGCTGCGCGAGCAGATCACCGGCAACCGCGTGATCCGCGCGTTCGTGAAGGACGACTACGAGCGTGAGCGGTTCAAGGGTTCGAACACCGAGCTGACCGACGTGTCGATGGAGACCGGCCGGCTGATGGCGCTGATGTTCCCGACGGTCATGACGGTCGTGAACATCTCCAGCGTCGCGGTGGTCTGGTTCGGTGCGCACCGCATCGACAGCGGGGGCATGGAGATCGGGGCGCTCACCGCGTTCCTCGCCTATCTGATGCAGATCGTGATGGCCGTGATGATGGCCACCTTCATGTTCATGATGGTGCCGCGGGCCGAGGTGTGTGCCGAGCGCATCGAGGAGGTCCTGGCCACCGAGAGCAGTGTCGTGCCGCCGGCCGAGCCGGTGGCCGAGCTGAAGCGGCGTGGCCATCTGGAGGTCCGGGGCGCGGACTTCCGCTACCCGGGTGCCGAGGAATCGGTTTTGCGGGCTGTGGAGCTGGTGGCGCGGCCCGGTGAGACGACGGCGATCATCGGTTCGACGGGCAGCGGCAAGTCGACCCTGCTGGGTCTGGTGCCGCGGCTGTTCGACGTGACCGGCGGCGAGGTGCTCGTCGACGGTGTGGACGTACGGAAGCTGGACGCGGGCCTGATGGCGCGGACCGTCGGGCTCGTCCCGCAGAAGCCGTATCTGTTCTCCGGGACGGTGGCGACGAACCTGCGGTACGGAAAGCCCGACGCGACCGACGACGAGCTGTGGCACGCGCTCGAGGTCGCCCAGGCCGCAGACTTCGTGAAGAAGCTGGAGAACGGGCTGAACGCACCGATCGCGCAGGGCGGCACGAACGTGTCCGGCGGGCAGCGGCAGCGGCTCGCGATCGCGCGGACGCTGGTGCAGCGGCCGGAGATCTATCTCTTCGACGACTCGTTCTCCGCGCTCGACTACCAGACCGACGCCCTGCTGCGGGAAGCGCTCAAGGAGGAGACGGCGGACTCGACCGTCGTGATCGTCGCCCAGCGGGTGTCGACCATCCGGGACGCCGACCGCATCGTGGTCCTCGACGAGGGCCGGGTCGTCGGCGCCGGGCGCCATCACGAGCTGATGGCGGGCAATGAGACGTACCGGGAGATCGTGCTCTCCCAGCTGACCGAGGCGGAGGCAGCCTGATGGCCGGTCCTGGCGGGCGAATGATGGCCGGTGGCGGCCCCGACCAGCGGTCGATGGACTTCAAGGGCTCCGGCAAGCGGCTGATGAAGCAGCTGGCGCCCGAGCGGGGCGCGCTCTGGCTGATGCTGATCGCCTGCGTGCTCAGCGTGGCGGCCTCGGTGGTCGGTCCGAAGATCCTCGGCAAGGCGACCGACCTGGTCTTCGCGGGCGTGGTCGGGCGCGGCATGACCGAGGGCACGACGAAGGCCCAGGAGATCGAGCGGCTTCGGGCGGCGGGCGAAGGCGGGATGGCCGACATGCTGTCCGGGGTCGACTTCACCCCCGGGCAGGGCATCGACTTCACGGCGGTCGGGGAGGTGCTGCTCTGGGTGCTCGTCATCTACGTGGCGGCCGGACTCCTCATGCTGGTCTCGACCCGTATGTCCATCAAGGTGATCAACCGGACGGTCTACCGGATGCGCGAGGACGTCCAGGCGAAGCTGGCGCGGCTGCCGCTGTCGTACTTCGACAAGGCCAAGCGCGGCGAGGTCCTCAGCCGGGCGACCAACGACATCGACAACATCTCGCAGACGCTCCAGCAGTCGATGGGGCAGCTGATCAACTCGCTGCTCACCATCGTCGGCGTGCTGGCCGTGATGTTCTGGATCTCACCGCTGCTCGCGCTGGTCGCGCTGGTGACCGTGCCGGTGTCGGTGGTCGTGGCCACGAAGATCGGCAAGCGTTCGCAGCCGCACTTCGTGCAGCAGTGGAAGTCCACGGGCAAGCTCAACGCCCATGTGGAGGAGATGTACACCGGCCACGCGCTGGTGAAGGTCTTCGGGCGGCAGGACGAGTCGGCGGCCGACTTCCGTGAGCAGAACGACGCGCTGTACGAGGCCGGGTTCAAGGCACAGTTCAACAGCGGTGTCATGCAGCCGGTGATGTTCTTCGTCTCGAACATCAACTACGTCCTGGTGGCCGTGGTCGGCGGCCTCCGGGTCGCGAGCGGCACGCTGTCGATCGGTGACGTGCAGGCGTTCATCCAGTACTCCCGGCAGTTCTCGATGCCGCTGACGCAGGTCGCGTCGATGGCGAACCTGGTGCAGTCCGGGGTCGCCTCGGCCGAGCGGATCTTCGAGCTCCTCGACGCCGAGGAGCAGGAGCCGGACGCGTCGAGGAGCGAGCGAAGCGAGATCGGGGGACCCTCGGCCGGAGGCTGGGGGAAGCCCTCGGAGTCGCTCGGCAAGGTCGCTCTGGAGGAGGTGGTGTTCCGCTACGAGCCGGAGAAGCCGCTCATCGAGAACCTGTCGCTGACGGTGGAGCCCGGCCAGACGGTCGCGATCGTCGGCCCGACCGGCGCCGGCAAGACCACGCTGGTGAACCTGCTGATGCGGTTCTACGAGGTGACCGGTGGACGGATCACCCTCGACGGCGTGGACATCTCGGCGATGTCCCGCGAGGACCTCAGGTCCGGGATCGGCATGGTCCTCCAGGACACCTGGCTGTTCGGCGGCACGATCGCCGACAACATCGCCTACGGCGCGTCCCGCGCGGTGTCCCGCGAGGAGATCGAGGAGGCGGCGCGGGCCGCGCACGCCGACCGGTTCATCCGCACCCTGCCCGACGGCTACGACACCGTCATCGACGACGACGGCTCGGGCGTCAGCGCCGGGGAGAAGCAGCTGATCACCATCGCGCGGGCGTTCCTGTCCGACCCCGTGATCCTGGTCCTGGACGAGGCGACCAGCTCGGTCGACACCCGTACCGAGGTCCTCATCCAGAAAGCGATGGCGCGCCTGGCCCACGGGCGTACGTCGTTCGTGATCGCCCACCGCCTCTCCACCATCAGGGACGCGGACGTGATCCTGGTGATGGAGAACGGCTCGATCGTCGAACAGGGCACGCACGAGGAGCTGTTGGCGGCGAGCGGCGCGTACGCGCGGCTGTACGCGGCGCAGTTCGCGCAGGCGGTCGTCGAGGTGGACTGACCGCGGTCAGTCCAGGTAGCCCCTGAGCTGGTCCGCGAAGGCGTGGTCCCGCAGCTTGTTGAGGGTCTTCGACTCGATCTGGCGGATGCGTTCGCGCGTCACGCCGAAGAGCCGTCCGATCTCCTCCAGGGTGCGGGGCCTGCCGTCGTCCAGGCCGTAGCGGAGCTGGACGACCTTGCGTTCGCGCTCGCCGAGGGTGGAGAGGACGGCCTCCAGGTGCTCGCGCAGCAGCAGGAACGCCGCCGACTCCACGGGACTCGCGGCGTCGCCGTCCTCGATGAGGTCGCCGAGGGCGACATCGTCCTCCTCGCCCACGGGGGCGTGCAGGGAGACCGGTTCCTGGGCGAGGCGCAGCACCTCGCTGACCCGCTCGGGCATCAGGTCGAGCTGGGCCGCGACTTCTTCGGGGGTGGGTTCGTAGCCGCGTTCCTGGAGCATCCGGCGCTGGACGCGGATGACCCGGTTGATGAGCTCGACGACATGGACCGGGACCCGGATGGTCCGGGCCTGGTCGGCGAGGGCCCGGGACATGGCCTGGCGGATCCACCAGGTCGCGTACGTCGAGAACTTGTAGCCGCGCGCGTAGTCGAACTTCTCCACCGCCCGGATCAGGCCCAGGTTTCCCTCCTGGACCAGGTCGAGCATGGTCAGCCCGCGCCCGACGTACCGCTTGGCGACGGAGACGACGAGCCGCAGATTGGCCTCGATGAGGCGGCGCTTGGCCATCCGGCCCAGGACGACGATCCGGTCCAGGTCGAGCGCCAACTGGGAGTCCAGATCAGGGGTGCCGGCCAGCTTCGCCTCGGCGAAGAGACCTGCCTCGACGCGGCGGGCCAGCTCGACCTCCTCGGCGGCGGTGAGCAGCGGGATTCGGCCTATCTCCCGCAGGTACTGGCGGAACAGATCGGAGGAGGGTGCGCTTCCGCCGGGTTCGGGGCGGCGGGGAACCGGCTCGGGTTCGGGCGTGTCGTCCACGAACTCGACGGGCTCGGGCGGATCGGAGGCCTCGGCCTGCTCTGCGGAGGCCGGCGCCTCCGGGTGGTGGACGGCCGGGCGTTGCCCGGGCACGACGTCCGTCGCGGACAGGGTCTGGGTCTGCACGGGGGCGACCTCCAGGGTGATCGCTGCCGGTGCTCCGGGGGCTCAGGCACCGCTCCCCAGTGTGGGGTACGACACATCGCCGCCACGAGGGGCGTGCGGTGACTTTTTGAGTCCGGTGGGTCACCGAACGTCAGAGCGCGGCGGCGCCGTTGGTGCGCAGCGACTGTCCGTACTGGGTGAGCACCCACAACTCGTTCTGTACGGCGGCCAGTTGGGCCGGGTCTCCGTTGGCGCCGAGACGGGCCAGGGTGCCCTGGATGTCGCGGACGCGGCGTTCGACGGCGCGCAGCCGGACGGAGACGAGCTGGGCGCCGGCGTAGACCTCGTCGACGACCTTGGCGAAGATCGCCTCGACGGCGAGCTCGGTGACGAGCGCGCGGACCGTGTCGTTCGGGGCGGCCTCGCGGACGACGGAGAGGTAGTCGGCGGGGGCTCCGGTGGAGCCGCCCGCGTCCTGGACGCACTGACGGACGGCCGCGTAGGGCGGGGCCGTGAACTCGTCCGCGCCGTACGCGTCGAAGGCCGGGGAGACCAGCTCGGGGCGCTGGAGGGCGAGCTTGAGCAGTTCGCGCTCGGTGCGGTGGGCGGGGCTGCGCAGATTGAGGGCGGGGCCGCCGGTCGCGGCGGGGGCCTGGGTCTCGTACTCCCCCGTAGCCCTACGGGCACGGGAGGTACCCCCATGCTGCGGGGCCGCCGGGGACTGTGCGCCCCTGCCGCCGCGGTCGCGCTGCCAGCGGGCGATCTGGGCGACGCGCTTGACCACGAACGGGGTGTCGAGGATGCCGAGCATGCCGGCGAGCTGGACGGCGACCTCGTGCTGGGAGGCGATGTTCTTGATCCGGGCGACGATCGGCGCGGCCTCGTCCAGGGCGGCGGCCCGGCCGGCCGGGGTCTCCAGGTCGTACCGCTTCACGATCTGGCGGAGCGCGAACTCGAAGAGCGGGGTGCGCGGCTCGACCAGTTCGGCGACGGCCTGGTCGCCCTTGGCGAGGCGCAGGTCGCAGGGGTCCATGCCGTCGGGGGCGATGGCGATGTACGTCTCGGCGGCGAACTTCTGGTCGTCCTCGAAGGCGCGCAGGGCGGCCTTCTGGCCGGCCGCGTCGCCGTCGAAGGTGAAGATGACGCGGGCCGAGCCGTTGTCCATCAGGAGCCGGCGGAGGATCTTGATGTGGTCGCCGCCGAAGGCGGTGCCGCAGGTGGCGATGGCGGTGGTGACGCCGGCGAGGTGGCAGGCCATGACGTCGGTGTAGCCCTCGACGACGACGGCCCGGCTGACCTTGGCGATGTCCTTCTTGGCCAGGTCGATGCCGTAGAGCACCTGGGACTTCTTGTAGATCGGAGTCTCGGGCGTGTTCAGGTACTTGGGCCCGTTGTCGTCGTCGCGGAGCTTGCGGGCGCCGAAGCCGACGACATCGCCGCCGACGTCCCGGATCGGCCACATGAGCCGGCCGCGGAAGCGGTCGATGGGGCCGCGCCGGCCGTCCTGGGAGAGCCCGGAGAGGATCAGCTCCTTGTCGGAGAAGCCCTTGCCGCGCAGGAAGCGGGTGAGGTGGTCCCAGCCGACCGGGGAGTAGCCCACGCCGAAGTGCTCGGCGGCGGCCTGGTCGAAGCCACGCTCGGCAAGGAACTTCCGGCCGATCTCGGCCTCGGGCGAGCCGAGTTGGTCGATGTAGAACTGCGTGGCGACCTGGTGGGCCTCGACCAGCCGGATGCGCTCGCCGCGCTGGTGGCCGGGGTTGTAGCCGCCTTCTTCGTACCGCAGGGTGATGCCCGCCTTGGCGGCGAGGCGCTCGACCGTCTCGGAGAAGGAGAGGTGGTCGATCTTCATCACGAAGGCGATGGTGTCGCCGCCCTCCTGGCAGCCGAAGCAGTGGAACAGGCCCTTGCTCGGGCTGACCTGGAAGGAGGGCGACTTCTCGTCGTGGAAGGGGCACAGACCCTTGAGGTTGCCGCCGCCTGCGTTGCGGAGCTGGAGGTACTCGGACACGACGGCGTCGATCGGGACCGCGTCCCGTACCGCCTTCACGTCGTCATCGTTGATCCTGCCTGCCACGCAGGAAGTCTACGGGGGGTCCGGGGGGTCGTCCCCCGCGGAAGACACAGCCGGGGGGTCCGGGGGGTCGTCCCCCGCGGAAGACACAGCCGGGGGGTCCGGGGGGTCGTCCCCCGCGGAAAACACTGTCGTGGGCGTCCGGACTAGGGGGCGAGGCTCTCCAGCGTGACGGAGGGATCGCCGAGGGCCTCGGTGTCCACCGGGGACTGGGCGCGGATGAGCCGCTGGATCGGCTCTGTGACGTCCCACACATTCACGTTCATCCCGGCCAGGACCTTGCGGTCCTTGAGCCAGAAGGCGATGAACTGCCGCTTGCCGACGTCGCCGCGGAGCACGACCTGGTCGTAGGAGCCGGGCGGCGCCCAGCCCGAGTACTCCATGCCCAGGTCGTACTGGTCGGAGAAGAAGTACGGGACGCGGTCGTAGGACACGGACTGGCCGAGCATGGCGCGGGCTGCGGCCGGGCCGCCGTTGAGGGCGTTGGCCCAGTGCTCGACGCGCAGCCGCGCGTGCAGGAGCGGGTGGTGGGCGGCGGCGACGTCGCCGGCCGCGAAGATCTCGGGGTCGGAGGTGCGCAGCGACGCGTCGACGGCGATGCCGCCGCCGTGGGCGCGGTCCACCAGGTTGAGGCCGGCGGCTTCGGCGAGGGCGGTGCGCGGGGCCGCGCCGATCGCGGCGAGGACGGCGTGGGCGGGGTGCTCCTCGCCGTCGTCGGTGCGAACGGCGAGGACCATGCCGTCCTGGCCGACGATCTCGGTGAGCCGGGCGCCGAAGACGAAGCGGACGCCGTGCTCGGTGTGAAGATCGGCGAAGAGCTGGCCGAGCTCGGGGCCGAGGACCTGGTGGAGCGGGGTGGGCTCGGACTCGACGACGGTGACCTCGGCGCCGTAGCCGCGGGCCGCGGCGGCGACCTCCAGGCCGATCCAGCCGCCGCCCGCGATCACCAGGTGGCCGTTGTCGCGGCCGAGGGAGGCGAGGACGTGGCGCAGCCGGTCGGCGTGGGCGAGCCGGCGCAGATGGTGGACGCCGGCGAGCCCGGTGCCGGGGATGTCGAGGCGGCGCGGCTCGGAGCCGGTGGCGAGGAGAAGCCGGTCGTAGCGGATGGTGGTGCCGTCGCCGAGGCGTACGGTGCGGGCCTCGCGGTCGATGACGGTGACGGGCTGCCCGAGGTGGAGCTCGACCTCGGCGCGGGCGTACCAGGCGGGCTCGTGGACGAAGACGCTGTCGCGCTCCTCCTTGCCGGTCAGGTAGCCCTTGGAGAGGGGTGGGCGTTCGTAGGGGTGGTCGCGCTCGTCGCCGATGAGGATCACTCGGCCGGTGAATCCCTCGGAACGGAGCGTCTCCGCCGCCTTGGCCCCGGCCAGGCCCCCGCCGACGATGACGAAGGTCTGATCTGCGTCGACCACTTGATGCCTCCTCGTTGCGACCGCTTCTACGCTACGCCTCCGGGCGTTCGGCGAGCCGTACCGCCTCGGGCCCTCCGCCGAGCGTCCCGCACGGAGCGTGATCGGGGAAGGGGGCGGGGTCCCCTACGGACGGCGGGGGCGGAGACGGGCGTGGAGGGTGCGGGCGGAGGCGTCGGTGAGCGAGGCGATCTGGTCGATGATCACCCGCTTGCGTGAGCGGTCGTCGCCGGCCGCGTCGAACAGGGCGCGGAACTGCGGGTCGAGGCCCTCGGGGGCGCGGGCGGTGAGCGCCTCGGCGAGTTCGGCGAGGACGATGCGCTGGTCGGCGCGGAGCGCTTCCTGCTCGGCGCGCTGCATGACGTACCGGTCGGCGACGGCCTTGAGAACGGCGCATTCGTTGCGGGTCTCGCGGGGGACGACGAGCTCGGCGGCGTACCGGGTGAGGCGGCCGGAGCCGTACGCCTGGCGGGTGGCGCCCTCGGCGGCGAGGCAGAAGCGGCCGATGAGCTGGCTGGTGGCGTCCTTGAGGCGGGCCTGGGCGACGGCGGATCCGTCGTAGCCGTGCGGCCACCACTCCTGGTCGACGAGCCGGTCGAGCGCCTCGGCGAGCTCCTGCGGGTCGGTGTCCGACGGGACGTAGCGGCCGACGGCGACGTTCCAGATGTCGGTGCGCTCGGCCTCGGAGAAGAGCATGTTCGGGTCGATGTGGCCGGCGTGCAGGCCGTCCTCGAAGTCGTGGACGGAGTACGCCACGTCGTCGGACCAGTCCATGACCTGGGCCTCGAAGCACTTGCGGTGCGCGGGGGCGCCCTGGCGGGCCCAGAGGAAGACGGGGACGTCGTCCTCGTACACGCCGAACTTCGGGGAGTCCGGGTCCTCGGGATGGCCGCCGCGGGGCCAGGGGTACTTGGTGGCGGCGTCGAGGGCGGCGCGGGTGAGGTTGAGGCCGACGCTGACGGGCTCGCCGGTGGCGGGGTCGGAGATGAACCGCTTGGGCTCGATACGGGTGAGCAGGCGCAGGGACTGGGCGTTGCCCTCGAAGCCGCCGCAGTCCTTGGCGAAGTCGTTGAGGGCCTGCTCGCCGTTGTGCCCGAAGGGCGGGTGGCCCATGTCGTGGGCGAGGCAGGAGGTCTCGACGAGATCGGGGTCGCAGCCGAGCGCGGCACCGAGCTCCCGGCCGACCTGGGCGCACTCCAGGGAGTGGGTGAGCCGGGTGCGGGGGCTGGCATCCCAGGCGTGGCTTCTCGATCCGGGGGTGACGACCTGGGTCTTGCCGGCGAGTCTGCGCAGCGCGCTGGAGTGCAGCACCCGCGCACGATCGCGCTGGAAGGCGGTCCGCCCTGGCCTCTTGTCGGGCTCGGCGGCCCAACGATCGGTCGCGGTGTCGTCGTAGCCGGGGGTGTCCGTGATGCCTTCCATGCACCGAAGGTAACCGGCGGGACCGACACACGGGGCTAGGCGGACATCAGTTCCTGCTGGGAGCTGAGGAGTGCGACGGCCTGGTCGTAGCGGTGGAGGACCAGGCGGGCGAGGGCGGGGTGGGCGCCGAGGGGGGCGGAGGCGATCCAGGGGGCGTGGGCGGTGGCGCGGGTGGCGAAGAGGCCGGGGGCGGTGAAGCAGGAGGCGACGGCGATCCGGTGCCGGCCGCGGGCGGCGAGGGTGCGCAGGGCCTCGGGCACGGTGGGGGCGGCGGCGGAGGCGTACGCGGGGACGACGGGCACTCCCCCGAGCCGTTCGCCGAGGAGGGCTGCGGTGCGGCGGATGTCGGCGAGGGATTCGGGGTCGCGGGAGCCGGCGGCGGCCAGGACGACTCCGGTGGAGCGTGACGCGCTGTCCGCGGAGGTCCAGCCGGCCTCGGCGAGCCGGTCGGCCAGCGCCTCGACGAGCAGGGCGTGTGCGCCGAGCGGGGCGGCGACCCGGGTGCGCACGGCGGGTGCGGCGGCGGCCGCGGCGGGCAGGTCGTGCTTGACGTGGTAGCCGCGGCCGAAGAGCAGGGGGACGAGGACGGCGTCCCCGCCGGGGTGGCGCGCGAGGGTGTCGGTGAGGAGCGGGGCGTTCAGCTCGATGTGGGCGAGGCGGATGTCGAGGCCGGGGCGGAGCTCGCGGACCCGGTCGAGCAGCAGGGCGAGGGTGGCGCGCGCCCGGGGGTCACGGCTGCCATGGCCGACGGCGATGAGGGTGGGTGTGCTCCCGGGCCTGTTCAGCGGCCTGTTCATGGGCCTGCCCGTTCTCGTCGGGGGGAGATGGCTCAGCTGGGCGCCGAGCTGCGCGGTGATGCGGCCGAGCAGCTCGGCGGTGCTGTCGAACGTGGTGTCCGGCTCCGTCATGAACCGATCCTGACCCCGGCGCGTTGCCTCCCCGTTGCGTGGGGGTCACGAGTGTTTTCCATGGGCTCACCGTCCGCCCGCCCGCGTTGTCAGGCTCGGGTGTCGAGCCAGACGCGTAGGGTCCCGATCGTCTCGAAGCCGAGAGCGAGGGCGGGTGGCAGGTCGTCGCCGGACTCGTAGCCGACGACGGGGCTGCCGTCGTCCACCAGCGTCAGGCAGCCCGCCCAGGTCACGGTCGGGTCGAGACCGTCGGCAGTGAAGAGGTTGGAGACGCCGGTCACCCGGCCGCTGTCACTGAGTACCGCGCCGCCGACGATCCGGCCGTCCGCGCCGTACCCTGCGACGACCTTCGTCGCCGGGTCGGCGAGGAGCTCGGGGCGGAACAACGCGGACTCGTTCGCGTCCCCGCCGCTCCAGGCCGTCGCCCAGGCGGCCAGCTCCTCCGGAGTGCGGACCGGCCGCCAGTCCGTGTCCGCCGAGGCGTCGACGGCGGGGGCGGGCAGCCGGCCGGACCGGTGGATCCACTGCGCGTCGAAGAGAAGCCGGAAGCCCTCACCTTCCAGATCCAGGCGCGCGAAGCTGTCCTTGACGGAGGCTCCGGGGGCGTTCCGGTCGATGCCGTCGAGGACGTCCCGTACGGACGCGTCGGCGGTCAGCGTCACCGCGTCCGGGTAGTAGAGCGGGGTGCGGCGGGCGTTCGTCCAGGCGCGCGGGCCGAAGGCTCCGGGGTGCCCGTGGGCGCGGCACATGGCCTCGCACCACTCGGCGTTGTTGCGGACAGCTTCCATGATCATGCGCGGATCGTACGGTTCTGCCCCTCACTTCCTCATTCTTTTATCTAGCGGAATATCTTTTCCGCCATGCGAATGCTTCCCTCTCCTCTCCCCGGGCTCCCCCGAAGAGCCGTCGCCGAACTCGTCGGCACCGCCGCGCTGATGGCCGTCGTCGTCGGGTCCGGCATCCAGGCGGCCGCACTCAGCCAGGACGTCGGGGTGCGCCTGCTGGCCAACTCGCTCGCCTCCGCCCTCGGGCTCGGCCTGCTCATCGCCCTCCTCGGCCCGCTCTCCGGCGGCCATCTCAACCCGGTCGTCACCCTCTCCGAGTGGTGGGCCCGGCGGGGCGAGGAGGGCGCCCCCGGCGTCCGTGAGGTCGCCGTCTACCTCGCCGCCCAACTCGCCGGCGCCGTCGCCGGCGCGTTGCTCGCCGAGGCCATGTTCGGGCGGACGCCCGGCACCTGGTCCACCCAGGTCCGCTCCGACACCCATCTGCTGCTCGGCGAGACCGTCGCCACCGCCGGACTCGTCCTGCTCGTCCAGGGGCTGCGCCGCATCGACCGTTCCGCGCTCGCCCCGGTCGCCGTCGGCGGGTACCTCCTGGCGGCGATCTGGTTCACCTCCTCGGGCTCGTTCGCCAACCCGGCGGGCACGGTCGGCCGCGCCTTCTCCGACTCCTTCACCGGCATCGCCCCCTCCTCGCTGCCCGGATTCATCGGGGCGCAGCTCCTCGGCGCCCTGCTCGGCATCGCCCTCGCCGCCGTTCTGTACGGCCGGAACGAACCGAACGGCTCCGATTCGCGTCGAAAGGGGTGACGGGGCAGGCAAGATCGACGGAGGTTCCATGCGAGGCGTACGTGTACCGGCCCGGGCGGTGGCCGCCCGGCTGAAGCGGATGACACCGCTGCCGCGCACCACCCGCGCCCGCCGCCGTACCGTCCAGGCCGTCATGCTGGGCGCGGTCCTCGCCCTCGCGCCCGCCACCTGGACGCACGCCGTCGCCGACAGCCGGCTGCGAACCACCGCCGAGGTGCCCGCCCAGGACGTCGCCGTCGTCTTCGGCGCCGGCCTCTGGAAGGGCCGCCCCACCCCGTACCTCGCGCACCGCCTCGACACCGCCGCCGAGCTGTACCGCGCCGGCAAGGTCAAGGTCGTCCTCGTCACCGGCGACAACAGCCGCGTGGAGTACGACGAGCCGGACGCGATGCGCGCGTACCTCACCGAGCGTGGGGTGCCGGACGGCCGGATCGTCAGCGACTACGCGGGCTTCGACACCTGGGACTCCTGCGTCCGCGCGAAGAGGATCTTCGGCGTCGACCGGGCCGTCCTCGTCACCCAGGACTTCCACATCAAGCGGGCCGTGGCACTCTGCCGGGCGGCCGGGATCGAGTCGTACGGCGTGAAGGTCGTCGAACCGCACGACTCCGTCTTCTACTACGGCGGCGTCCGGGAGCTGGTCGCCGCCGGCAAGGCGGCCGTGGACGCGGCCCTGCGACCGGACCCGCGCTTCCTCGGAGAGCGCGAGGAAGGCGTGACGGAGGCGCTCGCGTCTGCGCGCCAGCGGCCCCGGCCATGATCCGCCGGACACCCCTGGACGGCGCCTGGTGGACCAGGGGCTGATCCACCAGGCGCCCCCGAGCCCTCACCTCGGTCGCGGTACCCGAGGGAGCAGAACGCGCACGACTCGTAATCCGGCGCGCTGCCTCCCGTAACACGCCCGTCTCATGATTTCGGCATGTACGAGGCTGTCACCACCCCCACGCACTGCCCCTACTGCGCGCTCCAGTGCGGCATGTCACTGAGCCCGAAGGGCAACTCCGTCGAGGTGGTGGAGCGGACCGACTTCCCCGTCAACCGGGGCGCGCTGTGCGGCAAGGGCCGCACCGCCCCGGCCGTACTCTCCTCCCGGGTCAGGCTGACCGGGCCCCTGGTCCGATGCCCTGACACAGGTGCCCTGGTGCCGGCCACCTGGGAGGAGGCTCTCGCCGCCGTCGCCGATGGGCTGCGCCGGACCCGCGCCGACCACGGACCCGATGCCGTGGGGGTCTTCGGCGGCGGCGGCCTCACCAACGAGAAGGCGTACACGCTCGGCAAGTTCGCCCGGCTCGTCCTCGCCACCTCGCAGATCGACTACAACGGCCGCTTCTGCATGTCGTCGGCTGCGGCCGCGCACCAGCGGGCGTTCGGGCTCGACCGGGGGCTGCCGTTCCCGCTGGAGGACATCCCCCGCACCGGGTGTGTGATCCTCGTCGGCTCCAACCTTGCCGAGACGATGCCGCCGGCGCTTCGCTACCTCACCGAGCTCAAGGAGAACGGCGGCAAGCTCATCGTCGTCGACCCGCGCCGCACCCGTACCGCCGAGCAGGCCGACCTCCATATCGCGCCCCGCCCGGGCACCGACCTCGCGCTCGCCCTCGGGCTGTTGCATCTGGTCGTCGCCGAGGGGCGGGTCGACGAGGAGTTCGTCCGGGAGCGTACGGAGGGGTGGGAGGCGGCCCGGGCCGGGGCGATGGCGCACTGGCCCGAACTGGTCGAGCGGATCACCGGTGTGCCGGTGCCCCGACTGCGGGACGCGATGCGGATGTTCTGCGACGCGGAGACCGGGATGGTGCTCACCGCCCGAGGCCCGGAGCAGCAGTCGAAGGGAACGGACACGGTCGGCGCGTGGATCAACCTCTGCCTCGCGACCGGGAAGGCCGGGCGGCCGCTCTCCGGCTACGGCTGCCTCACCGGCCAGGGCAACGGCCAGGGCGGCCGGGAGCACGGCCAGAAGGCCGACCAGCTCCCCGGCTACCGCAAGCTCGACGACCCGGCGGCGCGGGCGCATGTGGCCAAGGTGTGGGGGGTGACCCCGGAGTCGCTGCCGGGCCCGGGCCGCAGCGCGTACGAGCTCCTCGACGCGCTGGGCGGCGAGGTGAAGTCCCTGCTCCTCATGGGCTCCAACCCCGTCGTCTCGGCGCCGCGCGCCGCGCACATCGAGGAGCGGATCCGCTCGCTGGACTTCCTGGCCGTCGCGGACGTCGTCCTGTCGGAGACGGCGGAGCTGGCGGACGTGGTGCTGCCGGTGACCCAGTGGGCGGAGGAGACCGGGACGACGACCAACCTGGAGGGCCGGGTGCTGCTCCGGGAACGGGCCCTGACCCCGCCGGAGGGGGTCCGCACCGACCTGGAGGTGCTGCACGCGCTGGCCGGTCTGCTCGGCTGGGAGAAGGGCTTCCCCACGGACCCGGAGGAGGTCTTCGACGAACTCCGCCGCGCCTCGGCCGGCGGCCCGGCGGACTACTCCGGCATCAGCTACCGCCGCATCCGCGAGGAGAACGGCGTCTTCTGGCCCTGCCCGGAGGACCCGGAGCAGACGACGGCGGCCGGGCGGGCAGGCGGCCTTCGGTCGGAAGCCGCGACCGACGACGCGCCGGAAGCCGCCGTCCCGACGGCCGAAGCCCGGCCCCACCCCGGTACCCCCCGGCTCTTCCTCGACCGGTTCGCGACCGGCGACGGGCGGGCACGGTTCGTGCCGGTCGTGCATCGGGCCGCCGCGGAGGAGACGGACGCCGAGTACCCGATCGTGCTGACCACCGGGCGGGTCGTCGCGCAGTACCAGTCCGGGGCGCAGACCCGGCGGGTCGACGAGCTGAACGCGGCCGCGCCCGGCGCCTTCGTCGAGTTGCATCCGCGGCTCGCGGAGCGGCTCGGGGTGGCCGACGGCGAGCGGGTCGCCGTGGTCTCGCGACGCGGCCGGTCGGTGGCTCCCGCGCGGGTGACCACCGCCATCCGGCCGGACACCGTCTTCATGCCCTTCCACTGGCCCGGCGAGGGCCGGGCGAACACCCTCACCAACCCCGCCCTCGACCCCGTCTCCCGGATGCCCGAGTTCAAGGTGTGCGCGGTCCGCCTCGAGCCCGCCACTCCCCGCCCCCGATGAGCGGGCCGTACGGGGTGCCGGGCGCCGCGAAGTAGACCCAGGCACGGACGGCCGACCCGTCCCGGAGCCGTACGACCGTGCGCTCCGCCCGCTCGTACCCGGCCCCGCCCTCCACCCGGTCGAGAGCGGCGAGCAGTTCGTCGTACGCCCCGCGTGCGGCGGTCACCAGGTCGCCCGCGATCAGGCCTTCGCCCGGTACGGCGTACGGGTAGCCGGGCCCGTCGTACAGCAACGCCCCGGGGAGCCGGGCCGGTTCCTCCGCCGCCGTGCGGCCGAGGAGGAAGCGGTCGTGGTTGTACTCGCCCGGCCGCAGCGTGCCGTAGACGAAGAACGGCAGCTCGGTCATTCCGCGGACGCCACCGTCGTCTCGGCCTCGATCCATTCCAGGTACGCGGCCGACGCCCGGACCACCGCCGTGGCGACGATCTCCGGGGTGTCGTAGTCGTGCACGGCCAGCAGGTGGGCCTCCAGGGCCTCGTAGCGGGCCTCGGTCGTCTTGAAGAGGACCTGCCACTCCTCCTCGGTCTCGATCGCCTTCCGCCAGTGGTAGACGGAGGTAACGGGCCCGGAGATCTGCGCGCAGGCGGCGAGTCGGGCCTCGACCGCCCCGCGCGCGAGCTCCTGTGCCTTGGCGGCGCTGTCGGTGGTGGTGAGTACGGTCAGTGCGAGGGTCACCCCCTCACCGTACTCAGGCCGCCGTTGCGAACTGGGCCGCGTACAGCCGGGCGTAGGCACCGCCCGCCGCCAGCAGTTCCTCGTGCGTGCCCTGCTCGGCGATCCCGCCGTCCTCCATCACGAGGATCACGTCCGCGTCCCTGACGGTGGAGAGCCGGTGCGCGATGACGAAGGAGGTGCGGCCTTCCCGGAGGGACGACATGGCCCGCTGGATGAGGACCTCGGTGCGGGTGTCGACCGAGCTGGTCGCCTCGTCGAGGACGAGGATCACCGGCTCGGACAGGAACGCCCGGGCGATCGTGATCAGCTGCTTCTCGCCGGCGCTGAGACCGGCGCCGTCCTCGTCGAGGACCGTGTCGTAGCCGTCGGGCAGCGTGCGGATGAACCGGTCGGCGTGGGTGGCCATGGCGGCCTCGACGATCCGCTCCCGCGAGACGCCCTCCCGTCGCCCACCACCACCCTTGTCCCATGCGCTGTGCGCAGCCCCTTCCGATGGGACGCCGTACGCGATGTTGTCGGCGATCGTCCCGCCGAACAGCCAGGTGTCCTGGAGCACCATCCCGATCCCGGACCGCAGGTCCTCCCGTGACATCGCCGACACGTCGACCCCGTCGAGGGTGATCCGGCCGCCCGTCACCTCGTAGAACCGCATCAGCAGGTTCACCAGCGTCGTCTTGCCCGCGCCGGTCGGTCCCACGATGGCGACAGTCTGCCCCGGCTCCACCGTCAGCGACAGGTCCTCGACGAGCGGCTTCTCCGGCTCGTAGCGGAAGGCCACCTTCTCGAAGGAGACCCGGCCGGTCACCATCTCGGGGCGCCTCGCTCCGGCGGGCGTCGGGGACTCCTCCTCCGCGTCGAGGAGGTCGAAGACCCGCTCGGCGGAGGCGACTCCGGACTGGAGCAGATTGGCCATGGCCGCGACCTGGGTGATCGGGCCGTTGAACTCGTACGAGTACTGGATGAACGCCTGGACGTCGCCGACGGTCAGCGTCCCGCTCGCCACCCGCAGGCCGCCGACCACGGCGATCAGGACGTAGTTGACGTTGCCGACGAAGGTGAGGGCCGGCTGGATGAAGCCGGACATGAACTGGGCGCGGAAGCTCGCCGCGTACAGCTCCTCGCCGAGCTCGTCGAAGCGTGCCACCGCCTCGTCGCGCCGCCCGAAGGCGACGACCTCGGCGTGGCCGGTGAACATCTCCTCCACATGGCTGTTGAGGCGCCCGGTGACGGCCCACTGCTTCACGAACTGCGGCTGGGCGCGCTTGCCGATGCGGGCGGCCACGAGCAGCGAGACGGGGACGGTCGCCAGCGCGACCAGGGCGAGCAGCGGGGAGATCCAGAACATCATCACCAGCACGCCCACGAGGGTGAGCAGCGCCCGGACCATCTGGCTGAAGGCCTGCTGGAGGGTCTGGGTGAGGTTGTCGATGTCGTTCGTGGTGCGGCTGAGGACCTCGCCGCGCGGCTGCCGGTCGAAGTACGAGAGCGGCAGCCGGGCGAGCTTGTGCTGCGCCTCCTCGCGCAGCCGGTGACCGGCCCGTTGGACGACGGTCGTGGCGAGCCTCTGCTGGAGCCAGTTGAGTCCGGCGGAGACGACGACCAGGGCGAGGGCGGCGGCGAGGACCCGGGCGACCGCCGGGAAGTCGACGCCTGCCGGGCTCGCGGCGCCGGAGATGACGAGGTCGGTGGCGCGGCCGAGGATCATCGGGCTGAGGACGGCGAGCGAGACGCCGACCGCCGCTGCGGCGAACACGGCGAGCAGTCGTGGACGTTCGGGGGCCATGATGCGCAGCAGGCGCAGGCCGGAGGAGCGGAAGTCGAGGGACCGCTCGAGGGAGGGGGTGCCGATGCCGGGACCGCGCTGCTGGACGGCGGGTCCACGGCGCTGAGGGGCGCTCACGCTGCTTCCTCCTCGGTGATCTGGGAGAGGACGATCTCCCGGTAGGTGGCGTTGTCCCGCATGAGTTCCTCGTGGGTGCCGCTGCCGACGGCCCGGCCCTGGTCGAGGACGACGATCCGGTCGGCGCCGCGGATGGTGGAGACACGTTGGGCGACGATGACGACGGTCGCGTCGGAGGTCTCTCGGGCGAGGGCTTCACGGAGCAGCGCGTCGGTCGTGTGGTCGAGGGCGGAGAAGGAGTCGTCGAAGAGGTAGACCCGGGGGCGGGCCACGAGGACCCGGGCGATGGCGAGGCGTTGGCGCTGGCCGCCGGAGAGGTTGGCGCCGCCCTGGGCGACCGGCGCGTCCAGTCCCTCGGAGAGGTTCCGTACGAAGTCGGCGGCCTGGGCGACCTCCAGGGCGTGCCACAGCTCCTCGTCGGTCGCCTCGGGCTTTCCGTACCGCAGATTGCTCGCGACCGTGCCGGAGAAGAGGTACGGCTTCTGCGGGACGAGTCCGACGGTACGGGCGAGCAGGGTCCGGTCCATGTCGCGGACGTCGACGCCGCCGACCTCGACCTCGCCGCCGGTCGCGTCGAAGAGGCGCGGGACGAGCCCGAGGAGGGTGGTCTTGCCGCTGCCGGTGGAGCCGATGACGGCGGTGGTGCGGCCGGGGCGGGCGGTGAGGCTCACCGAGCGGAGGACGGGTTCCTCGGCGCCGGGGTAGCTGAAGTCGGCGTCGCGGATCTCCAGCCGTCCCGGCTCGCGCAGCTCTCGGACGGGCGCGGCGGGCGGGGTGACGGACGGCTCGGTGGCGAGGATCTCCTGGATGCGTTCGGCGCTGACCTCGGCGCGGGGCATGTGCATCATCAGGAAGAGGACCATCATCACCGACATCATGATCTGGAGCAGATAGCCGAGGAACGCGATCAGCGAACCGGCCTGCAGGGCACCGGACTCGATCCGGTGGGCGCCGGCCCAGATGATGGCGACGGTCGCGAGCTCCCAGACGATCAGCACGATCGGGAACATCACGGACTGGAGCCGGCCCACCCGCAGTCCGACCTCGCGCAGTTCGTCGTTGGCGGCGCCGAACCTTCGCTGCTCGTGTCGGTCGCGGACGAAGGCCCGGACGACCCGGATGCCGGTGATCTGTTCGCGCATCACGCGGTTGACCCGGTCGACGCGCTCCTGCATCCCGCGGAACAGCGGCCGCATCCGCAGCACGACGGCGCCGACGGCCCCTGCCATGAGCGGCACGAAGAGCAGCAGGAGAAGGGCGAGGGGAACGTCCTGGTCGAGGGCCATCACGATGCCGCCGACGCACATCAGGGGCGCGGCGACCAGCATCGTCAGGACGAGGACGGCGAACGTCTGGACCTGCTGGACGTCGTTGGTGGTGCGGGTGATGAGGGAGGCGGTGCCGAACCGGCTCATCTCGCGGGCGGAGAAGTCCTGGACGCGTCGGAAGGCGACCGCGCGCAGGTCACGCGCGAGCCCCATGGCGATCTTCGCGCCGAAGTAGACGGCGGCGGCTGCCGCGGCGGCCTGGAGGAGGGTGACGGCGGCCATCAGTCCGCCGCCGGCCAGGACATGGGCGGTGTCGCCGCGCAGGACTCCGTGGTCGATGACGTCGGCGTTGAGGGTGGGCAGGGTGAGGGAGGCGAGGGACTGGACGAGTTGGAGGAGGACGACCAGGGCCAGGGTGCGCCGGTAGGGCCGCAGCCGGCCGGCGACGAGTCGGAACAGCATGGTCCCCGTCCCCCATCAAGCCGCGTACGGGCGGGTGGACTTGGCGTTACGGAGTGCGTGCGCCCACCAGGCGATCTGGTCGAGCATCGACTTGGCGGCGGCGTCGGGGCGGGTGGGGTCCTTGTGGCGCCCGTCCTCGTCGAAGTGGCCGTGGGCGTTGTGGAAGGAGACCGTGTCGCGGACGGTCACGGCGTGCATCTCGGCGTAGACCTGGCGCAGTTGCTCGACGGCGCGCAGTCCGCCGGACATCCCTCCGTACGAGACGAAGCCGACGGGCTTGGCGTGCCATTCGGAGCCGTGCCAGTCGATGAGGGACTTGAGGGAGGCGGGGAAGGAGTGGTTGTACTCGGGGGTGAGGACGACGAAGGCGTCGGCGGCGGCGAGGACCGGGGAGACCTTGGCCAGTTCGGCGCGGACGGCGGGGTCGGGGTTGTACGAGAGGGAGGTCGGCAGGTCGACCTCGGCGAGGTCGACGACGTCGACGGTGAAGTCGTCGCGCTCGACGGTCCGGCCGAGGAACCAGTCGGCGATGACCGGGGCGAAGCGGCCCTCGCGATTGCTGGCGACGATGACGGCGAGCTTGAGCGGCGCGACCTGGGCGGCGCTCGTGGAATCGGCGGAGTTCGCGGAGTTCGTGATGTCCATGCCGAGAATCTTGATACCTCAAGTTTGGTTGAGGTCAAGCGTCGATTTTCCGTAGGCGTCTCCGCATACGGTGAGGGCATGACGACGCCTGTCCCGCACATCGAGATCGACGGCTCCCCCGCCACCGACCCGAAGGTCCTCGCGAGCCTGCTGACCGGCTACGGCCACTTCACCGCGGCCCAGGTGCGCGACGGGCGGGTGCAGGGCCTCGACCTGCATCTGGCCCGCCTCGACCGTGCCGGCCGGGAGCTGTTCGACGAGGGTGTGGACGGGGAGCGCGTACGGGCGCTGCTGCGCGGCGCCCTGGAATCGGCGGGCCGACGGGACGCGGCGGCGCGGGTGTACGTCCACCCGGACCTCGCCGGAGGCACCCGGACCACGGTGACCGTGACGGATCCGTACACCCACGTTCCGACCCCGCAGCGCCTGAAGTCCGTCGTGTACGGGCGTCCGGCGCCCCACATCAAGCACGTGGGCGGCTTCGGCCAGACGTACTACGGGGAGGCGGTGCGGCGCGAGGGCTTCGACGAGGCGCTGCTGACCTCCCTGGACGGCGAGATCGCCGAGGGCGCGGTCACCAACATCGCCTTCTGGGACGGCACGTCACTGGTCTGGCCGTCGGCCCCCTGCCTGCACGGCATCACGATGACCCTGCTGGAGTCCCACCTGGAATCGGTACGGCGCCGGGTGACCCGGGACGACCTCCCCGGCTTCCGCGCGGCCTTGGTGACGAACTCCCGGGGCATCTCGCCGGTCGGCGGAATCGACGGCGTGGACTTCGAGGTGGACGAGGAGCTGATGGTGCGGGTGTACGAGGCGTACGAATCGGTGCCTTGGGATCGGCTGTGAGAGCCCGACGACGCCCCGGAACAGGCAACACTCCCTGCGTCAGGGGGCGTTCGGCACCCTCTCCAGGTAGCATCGATGGTGCAGGTGGGTGACATGGGGGTCCGGAGATGGTCGCGAGGTATGTCGTCTCGCCGCGGGGTGGTCGTCGCGCCCACCCCGACATCACGTCCGCTCTGCGGGCCGCCGCCGCCCGGGGCCGGGCAGCGCTGATCGAGATCGCGCCCGGGACTTACGAGGAGAGCCTCGTCGTCCGGGGCGAGGTCCGGCTGGTCGCGACCGACGGCCCGGGTTCCGTCGTGGTGAGCCGGCTGCGCGGGACGGTACTGGAGACCTCCGGGTCGGTGCGCGTCGAAGGTCTCGTCCTGACCGGCCGCGACACCGAGGCCGACACCGTCACCTGCCTGGCCGGCACCCTCACCCTCGACCACGTGGAGGTCCGCACGCCGGGCGGCGCCGGCACGCACGCGCGGCCGAACACCCACGTCACCCTGCGGGACAGCGTGATCCTGCACGGCCGCACCGTCTTCACCGCGTCGACCGGACTGATCGAGCGGTGCCGGTTCACCGACGCCGCCGACAACGCGATCGCCGTGATCGAGGGCGCCCGGGTCGCCGTCCGGGGCAGCCGGATCGAGGGCAGCCGGATCCACGGGGTGCGCGTCTGCGACGCCCAGGCCGAGGTCACCGGCTGCGAGCTGACCGGCACCGGGCACTCGGCCCTCATGGCCGACACCCGGGCGGAACTCACCGTGGCCGACTGCGCGATCACCGCCGTGCACGCGGAGGGGATCATGTTCATCGAGCAGTCCCGGGGCTCCGTGCACGGCACGCGCGTCACCGACGCGCAGCACGGGATCGCCGCGGCGAGCGGCGCCGACCCGACGGTGCGCGGCTGCGTGTTCGCCGAGTGCCGTGACACCGGCATCAACATCCAGAGCTCGGCCCGGGGCAGGTTCGAGGACTGCCAGGTCCTCGGCGCGGGCAACGTCTCGGTGTTCTCCACCACGGGCGGCGCTCCGGAGGTGCACGGCTGCCGCATCTCCGGAGGCAACGTCGGTATCGCCCTGACGGACGGCGGGCGAGGCCGCTTCACCCGCATCGGGATCGAGGGCCTGACAAGCTCGGCGCTACGGGTCTGGGACGGATCCAAGGGCGTTTTCGAGCACGTCCGGGTGGACCGCTGCGCGCAGGGGCTGGACACCACCCGAGGCGACGGCGGCACCACGGCCGACCTCACCGACGCGGTGTTCCGTGACTTCGGCGTCACCGCGGTCACCGCCCTCGGCCAGTCCAGGGTCACGCTCAAGGGCGTCAAGGCCGAGCGCGGGGTGGTGGGCTTCGGCGCCGGCGAGGACGCCCAACTGCTCGTACACGACTGTGACGTCACAGCGATGCGCGTCGGAGGAATCGTCGCGTACGGCAAGGCAGGCCTCTTCGCGAGGAACCTCACCGTGAACGGGTCGGAGGGAACAGGGCTGACCGGGGCCGGCTCCGCCTACCTGGACGTCGCGGACAGTGAGTTCACGGACTGCGCGGAGATGGGCGCCGTCTTCGCCGACGACTCCGCCGGCCGCGTGGTGAACTGCTCCGTGAACGGAACGCAGGGAACCGCCGTGGTACACAACGGCCGCGTCGACCTCGTCTCGCTGCGCACATCGCTGCCGGTCGTCCACAAGACCGTCCGCACGGTCGAGCCGACGCCGACGATCATCAACAACTACAACGGCCCGGTCATCCACGGCTCGGTCACCAACAGCCAGTTCTCGTGGAACAACGACAACGTCGTCCAGCAACAGGCCGAAGGGGACGGTTCCACCGCATGAGCGATCCGCAGAATGTGCACAACTACGACGGGCCGGTGTTCCACGGCTCGGCCTCCCACAACCAGTTCGCCTGGAACAACGAGACGGTCACCCAGAACCAGCAGGTCAACGGCGAGGTCGCCGCGGGCTACGAGGCGCTGGCCGAGCGGGTCGCCGAGCTGCTCCGGCAGCTGCCCGAGGCCGGTCTCGCCCAGCAGGACCGCGAGGACGCCGAGGCCGCGGCCGGGGAGGTCCTGGAGGTGATCACCCAGCCGGAACCCGAGGCGGGCAGGGTGCGCCGCGCGCTCGCCACACTCAGAGGGGCGCTGGTCCCCGTCGCGAGCGGGGTCGCCGCCGGTGCGACGGTGGGGGCGCAGGAGTGGGCCCGGGCGGCGATCGAGGGGCTGATCGTCTGACCGCGCCCGCGGGGCGCGCCGTCCGGGCCCGTCACCCGTTCGGCACGGGGTGCCGACTGGCGCCCCGCAACCCGTCACCACCTGCGTAAACGTCCGGCCGCCAGGCGACACACCGCACCGGACGGCGCAATTCTGACCCTCCATCAGCAGGCGCGCGGCGCGCCGCGGCCCTTATCTCGGTCCTAGGAGGTAGGTCCCGGGAAGTCCCTCTCGGGAGACCTCCGGCACGTCCGCTCGCGCGCCCCGGAGGACCCCATGCGCACCACTGCCCGTCTGCTCACCGGTACCGCGCTGACGGTCGCCGCGATCGGCGCCTTCGCCGCACCGGCGGCGTACGCAGGGGACCACGAGGCCCTGGAGGTCTATCCGTCCTCCGCCACCCCCGGCACCACCGTCACCGTCAACACCCTCGCCTGCGGTTCGCACGGGCACGGCGTCGGGGACGCGAACTCGCTCGGCGCGGGCGAGTTCCAGCTGAATCCGAGCACGCACAAGGAGGTCGTGGTCGGTCAGTTCACGGTTCCGCACCACGCCAAGGCAGGAACGTTCGGCATCAGCGTCGCCTGCGACAACGGCAAGACCGCTCGTGGCGAGCTCGCCGTCAAGCACAAGAGCCCGAGCGGCCATGTCCAGACCGGTGTCGGCGGCAGCATCGGCCCCGACACCGCCCAGATCACGGCGGGCGCGGCGGTGCTGGCCGCGGCTGCCGTCGGCGGTACCTGGCTCCTGCGCCGCCGGGCGAGCGGCGCGCAGGACGACTAGGGATTGCTCCTGGGCTTCCTGCCCGGGCTCCCTGGGCGTACCGCCCGTGCCCTGCCCCCGCCGCGCGCCCCTACGAGGCCCGGCGGGGGCAGGGCCACATCCCCCTCCCGCACCACCCCCGCACCACCCCGAGAGGGCAGACCGTGAACAGCAGGACCAAGGGCTGGGGCATAGCCATCGCCGCATGCGTCGGCATCTGGCTCGTCCAGAACGGCTCGGAGAACGTCACCCCGCCGGTCCCGTCGGCCGCCGAGGCGTTCGCCGCCGGGCCGAACGCGCACACCGACGCCGCCGCCGACCCGCTGCCGCCCTCCACCCCCGTCCGGCTGCGCATCCCCGAGATCGACGTCGACGCGCCCATGACGGGGCTGGGTCTGAGCCCGGACGGCGCGCTCGACGTGCCGCCGGCGAGCGACCGCAATCTGGCCGGCTGGTACGAGGACGGCACCACGCCCGGCGCCGAGGGCACGTCGATCGTCGCCGGCCATGTCGACAACGCACAGGGCCCGGCCGTCTTCTACGCGCTCGGCGCGCTCAAGAAGGGCAACAGGATCGAGGTGGACCGGCAGGACGGCCGTACGGCCGTGTTCACGATCGACGCCGTCGAGGTGTACGAGAACAAGGACTTCCCGGACGAGCGGGTCTACGGGGAGAAGCACCGGGCCGAACTGCGGGTGATCACCTGCGGCGGTGGGTTCACCAAGAAGTCCGGCTACCAGGGGAACGTGGTGGCCTTCGCCCACCTCATCGGCGTGCGCTGATCGGCCGCCGTCAGCTCCACTGGTCGAAGGCGAGCTTCGCGACCAGCGAGAACACCACGAACAGCAGCACCCCGCGGACGAACTCCGAGCCCTTGCTCAGCGCCATCCGCGCGCCGATCATCCCGCCGGCCAGGTTGAAGACGGCCATCACGGCGGCCAGCTGCCACAGCACGCTGCCCTGGTAGGCGAACATCGCGAGCGCGCCCGCGTTGGTGCAGACGTTGACGATCTTGGCGGTGGCGGAGGCGGTCACCAGGTCGAGATGGAGCACGGCTGTGAGCGCGAGGACCAGGAAGGTGCCGGTGCCCGGCCCGAACAGCCCGTCATAGAAGCCGATCCCGCCGCCGACGAGCACGATCGCGGTGACGATCCGGGCCCGCGTCACGGGCGCCTTGTCCTCCCCCTGGGTCCCGAAGGACGGCCGCAGCATCACGAACGCTGCCACGCCGACCAGTACCACCATGATCACGGGGCGCAGTACGTCGCTACTGATCCCGGCCGCGAAGAACGCGCCGCCCATGGAGCCGGCGAGGGCCGCGAGCCCGATCCGTACCGCCGTCTTCACCTGCACCGGGGCCTTGCGTACGTAGGTGATGGCGGCCCCGGTCGTGCCCACGATCGCGACGGCCTTGTTGGTGCCGAGGATCTGCGCGGCCCCGGCCTGCGGGAGCCCGAGCAGCAGCGCGGGCAGCAGAAGGAGCCCTCCCCCGCCGACCACGGCGTCGATCCAGCCGGCCACGAGTGCGGCGATACAGAGCAGGACGACGGTGGTCAGGGAGATGTCAGGCATGGTCGCGAGCCTAGGGAGACGATGCGTGCGCCGTCCATCAATCCCGGGAGTCTTGAGCTACGTCTGAGGTTGTGCCGGTCGGCGCCCGGTCCGGCGCGGGCGGCGCGGCCGGTTCCACGGCGGCCGTCAGGAACGTCGCGGCGAGCGCACCGACGGTGAGGAGTAGCGCGGTCCGCCAGAGCCTGCGGGTCAGGAACCGCCAGCGGAAGAACTGGCCCGGTTCGGCGCACAGCCGCTCCAGGCCGGTGCCGCGGATGGTCACCGAGACGACGTCAGGGCCCTCGTCGCGCACCTCGGTCACCCGCAGGGTGTGTCGCAGCGCCTGCCGGACGGGGACGACGATCCGGTACCAGACGAGGAGGACGGCGACGGTGGCGTGCGCCATCGACCAGACCCAGACGGCCGGGAGGCTCGCCGCGAGGTCGGGGCCCGCGAGCTGGTGCACGAAGCCGAGGGCGGCGGCGAGGTGGCTGAACAGATGGACCGCCCGCCAGGTCTCGTGCCGCAGCCGCCGCCGGGCGGAGGTGATACCGACGGCGACGAGGAGCGCGGTACCGGCGGTGGCTGCGGCGAGTGCCGGATAGGAGAGCAGCCCGAGGGTGGCGGTGACCAGGTCGGTACGGGTGTGCACGGCGTACCCGCAGAGGGCGAGGAGCGCGTGGGCGCCGACGAGGCCGAGGACGTACCGGCCGCCGAGGGCGTGCCATCGGGCGAGCCGGTCGGCGCCGACGCCGTGCTCGACGGCGGGGACGCGGGCCATCAGGAACAGCATGACGAGGACGCCGTAGCCGGCGAGCAGCCCGGTGAGATGCGCGCCGGTCGCGAAGACGGCGTCCAGGCGCGCGGACGGCTCGGCCTGGAGCCCCCAGAGCAGGGCGACGGCCCCGGCTCCGCCGACGACGGCGTCACGCAGCCGATCGGGGGCGAGGCGGGGCGCGGGCGCGGCTCGCGGGAACGGACGCGCCGCCGCGCGCGCGTCGAAGAGGGGTTCACTGACCTCGGTCGTCACACCCGCACACTAGGGTCCGCCCGTATACGAGAACCCCAGGTCAGCCGCTCCCCCGCGATCCTTAAGGTCCCCTTGAGGAGACTCTGACCACTGGTTAAGCCTCACACCCGTCCGCCTCACAGTGCGAACCCCGCAGGTCTGAGATCAGCGTTCCGCAGGGGAAACAAACGGGATGCCGACGGGTAACACCCGCCCCGCACTCTTCGAGACATGAGTACACGGATCGTGGTGGTCGGAGGCGGAACGGCGGGCGTCCGGCTCGCCCAGCGCCTGCCGGTCACCCTCCTCGGCGAAGAGCCGCACGCACCGTACAACAGGGTGCTGCTCGCGGACGTCCTCGCCGGGCGGTACGCGCCGGAGGTGATCGCGCTGCCCGCTCCGCAGGAGCCGGTGCGGCGCGGGGTGCGGGCGGTGCGGATCGACCGGGCCGCCAGGACCGTGGAGTGCGAGGACGGGACGACGGTCGGCTACGACCGGCTGGTCCTGGCGACCGGCTCCAACCCCGTGCTGCCGCCGCTGCGCGGACTGCGCGGCTCGCGGCTGCCGTCGGGCGTCCACCCGTTCCGCACGCTCGACGACTGCCTGGAGCTGCGGGAGCTCGTCCGGCCCGGGGTCCGCGCGGTCGTCATCGGCGGCGGGCTGCTCGGGGTCTCCGCGGCCCGCGCACTGGCGGCGCTCGGCGCCGAGGTCGTGCTCACCCAGCAGGGCGAGCGGCTCATGGAGCGCCAGCTCGACGCGCAGGCCTCGGAGCTGCTCCGGGAGCACGTGGAGTCCCTCGGCGTCGAGGTGCACACCGAGTGCCGGGTCAGCGGCCTGCGCCAGGAGGACGGCGCGGTCACGGCCGTGGAGCTCGCCGACGGTTTCGTGCTCGACGCCCAGGTCGTGGTGCTCGCGTGCGGGGTCAGGCCGCGTGTCGGGCTCGCCCGGGACGCCGGTCTGGACGTCCGCAGGGGCATCGTCGTCGACGACGAGCTGCGGACCTCCGACCCGTTCATCCACGCCATCGGCGACTGCGCCGAACACGGCGGCCGCGTCTACGGCCTGGCCGGCCCGGCCCTGGAACAGGCGGACGCGCTGGCGGACCTTCTCCTGTCGGAGACGCCCGCCTTCCAGGCCGCCGCGACCCCGCCGCAGACGACCGTGCCGGAGGCGACGCCCCGGCCCGCCTACACCGGCACCCGCGCCCTGACCCGCCTCACGCTGGGCGGCCCCGAGGCGCTCGACCTGGCCGCGTTCGGCGAGGCCACCCCGCTGCCCGGCGACGACGTCGTGCAGCTGACCGACGCCACCCGGCGCGCCTACCGCAAGGTCGTCGTCCGCGGAGACCGCCTCGTCGGTGGCGTGCTGCTCGGCGATCTCGCCGCGGTCGGGGCGCTCGCCCGGGCCTGGGAGGGCGACGAGGCCCTTCCGCCCGCTCCCCTGCTTCACCTGCTCACCCATGACGGAGGCTCCTGAGATGTCGACCACGCCCGTGCACACCCCCACTGTCGTCCTGGTCGGCCACGGCATGGTCGGCCAGCGTTTCCTGGAGGCGCTGGCGGACCGTGGCGTCACCGAGCGCTCCCGCGTCGTGGTGCTCTGCGAGGAGCCCCGCCCGGCCTACGACCGGGTCCAGCTGACCTCGTACTTCAACGGCCGCACCCCCGACGATCTCTCGATGGTCGAGGACGGCTTCATGGCGAAGCACGGCATCGAGCTGTACGTCGGCGACCCGGCCGAGTCGATCGACCGCGAGGCCCGTACGGTCACCGCCCGCTCGGGGCAGGTCATCCCGTACGACACGCTCGTCCTGGCCACCGGCTCGTACCCCTTCGTGCCGCCCGTCCCCGGCAAGGACGCCCGCGGCTGTTTCGTCTACCGGACGATCGAGGACCTGCTGGCCATCGAGGAGTACGCCAGGACGGCGACGACCGGTGCGGTCGTCGGCGGCGGACTGCTCGGCCTGGAGGCGGCGGGCGCGCTCAAGGGGCTCGGACTCGACACGCACATCGTGGAGTTCGCGCCCCGGCTGATGCCGGTGCAGGTCGACGACGGCGGTGGCGCCGCGCTGCTGCGCACGATCGAACAGATGGGGCTGAGCGTCCACACGGGCACCGGAACCCAGGAGGTCGTGACCGAGGACGGCGCGGTCACCGGGATGCGTCTGTCGGACGGCTCCGAACTGGCCACGGACATGGTGGTGTTCTCGGCGGGCGTACGGCCCCGCGACCAGCTGGCCCGCGACTGCGGTCTGACGGTCGGCGAGCGCGGCGGCATCGCGGTGGACGAGCGGTGCAAGACGTCCGACCCCGCCGTGTACGCCATCGGCGAGTGCGCGCTGGCCTCCGACGGCCGGGTGTACGGCCTGGTCGCGCCGGGCTACGAGATGGCGCTGACGGCCGCGGCGACGATCGCCGAGGAGGCCGTGGACGGCTTCACCGGTGCCGACATGTCGACCAAGCTGAAGCTGCTGGGCGTCGACGTGGCCTCCTTCGGTGACGCGCACGGCACCGCCGAGGGCTGCCTCGACGTCGTCTACTCCGACTCCCGCTCCGGGGTCTACAAGAAGCTCGTCATCGACGGCGACGGCAGGCTGCTCGGCGGTGTCCTGGTCGGTGACGCCGACTCGTACGGATTGCTGCGGTCGCTCACCGGCTCCGTCCCGCCGGTCTCCCCCGAGCAGCTGGTCCTGCCTGCGGGCGCGGGCGCCCCGGTGGCGCTGGGCCCGTCCGCGCTCCCCGACGACGCCGTCATCTGCTCGTGCCACAACGTCACCAAGCACGCGATCACCCAGTGCGAGACGCTGCCCGAGGTGAAGAAGTGCACCAAGGCCGGTACGGGCTGCGGCAGTTGCGTGAAGCTCATCGGGCAGCTGCTGCCGGAGCCGAAGGACAAGGGGCTCTGCGCCTGCTTCTCGTACACCCGCAGCGAGCTGTACGAGATCACCCGCACGCTGCGGCTGACGTCCTTCGCCGCGCTGCTCGACTCGCACGGGCGTCCTGAGGCGCGCGGCGGCGAGGGCTGCGAGATCTGCAAGCCGACCGTCGGTTCGATCCTCGCGAGCCTCGCGCCGACGATCGGGGCGGGTGGCTACATCCTGGACGGCGAGCAGGCCTCCCTCCAGGACACCAACGACCACTTCCTCGCGAACATGCAGCGCAACGGCTCGTACTCGGTCGTGCCGCGCATCCCCGGCGGTGAGATCACCCCGGACAAGCTGATCGTGATCGGCGAGGTGGCCCGGGACTTCGGGCTCTACACCAAGATCACGGGCGGACAGCGGATCGACATGTTCGGCGCCCGCGTCGAGCAGCTGCCGGCGATCTGGACCCGTCTCGTGGACGCGGGCTTCGAGTCGGGGCACGCGTACGGGAAGTCGCTGCGCACCGTGAAGTCCTGCGTGGGGCAGACCTGGTGCCGCTACGGCGTGCAGGACTCGGTGAAGATGGCGATCCAGCTGGAGCTGCGCTACCGGGGCCTGCGCTCCCCGCACAAGCTCAAGTCGGCGGTCTCCGGCTGCGCCCGCGAGTGCGCGGAGGCGCAGTCGAAGGACTTCGGCGTCATCGCGACGGCGAGCGGGTGGAACCTGTACGTGGGCGGCAACGGCGGCGCGACCCCGCGCCACGCGGACCTGCTCGCCCAGGATCTGTCGGACGCCGAACTGGTGCGGCTGATCGACCGGTTCCTGATGTTCTACATCCGTACCGCCGACCGCCTGGAGCGCACCTCGACCTGGCTGGAGCGGCTCGAGGGCGGCCTGGAGCACCTCAAGGACGTGGTCGTGCACGACTCTCTGGGGCTCTGCGACGAGTTGGAGGCGCTGATGGCGGCCCATGTCGCGGACTACCAGGACGAGTGGGCACAGACCCTGGACGACCCGGACCGGCTGCGCCGCTTCGTGTCGTTCGTGAACGCGCCGGACGCGCCGGACCCGTCGGTGAAGTTCGTGCCCGAGCGCGACCAGATCAAGCCGGACCTGACCGTCCTCACCATCGGAACCCGCCTGGAAAGGGTCTGAAGCCATGAAGCTCGAACTGTCCCCGTCCCCCGACGCCTGGATGCCGGTCTGCGAGGAGTCCCGCCTGACGCCGGGCCGGGGCGTGGCCGCGCTGCTGCCGGACGGCCGGCAGGTGGCGCTGTTCAAGGACCGGTCGGGGCGCGCGTACGCGATCGACAACCGGGATCCGTTCACCGGGGCGCAGGTGCTGTCGCGGGGGCTGCTCGGGTCGGCGAACGGACGGCCGTTCGTGGCCTCGCCGCTCCTGAAGCAGCGCTTCGACCTGGAGACGGGCCGCTGCCTGGACGACGAGGAGGTCACGGTGGAGGTGTATCCGGTCCGGGTCCACGAGGGCGCGCTCCACGCGGTCT
The DNA here is from genome assembly GCF_036237275.1 of Streptomyces sp. NBC_01353. GTDB lineage: Bacteria > Actinomycetota > Actinomycetes > Streptomycetales > Streptomycetaceae > Streptomyces. Next base: position 5,888,104 of record NZ_CP108352.1, on the reverse strand, counting down.
GATCTCGACGTGCGGTCCGTCAGCTTTACTTGACCGCACGTTCCAGATAGATCTACGGTGGGGGCGTGGCCAGGACCAAGGAGTTCGATCCGGAGGCCGCGCTGCAGGCAGCGCTCGAGCTGTTCTGGCGGCGCGGCTACGAGGCGACGACGATGTCGGACCTCGTCGAGCACCTCGGGATCGGCCGCGCCAGCATCTATGCCACCTTCGGCAACAAGCACGATCTGTACATGAAGGCGATGGACCGCTACCTCCGGGCGAACGACCCGCTCATGATGGAGGAGCTGTCCGCGCCGGGTCCCGCACTGCCTCCCGTCCGAGCCCTGGTCCGTCGCTTCGCCGACGAGGCGGGGACGGACGAGGTCCGCCTGAACGGCTGTTTCATCACCAACTCGGCGGCCGAACTGGGGCCGCACGACGGAGCCGTGGCCCGGCGGGTGGAGCTGAGCTGGGAGCAGATCGAGACCCTGCTGCACGCCTCGCTGGTCCGGGCCCGCGCCCAGGGCGAGCTGCCCGCGGACCGCGACCCGCAGGCGCTGGCCCGGATGCTGCTCGTCCTGATGCAGGGGATCCGCCTGGTCGGCAAGGCGTCGAGCGACCCGGCCAGGGTCCGCGACGCGGCGGAGCAGGCGTTGTCACTGCTGGACTGAAAGACCCTTCGACAAGGGCGCCGTCGGGCGCCCTTTTCTTGGGCCTTGATACTGGAACGTACGGTCAAGAATAACCACTGGCACCAGGTAACGATGTTTCTCTTACAAGGAGTTGGCACAGCCATGTCCGCACGCTTCACGAACAAGACCGTCCTCGTCACCGGCGCCGGCACGGGGCTCGGCCGGGCCATCGCGCTCGCCTTCGCCGCCGAGGGCGCGAAGGTCGTCGTCTCGGGCCGCAGCACGGCGACCCTCGACGAGACGGTGTCCCTGATCGAGGCCGCCGGCGGCAGCGCGGCCGCCGTCACCGCCGATGTGGCCCGGGCGGAGGACGTCCGCCACCTCGTCCACCGGACGGTCGAGCTCTTCGGCGCTCTCGATGTCGCGGTGAACAACGCCGGCATCTTCCGGGGCGGCGCCTCGGCCGCCGACTTCCCGCTGGAGGACTGGCAGGCGCTGCTCGACACCAATGTCACCGGCGTCCTGCACTCGCTCCAGGCCGAGGTCGCCCATATGCGCGCCAACGGCGGCGGCACGATCGTCAACATCTCGTCCAACCTCGGCCCGCACGTACGTATCCCGGGTGTCTTCGGCTACCAGGTCTCCAAGGCGGCGGTCTCCGCGCTCACCCGCGCCGCCGCCCGTGACCACATCGCCGACGGTGTGCGGATCAACGCCGTCAGCCCGGGTGCCGCGGAGTCGACCATGTCGCTGCGGCCCGGTGAGACCGAGGCCGAGCGGGAGGTGCGGATGAAGGACGAGTCGCCGCTCGGCCGCATCTCGGCGGCCTCCGAGGTGGCGGCAGCGGTGCTGTACCTCGCCTCGGAGGACGCCGGCTCGGTCGTGGGCACCGACCTGGTCATCGACGGCGGCGTCTCGGCCTGACACCCGCGGGGGCATCAGCCCTGGACGGCCGCCGGGTCCATCCAGAAGACCTCCCAGTGGTGGCCGTCCGGGTCCGCGAAGGAGCGCCCGTACATGAAGCCGTGGTCCAGCGGCTCCTTCGCCGCCGATCCGCCGGCGGCGAGGGCTCCTTCGGCCAGCTCGTCGACCGCCTCGCGGCTCTCGGCGCTCAGCGTGATCAGCACCTCGGTCGTCTTCGTCGCGTCGGAGACCTGCTTGCCGGGCGCGGTGAACTCCTTGAACTTGGGCTCGGTCAGCAGCATCGCGAAGATGGTGTCACTGATGACCAGACACCCTGTGTTCTCGTCGCTGAACTGCGGGTTGAAGGAGTAGCCGAGCTTGGTCCAGAAGGCCTTCGAGGTCTCCAGGTCCTTCACGGGCAGGTTCACGAAGATCATCTGCGTCATGGTGGGTCACTCTCTCCTGTGGTTCGTCCGCGCCGTTCGCCGTGCCGGCGCTCCGTGGCGTCGCTTTCGAGAGTTAAGACAGTGGGGCCGAGCGGAACTCATCGCTGCCCGGCGATCTTTTCTCGAAGATCTTTCGAAGGTCTTCCGGAGCCTCGGAGGGCTTCGGGGGCGCCCCCTCCCGGCTCACGCTCAAGACTCTGCTGGAAGCCCCGGGGTCCATCGCCTGAGGGTCCCCTGGCGGTGGCGACGGCCGGCGCGGCGACGGTGCGATGGCCGTGCCGTCGGCCGGCGCGACGACCCTTGCGAACCGACCGAGTTTCGGACCGACGCTTCCCCTTCATCGGCTGTTGCTGCACCGTCAACTCCGAACCAACTCCGTACTCCTAGGTTCCCAAAGCGCGCGACCCCGCCGCCGACCGGTGCGGCGGGGCGGTCACCACCACCCACTCTGGAGTGAGACGTGGAGCGACGCAGTTTCCTGCGCGGAGCGGTCATCGGCACGTCGGCCGCCGCCTTCGGCGGCACCCTGATGCGCGGGGCCGCCTACGCGGCGCCCGCCCAGCCCGGCGCCGGCCCCTACGGGGCCCTCGGCTCGGCAGACGCCAACGGCATCCTGCTGCCGAGCGGATTCAGCAGCCGGGTCATCGCCCGGTCGGGACAGACGGTCTCCGGCACCTCGTACACCTGGCACAACGCCCCCGACGGCGGCGCCTGCTACGCCAACGGATCGGGTTGGATCTACGTCTCCAACTCGGAGATCAACCCGAGCGGCGGCGCGAGCGCGGTCAAGTTCAGCTCGACCGGTGCCATCACCGGCGCGTACCGCATCCTGTCCAACACCCGGCAGAACTGCGCGGGCGGCAAGACCCCGTGGAACACCTGGCTCTCCTGTGAGGAGGTCAGCCTCGGCTACGTCTACGAGGCGGACCCGTACGGCGTGAACGCGGCGGTACGCCGTGACGCGATGGGCCGCTTCAAGCACGAGGCCGCCGCCGCGGACCCCGTCCGCCAGGTGATCTACCTGACCGAGGACGAGACCAGCGGCTGCTTCTACCGCTTCATCCCGACCACCTGGGGCAACCTCTCCTCCGGCACGCTCCAGGTGATGGTCGCCGGGACCGCCACCTCCGGCTCCTTCACCTGGCAGAACGTCCCGGACCCGGACGGCTCCCCGACGGCCACCCGCAGCCAGGTGTCCGGCTCGAAGAAGTTCAACGGCGGCGAGGGCTGCCACTACGCCAACGACACCGTCTGGTTCACCACCAAGGGCGACAACCGCCTCTGGCAGCTCAACCTGGCGAACAACACCTACGAGCTGGCCTACGACGACTCGCTCGTGGTCGGCGGCGGCGCCCCGCTGACCGGCGTGGACAACGTCACCGGTTCCTCCTCCGGCGACCTGTTCATCGCCGAGGACGGCGGCAACATGGAGATCTGCATCATCACCCCGGACGACGTCGTCGCCCCGTTCCTGCGGATCAGCGGCCAGTCCAGCTCCGAGATCACCGGACCGGCCTTCTCCCCCGACGGCAGCCGGCTCTACTTCTCCAGCCAGCGCGGCACGAGCGGCAGCTCCTCGGGCGGCATCACCTACGAGGTGACGGGTCCGTTCCGCGCGTAGACACGTTCGGCGGGTGCCCGTGAGGGCCCCGCGACTCTTTGGGCGCCGCCGAGCAGGGCGGCGCCCAAAGGCGTGAGGGTGTGCAGGACCGCGTTGCCGTGCCGCAGGGTTGCCACAAGACCGGCCTCCCGCAGGACGCCCGCGTGCTGGCTGGCGGAGGCGAGCGACACCCCTGCCCTGCGCGCCAGTTCGCTGGTCGTCCCCCCGTCCCCGATGGCGTGCAGGACCGCGGAGCGGGTGTTGCCGACCAGCTTGGCCAGGGACGACCCGCCCGGCTCCCGCACGGTAGGCGCCTCGCAGTGGGTCGTCGGGTAGACGAGCACCGGCGGCAGCGAGGGGTCGCGCAGGACGACCGGAGTGCCGCGGCAGAAGTACGAGGGCTGGAGCAGCAGGCCCCTGCCGTCGAGATACAGATCCCGCTCGACGGGATAGTCCGCCTCCAGGACGGGCGCGCGCCAGCGGAGCATCGGCGGGAGCGAGGCGAGGAGTTCGTCCGCGCCGCCGTCGAGCAGGGCGCGGCCGCGCACCGCCCGGTCGGCCTCGACCCGGGCGCGGATGTGGGGCCAATGCGGCTCGATCGCCGCCCGGTGGTAGCTGCGCAGCGCCCCGATGAGCCGGCTGAACGGTTCGGCGCCGCCCTCGGCGAGGGCGCGCAGCGAGTGGGGCACGGTCCGCCCGCCTGCCCGGTCGACGCCCAGCAGGGACAGCTCGCGCCGGAGCCGGCCCTGAGAGGTCGCGCGGATCGCCTGGAGGCCCTCGTCGAGGCCGTGCACGCCCTGGGACGGGGTCAGGAAGTCGGGGAAGTAACCGCGACTGGGAACGAGGGCGGCGAGGAGCCGGGTCTCCCCGTTGAGGCGTGTGCGGGTGTCAGAGCGCCATTCTCCGTAGACGACCGACCCGCGCCGGTCTCTTAAACGGTGAAAACTGAGAAGCGTTTCCCACAGAACGTCGGGCCGGGCGGCCATCCGGACGCCGGCCAAGTCGTTTGCGGTGAAATGAATCCGCAGCATTGAACCCCCACCTGTGCACTCGCAACCACCCCCGTCGATGAGTATGCACGCCATCACAGGACGTTACCAGGGTGTTTCAGCCACACTTGAAAAGCATCGCGGCGAACGGGGGCGAACCGAAAAGCTGTGCGGGTCGGGCAGGAAACCTTCAGGACCGAGGTGGCGTGGCGAAGACCGTGGGGGGCTTCACGCGTCCGGCGGCGGTCGGCGAGGGTTGCGGCTCACCTGCCCGACATGGGTAATGGGCGCGGTCACCGGGTGGGGATCCGGGGGCCGCGCCCGTCCCGTTCTTTGCGGGACCAATCGAGGAAAGTTCAAAGCGGAAAGTTCAACGGCCAATAATTCAACCGGCCTCGATTGAACATGAACTCACATTTGCCGAACATCCCGGGGCGTACCCGGGGCGGACGAAATACGACGGGGCGGACACCTCCGCACAAGGTGTCCGCCCGTCTCTCTTGCTGACCGGAACCGCCGCCCATCGGTTTGAGGGTCGGGGACGAGCGGCGGTTCCGGCGGTCTTTGCTACTGAACGCCCGGTCAGCGGGCGCCCCTCGATGGGGTCAGCGGCTGTCCGAGCCCTTCGACTCGGCGGCCGCGCGACCGGCCTCCAGACGCGCCACCGGGATCCGGAACGGCGAGCAGGAGACGTAGTCGAGACCGACCTCGTGGAAGAAGTGCACCGACTCCGGGTCGCCGCCGTGCTCGCCGCAGACGCCGAGCTTGATGTCGGGGCGGGTGGCGCGGCCGGACTCGACGGCGCTGCGGACCAGCGCGCCGACGCCGTCCTTGTCGATGGTCTCGAACGGCGAGACTCCGAAGATGCCCTTCTCCAGGTACGCGGTGAAGAAGCTGGCCTCCACGTCGTCCCGGGAGAAGCCCCACACCGTCTGGGTGAGGTCGTTGGTGCCGAAGGAGAAGAACTCGGCGGCCTCGGCGATCTGACCGGCGGTCACGGCGGCGCGCGGCAGCTCGATCATGGTGCCGAGCGCGAGCTTCAGCTCGATGCCGGTCTTGGCCTGCACCTCGGCGATGACCTGCTCGGCCTCGTCGCGGACGATCTCCAGCTCCTGGACGGTGCCGACGAGCGGGATCATGATCTCGGCGCGCGGGTCGCCCTTGGCGTCGATGCGCTGGGCCGCGGCCTCGGCGATCGCGCGGACCTGCATGGTGAACAGGCCGGGGATGACCAGGCCGAGCCGGACGCCGCGCAGACCCAGCATCGGGTTCTGCTCGTGCAGCCGGTGCACGGCCTGGAGCAGGCGCAGGTCGTTCTCGTTCGGGTCCTTGCGGGCCTCGGCGAGGGCGACGCGCACCGACAGCTCGGTGATGTCGGGCAGGAACTCGTGCAGCGGCGGGTCGAGCAGACGGACCGTGACGGGCAGACCGTCCATGGCCTCGAAGAGTTCGACGAAGTCCTGCTTCTGCTGCGGGAGCAGGGCTTCCAGGGCCTCCGTGCGCTCCTCGTCGGTGTCCGCGAGGATCAGCTTCTCGACCATCTCGCGACGCTCGCCGAGGAACATGTGCTCGGTGCGGCACAGGCCGATGCCCTGGGCGCCGAAGCGACGGGCGCGGAGCGCGTCCTCGGCGTTGTCGGCGTTGGCGCGGACGCGCAGCCGGCGGACGCGGTCCGCGTAGGCCATGATCCGGTGGACGGCCTGGACCAGCTCGTCGGCGTCGTCGGCGCCGGCGTGCATCCGGCCCTCGAAGTACTCGACGACCGGGGACGGTACGACGGGTACCTCACCGAGGTACACCTTGCCGGTGGAGCCGTCGATGGAGACGACGTCGCCCTCCTCGACGACCACACCGGAGGCCGTGGTCATCCGGCGGCGCTTGGTGTCGACCTCGAGCTCCTCGGCGCCGCAGACACAGGTCTTGCCCATGCCGCGGGCGACGACGGCGGCGTGCGAGGTCTTGCCGCCGCGCGAGGTCAGGATGCCCTCGGCGGCGATCATGCCGTCCAGGTCGTCCGGGTTGGTCTCACGGCGGATCAGGATGACCTTCTCGCCGGAGCGCGACCACTTGACGGCCGTGTACGAGTCGAAGACGGCCTTGCCGACGGCCGCACCCGGGGAGGCGGCGATACCGCGGCCGACCTGCTCGACCTTGGCGTCCTCGTCGAACTTGGGGAACATCAGCTGCGCGAGCTGCGCGCCGTTCACGCGCTGGAGCGCCTCGGCCTCGTCGATCAGGCCCTGGTCCACGAGCTGTGTGGCGATCCGGAAGGCGGCACCGGCGGTGCGCTTGCCGACGCGGGTCTGCAGCATCCACAGCTGGCCGCGCTCGATGGTGAACTCGATGTCGCAGAGATCCTTGTAGTGGGTCTCCAGCGTCTCCATGATCTGCATCAGCTGGTCGTACGACGTCTTGTCGATCGACTCGAGCTCCGCGAGCGGCACGGTGTTGCGGATGCCGGCGACGACGTCCTCGCCCTGCGCGTTCTGCAGGTAGTCGCCGTAGACGCCCTGGTGGCCGGAGGCGGGGTCGCGGGTGAAGGCGACACCGGTGCCCGAGTCCGGGCCGAGGTTGCCGAACACCATGGAGCAGATGTTGACCGCGGTGCCGAGGTCGCCGGGGATGCGCTCCTGGCGGCGGTACAGCTTCGCGCGGTCGGTGTTCCAGGAGTTGAAGACCGCCTCGATGGCGAGGTCCATCTGCTCGCGCGGGTCCTGCGGGAAGTCGCGGCCGGCCTCGGCCTTCACGATCTTCTTGAAGTGCTTGACCAGCTTCTTCAGGTCGGCAGCGTCGAGGTCGGTGTCGACGGTGACCTTCTTGGCGGCCTTGGCCTCGTCGAGAGCCTCCTCGAAGAGCTCGCCGTCGACGCCGAGGACGGTCTTGCCGAACATCTGGATGAGGCGGCGGTACGAGTCCCAGGCGAAGCGCTCGTCGCCGGCCTGGGCGGTGAGGCCCACGACGGACTTGTCGGAGAGGCCGATGTTCAGGACCGTGTCCATCATTCCGGGCATGGAGAACTTGGCGCCGGAGCGGACGGAGACGAGCAGCGGATCGTCGGCCTGGCCGAGCTTCTTGCCCATCTGCTGCTCGAGGGTGTCGAGGTGCGCGCTGACCTCGTCACGGAGCTCGACCGGCTCGGAGCCGCTGTCGAGGTAGACCTTGCACGCCTCGGTGGTGATCGTGAAGCCGGGGGGAACCGGGAGGCCGAGGTTGGTCATCTCGGCGAGGTTCGCACCCTTGCCACCGAGCAGGTCCTTCAGGTCCCTGTTGCCCTCGGTGAAGTCGTACACGAACTTCTGATCTTTGTTTTCCGACACGTGTCTCGACTCCTCGAGGACTCGGTGGCTGCCCTGACGGCGAGGAACATACCCAGATCGAAGGCTCCTGGGGAGGTACGCCTACCGGTCACGTGGTCTTAACCACCCGTCCGCCAGCACATCGAAAGTAACCGACTAGTAGCTTCCGCTTTCAAACGTCGAAGCCCACTTGACTGAAAGCAGAGCCAACACGCTCACATGAGCTCCTTACCGTGCATCTGCGTTCAACTCTTGAACGCAGAAGGGGTGGCACCCAGTGCCACCCCTCCAGAAGTGCAACGCCGCGTAATTCGCTCATCTGAGCACTACCCCTATCAAGGGTGGCGCGAATCACTCCGTACGAGCGTCGTTCTTCCCACGATCCGGACGTCCTCGGTCACCCTCCGGACAGAGCCGGATCCCCGGAACTTCACCCTCCGGACGTGTCCAGCTCGGCCTCCTCGCTGATGCCCGCACAGTCGTACGGGTCCTTCAGCCAGCCGTCCGGCAGCACCACCCGGTTGTTGCCCGACGTGCGGCCCCGCGGGCCGTCCGCACCCACCGGCCACGGCTGGTCCAGGTCCAGCTCGCTCAACTGAGCGCTCAGCTCGTCCAGGGACGAGGTGATCGCCAGCTTCTTGCGCATCTCGGAACCGACCGAGAAGCCCTTCAGGTACCAGGCCACGTGCTTGCGGAAGTCGATGACACCGCGCGACTCGTCCCCGAGCCACTCGCCGAGCAGCCGCGCGTGCCGCACCATCGCGTCCGCGACCTCACGCAGCCCCGGCTGGGCGCGGTATCCATCAAGCGCTTCGCCCCGGGTGCCCGTGCCCTCGAAGCCCGCCACCAGGTCGCTGAAGAGCCATGGCCGCCCCAGGCAGCCCCGCCCCACGACCACGCCGTCACAGCCGGTCTCGCGCATCATCCGCAGCGCGTCGTCCGCGGACCAGATGTCGCCGTTGCCGAGCACCGGGATCTCCGGCACATGCTCCTTGAGCCGCGCGATGGCGTCCCAGTCCGCCGTGCCGCCGTAGTGCTGCGCCGCCGTCCGGCCGTGCAGCGCGATCGCCGTGACACCCTCCTCGACCGCGATACGGCCCGCGTCCAGGAAGGTGATGTGGTCGTCGTCGATGCCCTTGCGCATCTTCATCGTGACCGGCAGGTCGCCCGCGTTGGTCACGGCCTCGTGCAGGATCGCGCGCAGCAGCGGCCGCTTGTACGGCAGGGCCGAGCCGCCGCCCTTGCGGGTGACCTTGGGGACCGGGCAGCCGAAGTTCAGGTCGATGTGGTCGGCCAGGTCCTCGTCCGCGATCATCCGCACGGCCTTGCCGACGGTGACGGGGTCGACGCCGTAGAGCTGGATCGACCGCGGCTTCTCGCTCTCGTCGAAGCGGATGAGCTGCATGGTCTTCTCGTTGCGCTCGACCAGCGCCCGCGTCGTGATCATCTCGCTCACGAACAGGCCCTTGCCGCCGCTGTACTCACGGCAGAGGGTGCGGAACGGGGCGTTGGTGATGCCGGCCATCGGCGCGAGCACCACCGGCGGCTGCACGATGTGCGGCCCGATGGCGAGGGGGGAGAACACGGTCATTCAGCCATTGTCGCGCACCTCGCGGGTTTGTTAGACAGCCGTACTTTCCGCGGTGCGGCCATCGGATCGTCCGCCCAGGTCACGCAGGCGTTCGAGGCCGGCCCGGGACTCCTCGTCCACGGGGACGTAGGTCACCAGACGCGGCCCGGAGGTCGGTCCGAGCCACAGGTTGGTGTGCTCCAGGTGCAGGGTCCCGACGTGGGCGTTGCGGATGATCTTGGTGCGGCCGCCCTGGGCCACCACCTCGTGGCGCGCCCAGATTTCCCGGAACTCCGGCGAGGCCGCCTCCAGGCGGTGCAGCATCGCCTTCCAGGCGGGCTCGGCGAGGTGTTCGGCCATCGACGCCCGGAACTTGCCCGCCATCGAGCGCGTGACGTCCGGCAGCTCGGCGACGGCGGCCCGCCACTCGTCGTTGGTGAAGGCCAGCCAGATGCAGTTGCGGTCCTCGCGCGGCAGCGCGTCGAGGTCGCAGAGCAGCCTGCCGTACGTGCGGTTGTACGCGAGGATGTCGTACCGGCTGTTCTGGATGCAGGCGGGCAGTGGCTCCAGCTGGTCCAGCATCGCCCGCAGCGCAGGCGTGACGGTCGGGCAGGGCGACTCGGGGTTCGGGTCGGTCTCGCCGCCGAGGGCGAAGAGGTGGGTGCGCTCGGTCGGGTCGAGCAGCAGGGCCCGGGCGAGGGCGTCGAGGACCTGCGGCGAGACATGGATGTCCCGCGCCTGCTCCAGCCAGGTGTACCAGGTGACGCCGACGGCGGAGAGGTGCGCGACCTCCTCGCGGCGCAGCCCGGGGGTCCGGCGGCGCCGGCCGCGGACCAGGCCGACCTGCTCGGGGGTGATGCGCTCGCGGCGGCTGCGCAGGAACGCGGCGAGCTCGTGCCGCCGGACGTCGACGGTCGTTCCGGTCGTCGCCGTCTCCATCGCCATGGTCGTCATGATCCCAGGGTGCCGGGGCGCTCAGCCCGTTGCCAGGTACTGCTTGTACCAGGATAAAGACACTCTGGTACCAGGCTGAGCAAGGGAGGATCTTCGATGGCGTGAGTACTACAGCCTCCACCACCGCCCCCGCCCGCGGGGCCGGCGTCGCCGTCGACCACGCGACGCCCGCCCTCGGCGCCCTCGGCCTGTTCACCGTGCTCCTCGGCGCCGCGCTGCCGCTGATCGACTTCTTCATCGTCAACGTCGCCCTGCCGACCATCGACCACGACCTGGCGGCCGGCCCGGCCATGCTGGAGCTGGTCGTGGCCGGGTACGGGCTCAGTTACGCCGTGCTGCTCGTCCTGGGCGGGCGGCTGGGGGACCTGTTCGGCCGCCGCAGGCTCTTCCTCGTGGGCATGGCGGCCTTCGGGCTGACCTCGCTGGCGTGCGGGCTCGCACCGGACGCCTGGAGCCTGGTCGGGGCGCGGGTGGCACAGGGTGCCTCGGCCGCGCTCATGCTCCCGCAGGTCCTCGCGACCATTCACTCCTCGACGACGGGTGCCCGGCGCGCGAAGGCTCTCAGCCTCTACGGAGCGACCGCCGGCCTCGCGATGGTCGCCGGCCAGATCCTGGGCGGGATCCTCGTCACGGCCGACCTCGCGGACAGCGGCTGGCGGGCGATCTTCCTGGTCAACGTGCCGGTGGCGGTGGCCGGGCTGCTCCTCGCGGTCCGTACCGTCCCGGAGACCCGCTCGGAGCGCCCGGCGCCGGTGGACGTCCCGGGCACACTGCTCCTCGGCCTCGCGCTGCTCACGCTCCTGGCCCCTCTGACAGAGGGGAGGGCGTCGGGCTGGCCGTTGTGGACCTGGGTCGCGCTCGGGATCTTCCCGTTCGCGGCGGGGGCGTTCTGGTGGGTGGAGCTGCGGGCGGACCGGCAGGGCCGTACGCCGCTGGTGCCGCCGAGCCTGCTGGGGCTCGTCTCGCTGCGCCGGGGCCTGGCGCTGGTCCTGCCGTTCTCGATCGGCTTCGGCGGCTTCATGTTCGTGATCGCGGTGGCGCTCCAGCAGGGCCTCGGCATGGGAGCGGTGGTCTCGGGTCTGGCGCTGGTGCCGATGGCGGTGGCCTTCTTCGGGGCCTCGCTCGCCGGCCCGCGTCTGGTACGCCGCTGGGGCACCCGGATCATCACGGCGGGCGGCCTCCTGCAGGCCCTCGGGATCGTCCTGCTCGCCCTGACGGCCTGGCGCTCCTGGCCTGACCTGTCGGCCTGGAGCCTCCTGCCGGGCATGGCGGTCGCGGGCTTCGGGCAGGGCCTGCAGCTGCCGGTCCTGTTCCGGGTCGTCCTCTCCGAGGTCCCGGCGGACCGGGCGGGCGTGGGCAGCGGTGTCATGGTGACCGCCCAGCAGTCGGCCCTGGCCCTGGGCGTGGCCACGCTCGGCTCGCTGTTCCTGTCGCTCGCGGCCTCCGGGTCGATGGGCACCGCGCTGACCGTGACCCTGCTGGTCCAGCTGGTGGCGGTGGTCCTGACGATCCTGCTGAGCCTGCGCCTGCCGCGCGTCGTGAGCTAGTCGTTCGTGAGCTAGTCGTTCGTGAGCCAGTCGCGAGCTGGTCGCGAGCCAGGGGAACGCGCACGTGGGCCCGGGTCACGGAACGTGACCCGGGCCCACGTCGTCGTACCGGCTGCGGCTACTCCTGGCCGTCCGTGATGTCGGCGGCGGCCGTCTCGGCGCCTTCGGCGCCCATCGCGCGCTCGCGCATCTTCTTCAGCAGCTCCTGCTTCTGGTCGACCGCGGCCCTGCGGTCGGCGTTGCTGCTCTGAACGGCGCCCTGCTGGTCGCCGCGGGACAGCTTCTTGCGCTGTCCACCGACGCCGAGGAGGTTGTTTCGGCCCTTGGCCATGGGGTTCTCCCATTGGTGAGAAGTGGTGAGGGGATCGTCCGGCGGGGCGGGCGTCGAGGCCCGCCGCGCTCTCACTCGTAAATCTGGAAGAACGAAGACATGCCGTAGACGCTACCCCGCCCAGGGCACCCGGTCACACCGTTTCCCTCCACCCGCCCTCACGGATGACAAACATTGAAATCTGTCATCCGTCATGTCATAGTTGTCTTGCGTCGCTCCCTCCGACGCTCCGACTCCCTCCCGAGGAGACCCCATGACCTCCACCCGCGCCCTCCCCACCCGCTCCCTCGGCACCACCGGCCCCCAGGTCTCCGCCCTCGGCCTCGGCTGCATGGGCATGTCCGCGCTCTACGGCGAGAGCGACCGCGCCGAGTCGATCGCGACCATCCACGCCGCCCTGGACGCCGGGGTCACACTCCTCGACACCGGCGACTTCTACGGGATGGGACACAACGAGCTGCTGATCAACGAGGCCCTGCGCACGGCCACCGCGGCCGCCCGCGAGAAGGCCCTGACCAGCGTGAAGTTCGGCGCCCTGCGCACGGTCGAGGGCGGCTTCACCGGATACGACGGCCGCCCCGCGGCGGTGAAGAACTTCGCGGCCTACTCCCTCCAGCGCCTCGGCACCGACCACATCGACATCTACCGGATCGCCCGGGTGGACCCCGACGTTCCGATCGAGGAGACCGTCGGCGCGATCGCCGAGCTGGTCGAGGCCGGGCACGTCCGGCACATCGGCCTCTCCGAGGTCGGCGCGGACACCCTGCGCCGGGCGGCGGCCGTCGCCCCGATCGCCGACCTCCAGATCGAGTACTCCCTGATCTCCCGCGGCATCGAGGAGAAGATCCTGCCCACCGCCCGCGAGCTGGGCATCGGCATCACCGCGTACGGAGTGCTGTCGCGCGGTCTGATCAGCGGCCACTTCACCCGTGACCGCGAGCTCGCCCCGGGCGACTTCCGCGGGATGTCCCCCCGCTTCCAGGGCGACAACCTCCACCGGAACCTGGACCTGGTGGACCGGCTGCGCGCCCTCGCCGAGGCCAAGGGCGTGACGGTCGCGCAGACCGCGATCGCCTGGGTCCTGGCCCAGGGCCCCCGGCACGGCGCCGACATCGTGCCGCTGATCGGCGCCCGTCGCCGCGACCGGCTCTCGGAGGCCCTCGGCGCCCTGGACGTGACGCTCGACGCCGCCGACCTGGCGGCGATCGAGGCGGCCGTTCCCGTGGGCGCGGCGGCCGGCGAGCGCTACCCGCAGGCGCAGATGGCCCACCTGGACAGCGAGCACTGAGCGGTCCGGGCTGACAGGTACTGTCATTCCATGGCCGCCACCGAGACCCTGACCGCCGAGCGCATCCTCGAAGCCACCGAGGAGGTCCTGCGACGCTACGGCCCGGCGAAGGCGACGGTCGTGGACGTGGCCCGGGTGCTCGGCGTCAGCCACGGCAGCGTCTACCGCCACTTCCGCACGAAGGCGGCGCTGCGCGAGGCGGTCACCGAGCGCTGGCTCTCCCGCGCCGAGGTCGCGCTCGCGGAAGTGATCGCGGCGTCCGACCGGCCGGCCGCGGAGAAGCTCCGCGCCTGGTTCTCCGGCCTCTTCGAGGCCAAGCGGCACAAGGCGGGCGACGACCCCGAGCTGTTCGCGACGTACGGGGTACTGATCGACGAGGCCAGCGGTGTGGTCGACCACCACATCGAGGCGCTGGTCGACCAGGTCCGCGCGATCGTCGAAGAGGGCGTCCGCGACGGCGAGTTCAGCGCCCCCGACCCCGGCGCCGCGGCCCGCGCGCTGTTCATGGCGACGGCCCACTTCCACGACCCTGCCTACGCCGCGGAGTGGCAGCGCCCCACGGTCGACGCGGAGTTCGAGGCCGTCGTGGAGCTGCTGCTGCGCGGACTGCGCGCATAGGACTCAGTCGCACAAGACGCCATCACACGGGAAAGCCCCCGGTTCCGTTCTCGGAACCGGGGGCTTTCGCGTGGAAGCGATCCAGACTCAGCAGCCGAGCAGGCGGCTGCCCAGGTAGCCCTGGATCTGGTCGAGGGAGACGCGCTCCTGCTTCATGGTGTCGCGCTCGCGCACGGTCACCGCGTTGTCGTCCAGGGTGTCGAAGTCGACGGTGACGCAGAAGGGCGTACCGATCTCGTCCTGGCGGCGGTAGCGGCGGCCGATGGCGCCGGCGTCGTCGAACTCGATGTTCCAGTTCTGCCGCAGGTCGGCGGCGAGGCCCTTGGCCTTCGGCGACAGCTGAGGGTTGCGGGAGAGCGGCAGGACGGCGACCTTGACCGGCGCGATGCGCGGGTCGAGGCGCATCACGGCGCGCTTCTCCATGACGCCCTTGGCGTTCGGGGCCTCGTCCTCGTTGTACGAGTCGAGCAGGAAGGCCAGCATGGTGCGGCCGACACCGGCGGCGGGCTCGATGACGTACGGGGTCCAGCGCTCCTGGGTCTCCTGGTCGAAGTAGAACAGTTCGTTACCGGAAGCCTTGGAGTGCGCCTTCAGGTCGTAGTCGGTGCGGTTGGCGACACCCTCGAGCTCGCCCCACTCGCTGCCACCGAACTGGAAGCGGTACTCGATGTCGGCGGTGCGCTTCGAGTAGTGGGAGAGCTTCTCCTTCGGGTGCTCGAACCAGCGCATGTTCTCCTCACGGAGACCCAGGCCCGTGTACCAGTTCCAGCGCTGCTCCATCCAGTACTCCTGCCACTGCTCGTCCTCGCCCGGCTTGACGAAGAACTCCATCTCCATCTGCTCGAACTCGCGGGTGCGGAAGATGAAGTTGCCCGGAGTGATCTCGTTCCGGAAGGACTTGCCCATCTGCGCGATGCCGAACGGCGGCTTCTTGCGCGAGGTCTGCTGCACCTGGCCGAAGTTGGTGAAGATGCCCTGCGCGGTCTCGGGACGCAGGTACGCGACCGAGCCGGAGTCCTGGGTGGGGCCGAGGTGGGTGGAGAGCAGACCGGAGAACTGCTTGGGCTCGGTGAAGGTGCCCTTGTTGCCGCAGTTGGGGCAGTTCAGGTCGGTGAGGCCGTTCTCGGGGAGGCGGCCGTGCTTCTCCTCGTACGCCTCCTCCAGGTGGTCGGCGCGGTAGCGCTTGTGACAGGAGGTGCACTCGGTCAGCGGGTCGGTGAAGGTGGCGACGTGACCCGAGGCCTCCCAGACCTCGGTGGCCAGGATCACCGACGAGTCGATGCCGACGACGTCCTCGCGCGAGGTGACCATGTAACGCCACCACTGACGCTTGATGTTCTCCTTGAGTTCGACACCCAGCGGTCCGTAGTCCCAGGCGGCCTTCTGGCCGCCGTAGATCTCACTGCACGGGTAGACGAAGCCACGGCGCTTGCTCAGGCTGACGATGGTGTCGATCTTGTCGGCGGCCACGGTGCTCTCTTCATTACGACGACGAAGTGCGAATGCTTCAGATTACCGGCGCCCGCACCCCCCGTATCAAATCGGCCCGGCCTCCAGGCGCACGCGGACGGGCCCGGGGGGCGTGGCCCGGAACACAGGAAGGGCAATTGACAACCGTTTCCAACTTTGTTGAAAATGAGTGTCATGAACGTACGCCGCCTCATACCCACCACCGCCGTCGCCGGAGCCGTCGCCCTCGGGCTCGTGACCCTGTCCGCGTGCTCCTCCGGAACGTCCGACGCCGCCGACAAGGGCGAGGGCAAGCTCAGCGTGGTGGCGTCGTTCTATCCCATGCAGTACCTGGCCGAGCAGATAGGCGGCGACCACGTCTCCGTCGAGACGCTCACCGCGCCCGGCGTCGAGCCGCACGACCTGGAGCTCAAGCCGCGGCAGATCGGCGCGCTCGGCGACGCCGACTACATCCTCTATCTCAAGGGCGTCCAGCCCGCCGTCGACGAGGCGATCGAGCAGGCGGGGGTCAAGAACTCCGTCGACGTCAGCACCCTCACGAAGCTCGAGGAGCACGGCACCGGGGCCGGTCACGACGACGGAACCGCCGAGCACGGCCAGGAGGAAGCGGGTCACGACCACGGCCACGAGTCCGAGGCCGGTGCCGACCCGCACATCTGGCTCGACCCGGTGAAGTACGCCGAGGTCGCCAAGGGTGTCGGCGCCTCCCTGGAGAAGGCCGACCCGGACCACGCCGCCGACTACAAGAAGAACACCGACGCCCTGGTGAAGAAGCTCGGTGATCTGGACACGGCGTTCGAGACCGGTCTGAAGAACACCACCACCAAGACCTTCATCACCACACACTCCGCCTTCGGCTACCTCGCCGAGCGCTACGGCCTGGACCAGGAGGGCATCACCGGCATCGACCCCGAGTCGGAGCCGAGCCCCGCCCGCGTCAAGGAGCTCCAGTCCATCGCGAAGAAGGACAAGGTCTCCACCGTCTTCTTCGAGACGCTCGCCAGCGACAGGACCGCGAAGACCCTCGCCAAGGACACCGGCCTCAAGACCGACGTCCTGGACCCGCTGGAGGGAATCACGGACGCGTCCAAGGGCGATGACTACATCGAGGTCATGCAGTCCAACCTCGCCGCGCTGAAGAAGGCCCTCGGCGCGAAGTGACCCACGCACAGCAGGAGGCACCCGTGACCGCGCCCGTCATATCCGTCCGCGGAGCCACGGCGAACCTCGGCTCGCGCCCCGTCCTGCGCGGGATCGACCTCGCCGTGAACCCCGGCGAGGTCGTCGCGCTGCTCGGCGCCAACGGCTCCGGCAAGTCCACCGCCGTCCGCGCCGTCATCGGCCAGGTGCCGCTGACCGGTGGCACGATCTCGCTCTTCGGCACCGAGCAGAAGCGGTTCCGCGCGTGGGCCCGCGTCGGTTACGTACCGCAGCGCACCACCGCCGCCTCCGGCGTCCCCGCCACGATCCGCGAGGTCGTCTCCTCCGGCCGGCTCTCCCGCCGCAGGTTCGGCCCGCTGACCAGGGCCGACCGGGCCGCGGTCGACCGGGCCATCGAGCTCGTCGGCCTCGCCGACCGCGCCAAGGACTCCGTGAGCGCCCTCTCCGGCGGCCAGCACCAGCGCGTCCTGATCGCCCGCGCGCTCGCCTCCGAGCCCGAGCTGCTGATCATGGACGAGCCGATGGCCGGCGTCGACCTCGCCAGCCAGGAGATCCTCGCCGCCACCCTGCGCGAGCAGGTCGCCGGCGGCACCAGCGTCCTGCTCGTCCTGCACGAGCTGGGCCCCCTGGAGCCGCTGATCGACCGGGCCGTGGTCCTCCGCGACGGCTGCGTCGTCCACGACGGCCCGCCGCCCCAGGCCGTCGGCCAGCACGCTCTGCCCGGCCACGACCACGTCCATCCGCACGCGGCCGGTGAGCCGCTCCGTACGGGTCTGCTGACCTGAGGAAGCTGACCTGATCATGGAATTCCTCGAACCCGCCTTCATGCAGCGGGCGCTCCTGGCGGCCGTCCTCGTCGGCATCACCGCGCCCGCCGTCGGCATCTTCCTCGTCCAGCGCCGTCAGGCCCTGATGGGCGACGGCATCGGCCATGTCGCCATGACCGGTGTCGGCCTCGGCTTCCTGCTGAACAGCAGCCCGGTGTGGATGGCCACCCTGGTCGCCGTCGCCGGCGCCGTCCTCATGGAGCTGATCCGGACGTACGGACGCACCCGCGGCGACCTCGCGCTCGCCCTGCTCTTCTACGGAGGCATGGCGGGCGGCGTCATGCTGATCCACGTCGGCGGCGGCTCCAACGCCAACCTGCTCTCGTACCTCTTCGGCTCCCTCTCCACGGTCTCGTCCGAGGACGTCACCGCGATCGCCGTGCTCGCCGCCTTCGTCGTCCTCGTCACCATCGGGCTGCGCCGCCAGCTCTTCGCCGTGAGCCAGGACGAAGAGTTCGCCCGTGTCACCGGCCTGCCGGTGCGGGCCCTCAATCTGCTCGTCGCGATCACTGCGGCCGTGACCGTCACGGTCGCGATGCGGGTCGTCGGCCTGCTGCTCGTCAGCGCGCTGATGGTGGTCCCGGTGGCGGCGGCGCAGCAGCTGTCCCGCTCCTTCCGTACGACCTTCGTCCTCGCGATCGTCATCGGCACCGGCGTCACGCTGACGGGTACCGTCACCACGTACTACCAGGACCTGCCGCCCGGCTCGCTCATCGTGCTGCTCGCGATCGCCGTCTTCATCGTCCTGACGGCGCTCGCCGCGCCCCTGGCCAGGCGCCGCGCCCGGGCGGCGGAGGCCGCGTCCTCGTCCTCTTCGCTGTCCGCGGCGGAGTGCGACATGGCCGTTCCGTCCACCCGGCGACCCACGGACGACGCCACGGTCTAGCAGCCTGGCAGAATGGCGGGGGCGACGACATCACTAGGAGGCCCCCGTGGCGACGGCAGGACCCCCCGTACGCGGGCGCTCGACCAAGCAGCGGGCCGCGGTGGCGGCGGCACTGAACGAGGTGGACGAGTTCCGCAGCGCCCAGGAGCTGCACGACATGCTCAAGCACCGTGGCGACTCCGTGGGTCTCACGACGGTGTACCGCACCCTCCAGAACCTCGCGGACGCGGGCGAGGTCGACGCACTGCGCACCAGCGAGGGCGAGACGGTCTACCGCCGCTGCTCGACGGGCGACCACCACCACCATCTCGTCTGCCGCCTCTGCGGCAAGGCGGTCGAGGTGGAGGGCCCGGCGGTGGAGCAGTGGGCGGAGACGATCGCATCCCAGCACGGATACGTGAACGTGGCGCACACGGTCGAGATCTTCGGGACGTGCGCGGACTGCGCGGCCAAGTAGGCCTTCAGGCGATACGGATGGGGCCCGCACCGGAGCGATCCGGTGCGGGCCCCATCCGCTTCTGTGCGGGCGGAGTTCGCCGGGTCAGACCCGGTTGCTGTACCGGTCGAGCGCAGCCCGCAGCCGGTCGACCTCTCCCGGGTCCGCCGCCCCGCGCTTGGGCAGGACGACCATGGCGATGCCGTACCTGTCGGCGGTCAGCGCGACGAACAGGTCGCGTGTCTCGGCGTACCGGGTGAGCATCGTCCACCGGTACGTCGTCTCGCTGTCCCGCGACACCACGCGTATCCCGGCGCCGTCGACGAAGGCCCGGAACTCCCCCTGCGGGCCGATCATCCGGTGCACCTGCCGCCCCTGGAGGGAGGGAACCATCAGATACAGGCCGGCGATCAGCACCAGCCCGAACGCCCAGAGCCCTGTGCCGCTCAGGGTCGGACCCTTCGGCCCGATGACGCTGCCGACGAGGACCAGGGCCAGCAGGCCCGCCGCGCCCAGCAGGAGGGCGTTCTGCAGCCGTCCCGCCGGCGTGGCGCGCATGCGGGCGCGGAGCGCCTCCGTCGCGTCCGACACGACGGGCAGATAGGCCAGCTTCACGGTCTCCGGCGTCGTCTCGTACTGCTCTTCGGTCACGGCCCCTCCCGGCCTCGGGCGACAAGAGCCGTGATCGTATCGGCGCCGGGGGCCCCGTTACCCTGGCCCCCTCTGGTGGGGTGGCAGAGAGGGGTGGGGTACGGATGGAGCCGGTTTCCGAGGGTGCGTCGCTGCTCACATTGCTCGGTCTCGACGCCGAACAGGACAGCATCTACCGGCTGCTTGTGGACCGGCCGGACAGCGATCCCACCGCTCTCGGCCACCCCACGGCGGACCCGGAGACGGTCCTGCGCGCCCTCACCGGGCTCGTCGAGCGTGGGCTCGCCAGCGCCGAGCGGGACGGGGACGACGTCCGGTACCGGGCGGCCTCCCCCGTCCTCGCGCTCGGCCCGCTCCTGGAGTCCCGGCGTACGGCACTGCACCGCGTCGAGCACTTCGTCACCGAACTCGCCGAGCGGCACCGCGCCGCCCACACCCGGAGCTCCGGCGCGCCCGTCGAGGTCCTCTCCGGGGCGGCCGCGATCCGGCGCCGGCTCGTCGCGATGCAGCGCGAGGCGCGGTACGAGGTCCGCTCGCTGGTCCCTGCGATGCCGGCGCCCGCTGTCATCACCTTCGAGGACAACCTCGACGAGGTCGAGCGGGACTCGATGCGGCGGGGCCTGACCGTGAAGTCCGTCGTGGCGCGTTCCTGGCTGGAGGACGCCCATGCCGCGCAGTGGCTCGCGGAGCTCGCCGCGGACGGCCAGCAGATCGCGGTCACCGACGAGTTGCCGATCAAGCTGATCATCATGGACAGGGAGTGCGCGCTGCTTCCGCTGGATCCCGAGCGCGACGAGACGGAGGAGCCGGTGGCGCTCGTGGTGCACCGCAGCGGGCTGCTGACGGCGCTGGTCTCGCTCTTCGAGCAGTACTTCGAGAGGGGCTGGCGGCTCAGCACGGCGCCCGCCGGGGAGGATGGCGCGGCGGACGAGGCGGGCCGGTATGCAGCTGTCCCCGCAGCTCGGCGACGGGCAGCGGACGGTCTGGCTGGACACGACGGCCGCCTCGACGGACGTCGTGACCCGGGATTCGTTCGCGGGCACCTGCGCGTAGGAAAGGCGAAGGCCCGAGCCGTACGGACCCTGTCGTCCGTACGGCTCGGGCCTCGTCCGTCCCTCACCTCTTGTCGAGCACGGCCATGTCCGCCGGGTCCACGCCGCCGAAGCGCCGGTCGCGGGAGGCGTACTCCACGCAGGCCCGCCACAGGTCGCGGCGGTCGAAGTCCGGCCACAGCACGTCCTGGAAGATCATCTCCGCGTAGCTGCTCTGCCAGATCAGGTAGTTCGAGGTGCGCTGCTCACCGCTGGGGCGCAGGAAGAGGTCGACGTCCGGCATGTCCGGGTAGTAGAGGTACTTCTGGAAGGTCTTCTCGTTGACCTTCGACGGGTCCAGCTTCCCCGCCGCCACATCCTCCGCGATCTTCTTCGCGGCGTCGGCGACCTCGGCGCGGCCGCCGTAGTTCACACAGAAGTACAGCGTCATCGCGTCGTTGTCGACGGTCTGCTCCTGGGCGACCTGGAGCTCCTGGACGACCGACTTCCACATCTTCGGCATCCGGCCGACCCAGCGGATACGGATGCCCAGCTCGTTCATCTCGTCACGCCGGCGCCGGATGACGTCGCGGTTGAAGTTCATGAGGAAGCGGACCTCCTCGGGGGAGCGCTTCCAGTTCTCGGTGGAGAAGGCGTAGAGGGAGAGGTTCTTGACGCCCATCTCCAGGCATCCCTTGAGCACGTCGAGGACCACGCCCTCGCCGACCTTGTGGCCCTCGGTGCGCGGCAGGCCGCGCTCCTGGGCCCAGCGGCCGTTGCCGTCCATCACGCAGGCCACGTGGTTGGGCACCAGCTCGGCGGGGAGCTTCGGCGGACGAGCACCGGAGGGGTGCGGCTCGGGGACCTTGTACTCCCGGCGCTGCCGTCCGAGGATTCCGCGTCGTGCGATGGCCATGGCGATGGATCTCCTAGCTCTTCTCTACATACCGCAGGGAGCGCAGGCCGCGCTCCAGGTGCCAGTGGAGGTAGGCGGACACCAGCCCGCTGCCCTCCCTGACGTGACGCGGTTCGCACGCGTCCGCCGTCGCCCAGTCGCCGGTGAGCAGCGCGCTGAGCAGGCCGATGGCCTCCGGAGAGGGTACGACGCTGCCGGGCACCCGGCAGTCGCCGCATATGACCCCGCCCGCCGCGACCGAAAAGAACCGGTTCGGCCCCTGAAGTCCGCATTTCGCGCAGTCCTCGAAGCTCGGCGCGTAGCCGTTGACGGCGAGGGAGCGCAGAAGGAAGGCGTCGAGGATGAGATGGGGCGCGTGCTCGCCCCGGGCGAGCGTCCGCAGACCGCCGACGAGCAGCAGGTACTGCTGCACGGCCGGCTCGCCCTCGTTGTCGGTGAACCGCTCCGCCGTCTCCAGCATCGCCGTCCCGGCGGTGTAGCGGGCGTAGTCGGTGACGATCCCGCCGCCGTACGCGGCGATGGTCTCGCTCTGCGTACAGAGCGGAAGCCCGCGCCCGACGAGATCACTCCCGCGCGCGAAGAACTGCACGTCGACATGGGAGAAGGGTTCGAGCCTGGCCCCGAACTTCGACTTGGTCCGCCGGACCCCGCGCGCTACGGCGCGTACGCGGCCGTGACCGCGTGTGAGGAGCGTGATGATGCGGTCCGCTTCACCCAGCTTCTGGGTGCGCAGCACGATGCCGTCGTCGCGGAACAGACTCATGCGGCCATTCTCGCGTACGGGACGGGGCGCTCGGCCTCGTACCCCGATGCGAGGGCTTCGGCCTGCCGGAGCGGTACGGTACGAGAGCCCGCCCCTCCCGCACCGGAGGCCTCTGTGAGTGCGCAGCCCGACGGCCCTTACGGACCGCTGATCCCGTTCCCCGAGCTCACCCCCGAACGCACTTCGGGCCGCCGTGGCGAAGATCGCTCCTAGCCGGATCCCTGCGCTCACCCAGCACCTTTTTTCGAGGCGACGACCAACGCCCAGCAAACGCAGAGCCTGGCCCCCCTGCGCACCTTCGTCCACTCATGGGCGGTGTTCGTCGCGATCGAGCGATATCCGGAGCGAGCGGCGCGCCTGCGGGATCTGGAGCGGATCGTCGACGAAGGCGCCGCTGAGCCGACGGACGCGATCGTCGAGATCCGCCGGATCCGGGAGACGGCGGAGTCCGAGGCCGGACTGTGAGCGACTGGTCCCGGGACTGCAACCCGAGCCAGGAATACATCACCGACGGCCTGCCACCAGGCGTGGTGGCCGAGGTGGAACGCCTGGCACCGAACTCGCCGCGCTCGGGAACGAGGCGACCAAGGTGGGTCGGCCCATCGACCGCGAGGGCGGACTGCGGGAGTTCGACGTCCTGGGCGGCCGGGGCTTCATCAGCCTCCTTGCCGTGCCTCGTCACGAGTGTGTCTACGTCTGCAACATCACCTGGTACGGCTGAGCCGCCGTCTCACGGCACCTCGCCGCGACTGCGCGCGTTCGCGTGCGCGGTCGCGGCGCGGAGCCGCTCCGCCGAGGTGGCCTCGCGGACCCCGTCCGGCTCCGCGTCCCACTCCCGCCCGCCGCCGAGCGGCCGCAGCTGGATGTACGGGCCTTCGTGCCCCATGACCGTGCCGACCTTGCCTGTGCGGATGTCGACGACGTACGACCCGATGGGCAGTTTCACGACCGGCCCCCTTCTTCCCCCGGCAGTACGACGGCGGCCAGCCGGCGCGCCGTCTCCACCGTGCAGCGTCCCAATTCGATGAGCGGCCGAGGGGGATCGGCGGCGAGGGTGAGAACGTCGAGCCCGAGCGAGGGCAGCGTGATTCCGACCCTCGCGAGTGCTTCGCGCAATTCCCCTGCCACCTCCTGAGCCTCTTGAACGGTCCCCGTTGTCGGTCGCTCGTGTTCTTCCTTCACCAACGCAACCCTTTCCGAATCAATTTCCCGCTTACCGCATCCAGGGTGGTGCCGGATCCGTAGAATCGGCAGATGCGCAGGTCCTACAACTGGTGCGTAGGGTTCGGGAGTTAATCCATGGCCAGAGGCTGCAAGCGGCAGGATGCGTGGGAGTTCTTCGGCGCAGAGCTGAAGCGGCGGAGGGAAGCCGCGGGAATGACGCAGGGGGAACTGGGGAGGCGCGTGTTCGTTTCGGGCGGATACATCGGCCAGTTCGAACAGGCGATTAGAAAACCGCAGTTGGATGTGGCACAGAGGATCGACGAGGTGCTACAAACCGATAGTTTTTTCGAGCGGCTGTGCCAGATGCTCATCGACAAGTCGCCGTACGCGGATTACTTTGCGGCGGTCGCGGAGCTGGAGAAGCTCACAACGGAGCTGTGCGAGTTCGCATCCACGCTGATTCCCGGCCTGCTGCAGACCGCCTCGTACGCACGAGCCGTCACGCTGGCCAGCAACCCACTCGCTCCCGAGGTGTTCGTCGAGGAGAAGGTCGACGCCCGGATGGATCGGGCAGACATCCTCAAGGGCCCCACACGTCCGGCCTTCTGGGTCATCCTGCACGAGAACGTGCTGCGCACACCGGTCGGCGGGTCGGCCGCCATGGCAGAACAGCTTGAGCACATCACGGCTGTCGCTTCCGAGAGGAAGGCTCTGATCCAGGTGATCCCGTACGCGGCTGGGGCGTACCCGGAGATGGCCGGGATGCTGAAACTCATGCAGTTCAAGGACGCGCCGCCAACGGCCTATACAGAGGGCTGGTATTCCGGGAACCTGCTGGACGATCCAGCGGTGGTACGACGGGCTAGCGCCTCCTACGATCTGCTGAGGGCCGCCGCGCTCTCGCCGGAGGCGTCCCGAGCCCTGATCGAGTCGGCGGCTAAGGATTACAGACGATGCACAAGTACGATCTGAGCAACGCTCGTTGGTTCAAGAGCTCCTACAGCGACGGCCACGGCGGCGACTGCGTCGAGGTCTCTTACGACTTCGCCGGCCCCGCCTGGCGCAAGAGCAGCTACAGCGACGGCAACGGCGGCAGCTGCGTCGAGGTCCTCGACGACGTCCCCGGTGTCGTCCCCGTCCGAGACAGCAAGAACCCCGCTGGCCCCGCCCTCATCGTCCCCGCCCCCGCCTGGGCTGCGTTCGTCGATGGGCTCAAGGACTGAGAACGAGGCCCACGACCGCGAGGGCGCACACCGCGACGGTCATGAGGATGAACCAGCGCACACCCTTCACGGAGCCCTCGCGCATCCTGCGCTCCTTGCGGACGAGCGTCATCGTCCCCATCTTCACGTTCTTCGCGGCACGGGGATGGTGGACGAGCGGGAACGTCGCGCCCACCACGTGGTGAGGGGCGAGGCTCTCGGGCATCTCGTGCCGGAGGCTCTCGCCGTTCGGCCCGTCGAACTCGTACAGGACCCGCCCGTAACCCTTGGTTCCGACCGGCATGACGTGCGCCACGCGCGCCTGGACCTCGATGCCGGACTCGTCCAACTCCGTCATTCTCTTCAGCTCCTGGCCCTCGCCGGATTTCAGCGCCAGGCCGAAGAGGAAGCCGACCACGGACAGGACGATGAAGCCGATGAGCACTGCGTTGACCATGTGGAGGACCGTACGACAGCACGGGTCCCGCTCGTAACCCTCACACCCCCTTCACCTCCTTCCGTGCCGCCTTTACGATCACACTCATGTCGATCACCTCACCCATCCCCGTCCTCCAGGGCAGCCGAGGCACCGAACTCCGCTCTGAGGGCGAGGAGTTGGTGCTGTCCCGCTCCGATGAGGTGCTGCGCATCCCGTTCGCGGCCATCGCGCGGGTCCGCGCCGAAGGGCGGGACGTCGCCCTGGAGTTGACCGCTCCGGCCCTGGCCGAGCCGACGGTGTACCGGATCGAGGACGTGAGCCGGGCCGCCGCCACCGTCTTCGCCGACGTGGTGAACGGTGTACTGCCCGAACGCCCTGCCGGCGAGGCGGCGGTCGACGGCGCCACGCTCGTCACCACCCGCAGCCTGCGGGCACCCGCCGAGGAGGAGGACGAGGAGGCGGACCCGACGGGGACCCGCATCAAGTGGGCGGGCATCGGCCTCGGCATCGCGCTCGTCGCCTTCTCCGTGGTCGTCGGGATCGCCGGGAAGCATGTGGGTCGCGGGATCGCGGTTCTGCTGCTCGGGGCCCTCGGCGCGGCGGCCACGATCGTCGTGGGTGGGATGATTCTGAGTGCGTGGGAGAGGTGGTACCTGCCCCGCTACGGCATCACCGTGGAGGCGAGTCAGGTCTTCCTCGACGGCAGGACCACGTACGCGTACGCGGACGCCGAGGGCAAGCTCCACCCCATCTCCAGCTCACCCAAGGGTGAGACCATCCGGGTCGCGTACAGCCCGCGGAAGGGGAAGGGAGCGGTCGTCTGCCAAGGGTGGGGCCCCGTGGCTCAGGACCTGTTCGCCGGCGCGTTCGTAGCCGTCTTCGCCGTCCCCATCGACTACGGAGTGGTCGTCCTCGCCCTCCCCGCCTTCGGCGGCTAGGACCCACGGGCGCCCGAGCAGAGCCGCACCGCCCCCACCGCACCCCAAGGATCACGCGTCATGTCGATCACCTCCTCCATACCCGTCCTCCAAGGCCGCGGCGGCTCCGTCCTGTACGCCGAGGAGCAGGGGCTCGTCCTGGAGCGCCCGGGCGAGGTGGTGACGTTCCTCGCCGGGTCCGTCGGCCGGGTCCACGCCGAGGGGCGGAGCGTCACGCTGGAACTGCGGGCCAAGGCGGGGGTCACGCCGGTCACGTACCGGATCGAGGACGTGAGCGAGGCCGCCGCCGTCGTCTTCGCCGATGCCCTGAACGCGCTGCTGCCCGTCCCGACGGACGACATCGACGGCACCTCCTACACCGTGGTGCGCTCTCTCTCCCCCACTTGGCACCAGAGGTTCCTGCGTCGGATCAAGTGGCTGGTGATCGGCTGCCTGGGGGCGGTCGTCGCCCTGTGCGTGGTCGTCGCGGTCGCCGGACAGGCGGGGATCATCATCGGCCTCGTGCCGGTCGGCGGCATCACGACAGCGGGGCTGGGGGTCGGTGCGTACACGGTGGGGAGGTGGATCCGTGAGCGGCGGCTGATCAGGCACGGCGTCATGGTTTTCGCGACGCCGTCCGACGCGCCGGGCGTGTACCTGTACACGGACAACACCGGCACGACCCGCCCTCTCGCGTACTGGGGCTCCGAGCCGTTCGTCCAGGCCGGCTACGACCCCCGCGACCCGTCGGACGCGCTTGTGCCCCAGGCACCGCTCCTGCGGCGCCTCAACTTCGCCCTGGGGCTCTTCATTGCCTTCTGCGCGCTGAACGGCGTGGCCATGCTGGTCTTCCTGACCGTCGACGCCGTCACCGGCGGCTCCTTCTCCGAAGGCGCGGTCTAGGACCCGTCCGGCGGATCGAGCGCACCCTCCCCGAGCGGAAGGACCGGCGGGCCGACCGCAGACGCCGCGGGAACATGGGCGGCCGGCCCCCCGCGGTTCGTCAGGAACGGTCCAGCACCGCTCCGCCCGCGTACCGCGCGGACGCACCCAACTCCTCTTCGATCCTGATGAGCTGGTTGTACTTCGCCGTGCGGTCGGACCGGGACAGCGAGCCGGTCTTGATCTGGCCGCAGCCCGTCGCCACGGCCAGGTCCGCGATGGTGGTGTCCTCCGTCTCCCCGGAGCGGTGCGACATGACGACGGTCCAGCCCGCGCGGTGCGCGGTGGCGACCGTGGCGAGGGCTTCGGTCAGGGTGCCGATCTGGTTGACCTTGACCAGGACCGAGTTGCCGACACCGGTGCGGATGCCTTCGCGCAGCAGATTCTCATTGGTGCAGAACACGTCGTCGCCGGTGAGCTGGCAGCGGTCTCCGACGCGGGCGGTCAGCTCCCGCCAGCCGTCCAGGTCGTCCTCGGCCATCGGGTCCTCGATGGAGACGATCGGGTACGCGTCGATCAGCTTGGCCAGGTAGTCGGCGTGTTCGGTGGGCGTACGGCGCACACCCTCACCCGCGTACACATACGTACCGTCCTGGAAGAACTCCGACGAGGCCGGGTCCATGACCAGGCCGATGTCCGTGCCGGGCCGGTATCCGGTGCGCTCGATGGCCGTGATGACGAAGTCGAGCGCTTCCTCGGCGGTACGGAGTGCGGGCGCGAAGCCTCCCTCGTCGCCGACGCCCGTGGCGTGCCCGGCGGACAGCAGATCGCGACGGAGCGTATGAAAGACCTCGGAGCCCATACGGACGGCTTCCGCGAAGGTCTCCGCGCCGATCGGAGCGATCATGAACTCCTGGAAGTCCAGCGGGTTGTCGGCGTGGGCGCCGCCGTTGACGATGTTCATCATCGGCAGCGGGAGAAGGCGGGCGTCGGCCCCGCCGAGGTAGCGGTAGAGCGGCTGGCGGTGGGCCGCCGCGGCGGCCTTCGCGGCGGCGAGGGAGACGCCGAGGAGCGCGTTGGCGCCGAGCCGGGACTTGTCGGCCGTGCCGTCGAGCGCGACGAGCGCGGCATCGAGTCCCGCCTGATCGTCGGCGTCGCGCCCGACCACCGCTGCCGCGATGTCGCCGTTGACGTGGGCGACCGCACGGTCGACGCCCCTGCCGTGCCAGCGCCCGGGGTCCCCGTCACGCAGCTCCACGGCTTCACGTGCGCCGGTGGAGGCGCCGGAGGGGACGGCGGCACGGCCGAGGGATCCGTCGGCGAGGAGGACATCGGCCTCGACGGTGGGGTTGCCCCGGCTGTCGAGGACCCTGCGGGCGGTGACGGACGTGATGACAGTGGACTCGACTGCCGTGGAAACCATGGAAGGTCCTTCGAGTTGACGCACGCCGCAGCCCTACTGCGACAACGCTGGCGCGTGCCGCGACAGCTCGACTCTACAGCAATGCTGTTCAGTTCAGCTGTTCAGTTGTGCTGTTCAGTTGTGCTGCTCAGTTCGGCTGCGCAGGTAAGGTGCACAGCTTCGCTGACGACCTTCGGTTAAAGTGCCCTATGCCCACCCCGGAACCCGCCGCCGTCGCCACCGAACTGCGTACCGCCATGGGCAAGCTCACCCGGCGCGTGAAGCACGAGGACCGGATCCCGCTCGGCCACGCCTCCGTGCTCGGCACCCTCGACCGCGACGGGGCCATGACCACCAGCGATCTGGCGGCGGACCAGCGCGTACGGCCCCAGTCCATGGCCCGCTCGGTCGGGCTGCTCATGGAACAGGGACTCGTCGTCCGCCGGGCGCACCCCACGGACGGCCGCAAGTCCCTGGTGGAGCTCTCCCCTGCGGGACAGGCCGCCCTCGAGGCGGAGCGCGGACGCAGGGCGGGCTGGCTCGCCCAGGCCATCGAACTCGAGCTCACCGGCGAGGAGCGCGAGGTGCTGGCGCGCAGCGCCGCCCTGATGGAGCGGCTCGCCGCACGCTAGGGAGCGCCCCAGCTCTCCCTTTGGGAAGTCATAAGTTCAGCTTATGGGGCCATAGACGGGGGGCGGGTACCACTCCGCGCAAGGCGTTATTTAGGGTGACCTAAGTGGCGACGGCTATCGTCGCCACGTCGCTTGCGAAGGGAACCTGACATGCCCCGCCCTCTCCGGGTCGCGATCGTCGGCGCCGGCCCCGCCGGGATCTATGCCGCTGACGCGCTGCTGAAGTCCGAGGCCGCCGCCGAGCCGGGCGTGTCGATCGACATCTTCGAGCGCATGCCGGCTCCCTTCGGTCTCATCCGCTACGGCGTCGCCCCCGACCACCCGCGCATCAAGGGCATCATCACCGCGCTCCACCAGGTCCTCGACAAGCCTCAGGTCCGCCTCTTCGGCAATGTCGACTACGGCACCGACGTGCACCTCGACGACCTGCGCGCCTTCTACGACGCCGTGGTCTTCTCGACCGGCGCCATGGCCGACCGCGAGTTGAAGCTCCCCGGTGTCGAGCTCGACGGCTCGTTCGGCGCCGCCGACTTCGCCTCCTGGTACGACGGCCACCCGGACGTCCCGCGCACCTGGGAGCTGAAGGCCGAGAAGGTCGCCGTCCTCGGCGTGGGCAACGTGGCCCTCGACATCGCCCGCATCCTCGCCAAGACGGCGGACGAGCTGCTGCCGACCGAGATCCCGGCGAACGTCTACGACGGTCTCAAGGCCAACAAGGCCGTGGAGATCCACGTCTTCGGCCGCCGCGGCCCGGCCCAGGCGAAGTTCAGCCCCATGGAGCTGCGCGAGCTGGACCACTCCCCCACCATCGAGGTCATCGTCAACCCCGAGGACATCGACTACGACGAGGGCTCGATCGCCGAGCGGCGCAAGAACAAGCAGACCGACATGGTCGCGAAGACCCTGGAGAACTGGGCGATACGCGACATCGGCGACCGCCCGCACAAGCTCTTCCTCCACTTCTTCGAGTCCCCCGTCGAGATCCTCGGTGAGGACGGCTCGGTCGTCGGCCTCCGTACCGAGCGCACCGAGCTGGACGGCACCGGCAATGTGAAGGGCACCGGCCAGACCACGGACTGGGACGTCCAGGCCGTCTACCGCGCCGTCGGCTACCTCTCCGACGAGCTGCCCAAGCTCCCGTGGGACACCGCCTCCGGCACCGTCCCGGACGAGGGCGGTCGCGTGATCGAAGAGGGCGGCGAGCACCTCGCCTCCACGTACGTCACCGGCTGGATCCGCCGCGGCCCGGTCGGCCTCATCGGCCACACCAAGGGCGACGCCAACGAGACGGTCGCGAACCTGCTCGACGACTTCGCCAACGGCCGGTTGCTCACCCCCGAGACCCCCGAGACGGACGCGGTCGTGTCCTTCCTGGAGGGCAAGGGCATCACGTACACGACGTGGGAGGGCTGGTACGCCCTCGACGCCGCCGAGAAGGCGCTGGGCGAGCCGCAGGGCCGCGAGCGCGTGAAGATCGTCGAGCGCGAGGACATGCTCCGCGCGAGCGGCGTCGACCTGGGCTGACGCCGAGGCCTGACGCCGAAGCCTGGCCTCCCGGGCCCCCACCGGTCACGCACCCGGCGGGGGCCCGGCCCGTTTCAGCGCGCCGGCCCGATTCACCGCCCCGGCCCGTTTCAGCGCCTCGGCCCGTTTCAGCGACCGGGCCCGTCCGGCAGTCCCGTCCCGTGTCAGCGGCCCGGTGCGACCAGGCCCGACTCGTACGCGGTGATGACCAGTTGGGCCCGGTCCCGCGCCCCGAGCTTGCCCATGATCCTGCTGACATGGGTCTTCGCCGTGAGGGGCGAGAGCCCCAGCGTCTCCGCGATCTCCGCGTTGTTCATGCCCCGGGCCACCAGCGCGAGCACCTGACGTTCACGGTCCGACAGACCTTCCGGCCCTCCCGTCACCGGCGCGTCCGGGGTCGCGAGGACCCTGGCAATCAACCGGGCCGTCGGGCCCGGGGACAGCAGGGACTCCCCCGCCGCCACCGTGCGGATCGCCGCCAGGAGTTCGGCGGGCCGGATGTCCTTGACCACGAAGCCCGAGGCGCCCGCCCGCAGCGCCTCCACGATGTGCTCGTCCGTGTCGTACGTCGTCAGGACCAGCACCTTCACCCCGGCCAGGTCCTCGTCGGCGGCGATCAGCCGGGTCGCCCCGATCCCGTCGAGCTCGGGCATCCGGACGTCCATCACCACCAGGTCCGCCCGCGCCGAACGGGCCAGCTCCACCGCCTCCTTGCCGTTGGCCGCCTGGCCCACGACCTCCATGTCGGGCGCCGAGCCGACGAGCATCGCGAACGACGCCCGGACGAGCGTCTGGTCGTCCGCCAGCAGGACCCGGATCACGCCGATACCCCCTCCCTCGCCGCGAGCGGCAGCGCCGCCGCGACCTCGAAGCCCCCGCCGGCGCGCGGGCCCGCGCTCAGTGTGCCTCCCACGCTCTTCGCCCGCTCCCGCATCCCGACGATCCCGTACCCCGAACCGCCCGAGCCCCGGGATCCGCCCGTGCCGCCCGAGACACCTGAGCCCCTCGAACCCCCCGACACAGACCTGACGTTGGTCACCCGTACCGTCAACACCTCGTCCGCCAGGCCCACATCGACCCGCACCTCCGCGTCCGCACCCCCGTGCCGTACGGCGTTGGTCAGGGACTCCTGCACGATCCGGTACGCCGCCGCCCCCACCGCCGCCGGGACCTTCGCCTCACCCGTCCGTATCGTCAGGTCCGCGCCCGAGGACCGTACGAGATCGGGCAGCGAGGCGAGATCCGGCAGCGGGCCCTCCGGGGCCGCCCGCAGCACGTCCAGGGTCGTCCGCACCTCGGAGCGGGCCTCCCGGCACGTCTCGGCTATCCCGTCGAGCGCCCGGGCGAGCCCCTCCCGGTCGAGCCGGTCCGGGTCGGCGACCAGGACATGCGCGGCGACCGACGTCTGCACGCCGATGAGGGTGATCGAGTGTGCGAGGAGGTCGTGCAGGTCCCTGGCTATCCGCAGCCGCTCCTCGGTGACCTTCCGCTCCGCCTCGTGCTCCGCCCGCTCCACCACGCCTGCCACGAGCTGCCGGTAGAGCCGGATGCTCGTGCCGAAGACGAGCATGGCGATCACCCAGCCGGAGACCCTCAGCACCTCCACCATCTCGTGCGGGTTGACGAAGCGCTGCATGGTGAGCGTGAGGGACGTGACCGAGAGACCCACGATCACCGTGCGCTTCGGCCGGCCGGTGACCGCGACCGTGTACAGCGCGGTCATCGTGGCGGGTAGCGGCGCCAGATGCATGTAGTCCAGCCCGTGGTACGGGGCGACGCAGGCCGCCACGGCCAGCAGCACCGGCAGGGGCGCCTTGCGCCGCCAGGCCAGCGGGACGTACGTGGCGAGCAGCAGCGCCCAGCCGAGAGCGTCCGGCCGGCGGCCGTCCTCGACGGTGACCGCGATCACCGCCGCGACCACCGCGAAGGCCGCGGCGGCCGTCGCGTCGCGCCGCACCGGGTACGGCGCCGCCTGCGGGTCACGGGTGAAGGCCGCTGCGAAGTCCATGACGTTCATCCTCCCTGCGGGCGGGGGCTCCTGACAGTCCGGGGAGCCCCCCACCCGCCCCTGATCACACCCGTACGGGCTGCCGCTCGGACCCTGAACCGGCCGTTGACGCGGGCTTCTTGGACAGCGGTCCCGGCCACCACACCTTCCGGCCGAGCAGCACGCTCGCGCTGGTGACGAGGTACGTGCGGACCAGGAAGGTGTCGAGCAGGACGCCGACCGCGATCACGAAGCCGAGCTCTGCCAGCTGCACCATCGGCATGTTGACGAGGACCGCGAAGGTCGCGGCGAGGACGAGCCCCGCCGATGCGATCACCCCGCCGGTCGTGCGCAGCGCCGTCAGGGCAGCGGCACCCGGCTCCGTACCGTTCAGGCACTCCTCGCGCATCCGGTGCATCAGGAAGATGCCGTAGTCGACGCCGAGGGCGACGAGGAAGACGAAGGAGAGCAGCGCCAGGCCCGGGTCGGTCCCCTCGAAGCCGAAGAGGGGCTCGAAGACGAGTCCGCCGATGCCGAGGGCCGCGCCCCAGACGGCGACGACGGCGGCGACCAGGATCAGCGGTGCGACAAGGCTGCGCAGCAACACGATCAGGACGAGCAGGACGACGACGATGACGAGCGGGACGACGATGTTCCGGTCGCGGGCGTTGGTGTCGGTCATGTCGAGCTGCTCGGCGCTGGGCCCGCCGACGTACACGCCGTCGCCGAGCGCGGTCCGCAACTCCTCGATGGTCGCGGTCTCGGCCGCCGACTGCGGCGGGTCGGAGGCGACGACGGAGATCTCCGTCCAGCCGTTGCCGCTGCGGCCGCGTTCGGCCTTCGCGACGCCGTCGGTCGCGAGGGCGGCCCGCAGCGCCCCGGGGGCCGAGGCGGTCGGGGCGACGACGGTGATGGGCTGGGTTCCCATCTCCGGGTACGCGACGGCGAGCGTCTTCATCGCGGCGACCGCTTCCGGGGTGGAGGTGAAGGAGTCCTCCTGCTTGAGGGCCCCGGGCAGGTTCAGCGCACCCAGCGCGAGCGCGGCCAAGGCGGCACCGCCCGCGACGAGGACGGTGAGCGGACGGCGGCCCGCCGAGGAGCCCATGACCGCGAAGAGGGAACGGCGCGCGGCCTTCGGCTCGCTCCCGTACGCCGGGATCAGCGGCCAG
This sequence comes from Streptomyces sp. NBC_01353, assembly GCF_036237275.1. Lineage (GTDB taxonomy): Bacteria > Actinomycetota > Actinomycetes > Streptomycetales > Streptomycetaceae > Streptomyces. The sequence goes on along the minus strand of NZ_CP108352.1, from coordinate 5,854,492 downwards.
AACACCCGTCGGCCGAGGACCACGAGCAGAGCGGGGAGCAGCGTCATCATCGCGACGAGGGCGCACAGCACCCCGACGGCGGCCGTGGGGCCCATGCCTCGGCTGCTGTTCATGTCCGCGGCGAGCAGGCAGAGCATCCCGAGGGCGACGGTGCCGGAGGAGGCGAGGACGGCGGGACCGCAGCCGCGCAGGGCGGTGACCATGGCGTCGTACGGGCGCGGGGTGCGACGCAGTTCCTCGCGGTAGCGGGAGACGAGGAGGAGGGCGTAGTCGGTGCCCGCGCCGAAGACCAGGATCGTCATGACGCCGGTGCTCTGACCGGAGACGCTGATGTCGAAGCCCTGGTGGAGGAGGTAGGTGACGGCCATGGAGAGGTAGTCGGCGACGCCGGCGACGACCAGGGGGACGAGCCAGAGGAAGGGGCTGCGGTAGATCACTATCAGGAGGACGGCGACGACGGCGACGGTCGTGTAGAGCAGCGGGCCGTCGAGGGAGTTGTAGACCTCGCTCGCGTCGGTGGCGAGGGCGCCGGGTCCGCCGACCTCGCCGCTGACTGTCTCGCGGATGTCGAGGACGAAGGCGTCCCTGGCCGTTTCGTCCGTACCGGGCTCGGTACTGGACACGGCGTACAGAAGGGTGGTGCCGTCCTCGGAGGGGACGGGCTGCGGGGGCGAGGTGAGCGGGTGCTCGGCGGCGACCTGCGCCACTTCCCGGGCGGCGGTGGCCTTGTCGGAGGGGGTCAGCCCGCCGTCGCGGTGGTAGACGAGCACGAGGTCGGTGGAGTCTCCGCCGGGCATCTGCTCGGTGATCTTCGCGACCTGGGTCGAGTCGGCGCTCGCGGGCAGGTAGTCGACGGCGCGGTCGCGCTGTACGTCGCCGAGCTTTCCGGCGAGGGGTGCGGCAAGGGCGATCAGGATCACCCACAGGGCCAGCACCCCCCAGCCGACGGTCCTCTTACGGCCCTCCATGGCGGGGCTCCCTCCGGTCGGTGCGGTCATCTGGGCCGATCGGACCGAGGGGCTCGGTCGTGCCGAGTCGGTCGGGCGGATCGGTCGGTCGGATCGGTTGGTCGGGTCGATCCCAGATTCCCGCCGCCCGAAGGCGGATTCGTCGCGCCGAAGGCCGAGTTGGGGGCTACTGCCGGGGGTGGTACGGCGGCCCGGTTACTCCCGCGGGAGTACAGGAGGCCGTACGCGCCACGCGCTCATATTCTGGAAGGACCGCAGGGCCGGGAAGGGAAGTGAGCGGCGATGGCCGTCCCCGTCGAAGAGGCCCCCGTCGTCGAGCGGGCGCGGGACGCGGCGTCCCGGGAGTCGTGGGCCGAGGCGTACGTCCTGATACGCGAGGCCGACCGGCACCCCTCCGTCGCGCTGGGCCCCGACGACCTGGACCTCCTCGCGGACGCCGCCTGGTGGGCGGGGCACGTGGACGAGTCGGTCGCGGCGCGGCTGCGGGCCCATGCGGGGTACGTGGCGGCGGGCGACCACCGCGGGGCGGGGCAGGTGGCGTGGTGGCTGCACTTCGAGTACCGCTCCCTGGGCCGGCCGGCGGCCGCGGCGGGCTGGCTGCACCGGTCCCGGCACCATCTGGAGGACGTACCGGACTGTCCCGAGCAGTGCTTCCTCGCCTGGACGGACGCGGAGGAGGCCCAGGAGCACCGCGACCCGGCCGCGGCGCTCGCCGCGGCGCGGCGCATGGAACTCCTCGCCCGCGACTCCGGCAGCCCGGACCTGATCGCCCTGAGCCGTCAGGCCCACGCGGCGATTCTCCTGGCGAACGGCCGTCGGGCGGAGGGTCTGGCCCTCCTCGACGACGCGATGTGTTCGGTCACGGCGGGTGAGCTGAGCGGCATGTTCACGGGCTGGCTCTTCTGTCTGGCGCTGACGCAGTGCATGGAGGCGGCGGACTTCGGCCGCGCGGTGGAGTGGACGGACGCGGCGATGGTCTGGTGCGAGGTCCCCTGGTCCCAGCACGTCCGCCCGGCGGGCCCGGACGCGGGCGCCACCGGGCCCGCCACCCCCGAGCCGGTCACCAGCCCCCGGGCGGCCCCCGACAACCCGTTCCGCGGACTGTGCCGGATCCACCACGTCGAGGTGCTCGATCTGCTCGGTGCCTGGACGCTCGCCGAGGCCGAGGCCGAGCGGGTGTGTTCCGAGGTGGCGGTGGACTGTCTCGACGTCGCCGCCGGGGCGTACTACGCGGCCGGGGAGATCCGGCGTCGGCAGGGGCGGCTCGACGCCGCCGCCGTCTCGTACGGGCACGCCCATGAGCTCGGCCGGATCCCACAGCCGGGTCTCGCTCTGCTGCGGCTCGCCCAGGGCAAGGCCGACGCCGCCGTGACGGGCCTGAAACTGGCCCTGGCCTGTCAGAGCGACCCGAGTCACGACCTCCTCGGCCGGGCCCGGCTGCTCGCGGCGCAGACGGAGGTCGCGCTGGCCGTCGGGGACCCGGACACTGCCGCGGAGGCCGTGGCGGAGCTGGAGGCGCTCGCCGCCGAGGCACCGCTCCTCGGTGCCATGGCCGACACCGCCCGCGGCGCCCTCGCGCTGGCCCGGAGCGAGCCGGCCCTGCGTCCGCTGCGCCGGGCGCTGGCCGGCTGGCTGGAGCTGCGCGTCCCGTACGAGGCCGGGCAGGTACGGATGCTGCTCGCGGCCGCCGACCGGGCCGCGGGTGACGAGGAGGCGGCCCGGCTGGAGCTGACGGCCGCCCGGGCGGCGTTCGAGCGGCTCGGAGCCGTGCCCGACGCGCGGCGCGCCGCTGCCCTGCTGTCGGGGCGGCACCGCCCGCTGCCCGGCGGTCTGACCGGCCGGGAGGCGGAGGTGCTGCGGCTGGTCGCTGAGGGCGGCACCAACCGGGACATCGCGCAGGCCCTGGTGATCAGCGAGCACACGGTCGCCCGGCACCTGAACAACATCTTCGCCAAGCTGGGCGTGACCTCCCGTACCGCCGCCACGGCCTACGCCTACTCCCACCGCCTGGCATAGGCCGTTCGACCCATGCCGGGCCGGCGCTCCGATGTGGGTGGTTCGGGCGATGCCCGTGCGTGCACCCGCGGCCTAGAACGGGTTCATGAACACCACGACACTCAGCACAGAGGCTTCCCTCGACACCCTGCGCGGCGCCGTCCGCGGCGATGTCGTCGTCCCCGGCGACCCGTCGTACGACGAGGCCCGCCGTGTCTACAACGCCCTCCACGACCGCCACCCGGCCGTCGTGGTCCGCGCCGTGGACACCGGCGACGTGATCGCCGGTGTCCTCTTCGCCCGCGACAACGGGCTGCCGCTCGCGGTTCGGGGCGGCAGCCACGCCGTCGCCGGGTACGGCACCGTCGACGACGGTCTCGTCGTCGACCTGTCCCGGATGCGTTCGGTCCGCGTGGACCCCGTGACCCGTACCGCCCGCGCCGAGGGCGGCTGCACCTGGGGCGACTTCGACCACGCCACGCACGCCTTCGGCCTGGCCACGACCGGCGGGGTCGTCTCCACCACCGGCATCGCCGGTCTCACCCTCGGCGGCGGGATGGGCAACCTGGCCCGGCGCTACGGTCTGAGCTGCGACAACCTCGTGCAGGCCGATGTCGTCACCGCCGAGGGCACCCTCGTCACCTGCGACGCCGAACGCCATCCCGACCTGTTCTGGGCGCTGCGCGGCGGCGGAGGCAACTTCGGCGTGGTCACCTCGCTCGTCTACCGCCTGCACCCGGTCTCCGACGTCCTGGGCGGCGTGGTCTGCTTCCCGCTCGACGCGGAGGTGGCCCGGCGCTGGCGCGACATGATCACCGGCGCGCCCGAGGAACTCAACACGATCTTCGTCATGACGCTGGGCCCGGACATGCCGTTCCTGCCGGAGCGCTGGCACGGCCGCCCGATCTGCGGCCTGGTGACCTGCTTCAGCGGCCCCACGAGCGAGGACGAGAAGGTGCTCGGCCTTCTCGACGAGCTGGGCCCCGTCGTCGGCAGGTTCGTGGAGCGGATGCCGTATCCGGTGGTCAACACGCTCTTCGACGAGGAGCTGCCGCCGGGGCTGTACCACTACTGGAAGGGGAACTTCAGCCGCGATCTCAGCGACGGCGCCATCGATGTGCACATGCGCTACGGGAAGACGCTTCCCTCGATGGAGAGTGACACGGCCATCTTCCCGATCGACGGCGCGTGCCACCGCGTCGGCCCGGAGGACACCGCGTTCGCCTACCGCGACGCAGCCTTCTCGGCCGCGTTCGGCACGACGCACACGGACCCCGCCGACAACGAGGCGAACATCGCCTGGACCCGGGAGTACGACCGCGACCTGCGACCGCACACGGAGGAGGCCGGCTACATCAACTTCATGGACACCGACGACCAGGATCGGGTGCGCGCCAACTACCGGCAGAACTACGACCGCCTGCTGTCGGTGAAGCGCCGCTACGACCCCGGCAATCTGTTCCGCCTCAACCACAACATCGCACCGTGAGCGCCATGAGTGCCGTCGAGCGGCGCCCTACAGCAGCGTCCTCGCAGTGGCGAGCAGCCGGGCGGTGTCGTCGGCGCAGAGCGCCAGCGCGTTGCCGACCGTGTTGAGCACGTCCCGTTCCGCCGGGCTGTACGCCCCGTCCGCGAGCGCGATCCTGGCTCCCTGGAGCAGGATCGACTCGCGACCGGATGCGGCGAGGTGCGGGGCGAGCGGCTCCAGGGCTTCGTGGAGCTCGATGGCCAGGGCCGCGCCCCCGCTGCCCTCGTCGGGCAGGAAGCGGCCGGTGTCGGCAGCCAGCGCCTCGACGAGGTCGGTGAGCTGGATGGCGGTGCACTCGTCGAATCCGGCGGCGCGGACCGCCCCGACCGCCGTGTCCACAGCCGTACGGGAGGAGGTCCCGCCGGCCGCGAGGACGGCGAGGGCGACGGTGTGGACGGCGTCCCGCAGCATCGCGGAGAAACGGCTCGTCGTCGGGTGGTCGAGGACGTCGGTGCCGAAGTGGGTGTGGCAGGCGGCGCATTCGACGACCGGTCCTGCGTGGCCGCGGGGCAGCACCGGGACGCCCAGGACCGCGAACCGTCGACGGCCGGTCCGGCGGCGATAGTTACGGTCGCCGCCGCACTCCTCGCAGAAGAACTCGCCGTCTCCTACGGTGTTCCAAGAAGTGCGAATGCCGCAGATGCCCACTTTTCGACTACGTGACTCCCGGGCAGACCGCATCCCGCACCTCCCTTAACGAACCGGCAACATTGCCGACGTGGGCGTGATGTTAACCACATCCGTGATGCGGCGTCAGCACCTCGTCCACAGAACGCCACGGACATGGCCGAGACACGACACCCGCCAGGAGCGGCGGAAGGGGGCTCGCCCGAACGGACGAGCCCCCTTCCGGCACTGCCCCTCAAGTCGACCTGAAAGGGTGACGGGGACGAACGAGGCCGGTCAGCGCGCGGCGCGGTTGACCGCCGAGATGACGGCCTTCAGCGAGGCGCGGGTGGTGTTGGCGTCGATGCCGATGCCCCACAGGACCTTGCCGTCGATCGCGCACTCGATGTACGAGGCGGCCTGCGCGGAGGCACCCTCGCTCATCGTGTGCTCCTGGTAGTCCAGCAGGCGGGCGTCCACGCCGATCGCCTGCAGGGCGGCGAAGAAGGCCGAGATCGGACCGTTTCCGGAGCCGCTCAGGACGGTGTCGACGCCGTCGACGACCGCCTCGACGGTCAGGGTGTCCGTGCCGTCCGTGTCGGAGGTGGTCTGGCCGGAACGCAGCTGGATACGGCCCCAGGCGTTGTCCGGGTTCGGCAGGTACTCGTCCTGGAAGACGGACCAGATCGCGGCCGGGGTGACCTCGCCGCCCTCGGTGTCCGTCTTCTGCTGGATGATCTTCGAGAACTCGATCTGCATCCGGCGCGGCAGGTCCAGCTTGTGGTCGTTCTTCAGGACGTACGCGATACCGCCCTTGCCGGACTGCGAGTTGACCCGGATCACGGCCTCGTAGGAGCGGCCGACGTCCTTCGGGTCGATGGGCAGGTACGGCACCGCCCACTCGATGTCGTCCACGGTCTTGCCGGCGGCGGCCGCGTCGGCCTCCATGGCGTCGAAGCCCTTCTTGATGGCGTCCTGGTGGGAGCCGGAGAAGGCGGTGTAGACCAGGTCGCCCGCGTAGGGGTGGCGCGGGTGGACCTCCATCTGGTTGCAGTACTCGGAGGTACGACGGATCTCGTCGATCTGCGAGAAGTCGATCTGCGGGTCGACGCCCTGCGAGAACAGGTTCATGCCCAGCGTCACCAGGTCGACGTTGCCGGTGCGCTCGCCCTGGCCGAACAGACAGCCCTCGATACGGTCGGCGCCGGCCATGATGGCCAGCTCGGCCGCCGCCACCGCCGTGCCGCGGTCGTTGTGCGGGTGGACGGACAGGCAGACGTGCGCGCGGCGGGTCAGGTTCCGGGACATCCACTCGAACCGGTCGGCGTGCGTGGACGGCGTCGAACGCTCCACGGTGGCGGGCAGGTTGAGGATGATCTCGCGGCCCTCCTCGGGCTGCCAGACGTCACAGACCGCCTCGCAGACCTCCAGGGCGAAGTCCAGCTCCGTGTCGGTGAAGATCTCCGGGCTGTACTGGTAGCCGAAGATCGTCTCGTCGCCCAGCAGCTTGTCCGCGTACTCCATGACCAGCCGCGTGCCGTCGACGGCGATCTGCTTGATGTCCTCCTTCGAGCCGCGGAAGACGACCCGGCGGAAGGTGGGCGCGGTGGCGTTGTACAGGTGGACGGTGGCGCGCTTGGCGCCGACCAGGGACTCCACGGTCCGCTCGATCAGGTCCTCGCGGGCCTGGGTCAGTACGGAGATGGTGACGTCGTCCGGGATCGCGCCCTCTTCGATGATGGAGCGTACGAAGTTGAAGTCGGTGTCGCCGGAGGACGGGAAGCCGACCTCGATCTCCTTGTAGCCCATGCGCACCAGCAGGTCGAACATCTCGCGCTTGCGGGCGGGGCTCATCGGGTCGATCAGGGCCTGGTTGCCGTCGCGCAGGTCGGTCGACAGCCAGCGGGGCGCCTTGGTGATGCGCTGTTCGGGCCAGGTGCGATCGGGGATCCGAACCGCCTCGTACCGGCCGTACTTGTGGATCGGCATCCCGGACGGCTTCTGCATCTGGGTGGCGTTGGTGATGGGCGTCGGACGGCCAACGGGCTGAGACATTGCGTGGGGCTCCTCGGGGTCCAGCGGGAGGGGGTCCCCCCTGCTCGTTAAGAGCTCGGGGGAGGCCGACTTTCGACGCAACACCAGGTCCCGCGGGGAGGGGGTCGGCCTACGACTACAGGCCCTCGCCGCGGCAGCTAAGGAGAAGCAGCCCGAAACGCATGATGTGCCGCAGCCTAGCCCACGTCCGCCGAGGGCGGACGTCCGTTTCAGTATGCGGGACGACCGGTCCGTCAATACGAAAGGGTGACGAATCACTCCATTTCGCGGATCATGGTCGCCTCTAGTGACAGTGACGTGACCCAGTGCCACATTGCTGACATGACCTCCCCCGCGTACGTACCCACCCACCCGGTCTTCTGCACGATCGTGCCGCCCCACCTTCTGGAGCACCTCGCCACCTCCGCGAACCCGGCCGTGGCGGCGGCCGCCCGGCGCACGCTGGTCGCCGACGCCATGAACCGGACCAGCCGTGTCCACTCGCTGCCCGGCCCGGCCGCGTCCGTGGCACCCACGGAGCCGGCCCGCCCGCGGCGCACGGTGTACGACGCCCAGGGCGGCACGGAGCTGCCGGGTGTCGAGGTCCGCGGCGAGGCCCAGGAGGCCACCGGGGACGCCACGGTCAACCGCGCGTACGCCGGCCTCGGCGCCACCTTCGACCTCTTCCTCAAGGCCTTCGAGCGGGACTCGATCGACGGCGCGGGGCTGCCGCTCCTGGCGACCGTCCACTACGACCGGAACTACGGCAACGCGTTCTGGAACGGCGAGCAGATGGTGTTCGGCGACGGCGACGACGAGATCTTCCTCGACTTCACCCTTCCCGTGGACGTGATCGGCCACGAGCTCGCCCACGGCTTCACGCAGTACACGGCGAACCTGGAGTACTTCAGCCAGTCGGGCGCGCTCAACGAGTCGGTCTCGGACGTCTTCGGCTCCCTGGTGAAGCAGTACACGCTGGGCCAGAGCGCGCAGGACGCCGACTGGCTGGTCGGCGAAGGCCTCTTCCACCCGAACGTGGAGGGGACGGCGCTGCGCTCGATGAAGGCGCCGGGCACGGCGTACGACGACGACGTCCTCGGCAAGGACCCGCAGCCGGGCCACATGGACGACTACGTCCGCACGAGCCGGGACAACGGCGGGGTGCACATCAACTCGGGCATCCCGAACCACGCGTTCTACCTGGCGGCGACCGAGCTGGGCGGCAAGGCGTGGGAGCGGGCCGGCCAGATCTGGTACGACGTGATGACAGGTGGGGTGCTCACCCCCGAGACCCGGTTCTCCGAGTTCGCGGCGGCCACGGTGGCGGCGGCGAAGGCGCGGTACGGGGACGGGGAGGAGATCCAGGCCGTGCTGAAGTCGTGGGCGGCCGTCGGCGTACCGACGGACTGATAGACCTGCGGCATGCGTATTCGAGTGCGGCGCACCGGTGGTTTCGCGGGCATCGAGCGGTCGGCCGAGGTGGACACCTCCGGCCGGCCGGACGCCGGGGACTGGCACGCCCTGGCCGTCGCCGTCCTCCGGGAGGGCGACGGCGACGTCCGGGGCGTGCCGGACGGCTTCTCGTACGAGATCACGGTCGACGGCGAGACGATCCGCTGCGGCGACCCCCGGCTGACGGAGTCGCAGCGCGCCCTGATCGCGAAGGTCCTGAAGGAAGGGGCCTAGAGGCCGGGAAGGGGCCTAGAAGCCGAGCTTCCGGAGCTGCTTCGGGTCCCGCTGCCAGTCCTTCGCGACCTTGACGTGGAGGTCGAGGAAGACCGGGGTCCCCAGCAGCGCCTCGATGTGCTTGCGGGACTTCATCCCGACCTCCTTCAGGCGGCTGCCCTTCGGGCCGATGATGATCCCCTTCTGGCTGGGGCGCTCGATGTAGACGTTCGCGTGGATGTCGAGCAGCGGCTTGTCCGCCGGGCGGTCCTCGCGCGGGATCATCTCCTCGACCACGACGGCGATCGAGTGCGGCAGCTCGTCCCGTACGCCTTCCAGCGCGGCTTCACGGATCAGCTCCGCGACCATGACCATCTCCGGCTCGTCCGTGAGGTCGCCCTCCGGGTAGAGCGGCGGGGACTCCGGAAGCATCGGGATCAGCAGGTCCGCGACCAGCTGGACCTGCTTGTCACCGACGGCCGAGACGGGCACGATCTCCTGCCACTCGAAGCCCAGCTCCTTGCCGAGCTGGTCGACTGCGATGAGCTGCTCGGCGAGCGTCTTGGAGTCGACCAGGTCGGTCTTGGTGATGATCGCGACCTTCGGGGTCTTCTTGATCCCGGCGAGCTCCTTGGCGATGTAGCGGTCGCCGGGGCCGAGCTTCTGGTCGGCGGGCAGGCAGAAGCCGATCACGTCGACCTCGGCCCACGTCGTCCGCACGACGTCGTTCAGACGCTCGCCCAGGAGGGTGCGCGGCTTGTGGAGGCCGGGCGTGTCCACCAGGATCAGCTGCGCGTCCGGGCGGTGCACGATGCCGCGGACGGTGTGCCGGGTGGTCTGCGGCCGGTTGGAGGTGATCGCCACCTTCTGGCCGACCAGAGCGTTCGTGAGGGTGGACTTGCCCGCGTTGGGGCGGCCGACGAAGCAGGCGAAGCCGGCCCGGTGGACGGCTTCGGATTCTTGATTGCGAGCGCTCATGGGGGCCATTCTCCCCGATGCGGGACGTCGTCACGTACTCAGTGCCCGCCGGGGGCCCTGCGACGCCGGACCCGCAGCCCGATCAGCGCCGCCACGCCCCCGGCGAGCACGGCCGCGGCGGCGAGCCAGGGCAGGGCGAGGAAGGACGCGCGCCCGGACTCCCGTACGTCCTTCGCGGTGGCCGTGAGGGTCACCTCGCCCCAGTCGAACTGCGGCGATCCCGTCCAGCGCTCGGTGAGCCGGATCTTCTGGCGCGGCAGCAGCTCGGAGGGGATCTTCGCCAGATCCCGGGCGAGCAGGGTGCGCCCGAAGACGCCCTCGGCGCGCAGGGCCACCTTGGGGTTGAGGGTCACGTTGCCGCGGTTGTGCAGGGTGTACGCGATGAGGGCGGTGCTCGCGCCCGCGCCGGGGACGAGCGGCCGGTCCTGGTCGAGGGTGACGTCCTCGACGGCGAGGGCCGGGACGGTGGGGCCGTTGACCCGGAGGTAGACCCTCGCCCCGACGGCGCGCTGCACGCCGACCGCGACGGAGCCCTTGCCGCCGGCCTCCACGCGCTCGTCGAGGGCGACGACGGCGCCTGGGTGGTCACCGGGCTCGGCGTCCTCGGGGACGGCGAGGGTGTAGGGCACGGTGACGGAGGAGCGGGGCGGGACCGTGACACGGGTCCGTTCGGGCGTGATCCAGGCACCGGCGCCGGTCTGCTTCTCCTGGCTGGTGCGGACGGCGAAGCCGCCGTCGCGCTCGGTGTTGTAGGCGTCGGCCCCGTAGATGCGGAAGGTGAGCGGCGCGCCCGTCTTGTTGGTGACGGTGACCCGGTCGGTCAGGGTCGTGCCGGGGTCGGCCGCGAGATAGAAGTACGGCCGGCTGCCCAGCTGGGAGGCGGCCGGGTAGACCGCCCACTCGCCGTTCTCGGCGGCCGGAGCGGCGGGCGCGCCGAGCAGCACGAGCGCCGCCGCGACGAGGAGGACGTACAGCTTGGTGCGCACGGTGCGGAACCCCCCGGGGTCGGAGCGGGCCGACCGGGTGCGCGCCCGGCCCGCGGTGAGCATGTCTGCGGATCAGCTGAGCGTGAGCGTCAGGACGCCCGCGTACGAGCCGGGCGCGGTGAACGCCGGGACGTCGAGGGAGACCTTGGCGTCGACGGTGAACTCACCGCCGGTGACCGTGCCGTTCGCGGTCGAGGCGAGGGTCGCCCCGCCACTCCCGACCGTGCCCGCCGAGCCGGGGACGCAGGTGCTGGGGCTGCCGGCCTTGGTGGTGCAGGCAGGGGTCCAGCTGAGCTTTCCGGCGCCGATGGAGCCGCCGGGTCCGGTGAAGTCGGTGACCTTGCCGGTCAGGGACCAGCCCGCGGGGCCGCCGCGGAAGTCCTTGACCGTCACCGTCTTCAGATCGCCGGTCGCCGCGCCGCCCTGACCGAAGTCGACGGACGACAGCTGGACCGTGTCACCGGCCTGGGTCATCGACAGTTCGCCCGCCGTGACGGCCGCCGTGAGCTTCTGGCTGTTCGGCGGCTGCGGGGTGTCGTCGATGACGGTGTACGCGGCCGGTCCGGCGCCCTTCTCCGGATCCCAGGCCGTCCCCTCGTACGCCACGACTCCGGTGGTCGCCTTGTCGTTGACCATCAGTCGGACGGTGAACCCGCCCTGGCTGTCGGTGGTGACGGTCATCCGGTCGGCGGTCTCCGCCGCGCCGGAGCGGCCGACGACGGTGACCTCGGCGAGCGGGGTGAACTTGGCGCCGGTCACGGTGACCCGGACACCCGGTGCGCCGGAGGGCGTGCCGAGCGAGATGTTGCGCTCGTTGGCACCCGGCTGCGCGCTCGCCGTGATCGTCTCGGAGACGGGGGCGGGCGGGTTGGTGACCGTACAGGGGGTGTCCAGCTCCATGATGTAGCTGGTGTGGATGTTGTAGTCGCCGGGCGAGAGGGTGATCGAGCCGGGCGCGGTGACCGTGAACGTCCCGGTCATCGAGAACGGCGGGAACGCGCCTTTGCCGGGGACGGGGTCGTTCTTCTTGGGCCCGGTGACGGTGACCGCGCCGGACTGGGCGCCACCGAGGACGACCTTGCCGCTCGGGGTCATGATGTCGGCCGGAAGGGCCAGGTCGACCGGGTTGGACGCGGCCGGTTTGGTGACCTTGTAGGTGACCGTGACCGTGTCGCCGACCTTGGGCGTGGGCTTGTCCACGGTGATCTCGGCGGTCGTGGTGCCGTCGATGGGCGGGATGCCGGCGATCGGCGGCGGGACGCAGTGCGTGGGGAAGTCCACCGCCTGGGACGCGGCCGCCAGGGCGCCGGCCGGAGCGGCCAGCGCGCCGCTTGCGACCGCGAGTGCGGCGACGCCGAGGGCGGCGGTCCAACGCCGTCTTCGGGTCGGGTTTCTCAGTGCCATGTGTGCCCCCTCCTGAGGGATGAGAGGGCGCCATTGACGGCCGCGCGTGAGGAGAAGTCAATGGAATCGAAATGCACCGACTGATGGCCCATCAGATACTGTCAAGATCGATGTTTTGCCTGGTCAGACGCGTGTGCAACACAGGTACCGGCGCTGCCTGAGGCGACGCCGGTGAAGGCTGGAACAGGGGCCCGTCAGAAGACGAACGGCCCCGGCGACTGCGAGGTGAGCGCGTCGCAGTTCACGGTCACCCCGAAGATCGTCATGGTGAGAGCGGTGCCCGCGAAGTACGAGTCGAGACTGTCGCCGACGGCCACGGTCCCACTGAGCGGACCGATGGTGACGGACTGGTTCGCCGCGAGCGCGGGGTTCTTCTGGCCGCTGAACACGCGGGTGCCGCCACCGCCCTTGGCCATCGTCAGCTGGGCGTTGATGGTGTCGGCGCCGACGGCGACGGGCGTCTTGACGGCCGAGGTGAGGGTGATCGTCGCGGCCGTGCCGCTCTGCGTGGCCTGGAGGGTGGCGAGACCGCCGCCCCAGATCCCGCATTCGTACGTGGCCGTGGCGGTCCCCGGAGCGACGGCGGCGGCCGCCGGGGCGAAGGCGAGTCCGGTCACGGCGAGCGCGCCCGCGAGGACCGCACCGATTCCTAAGTTGCTGCCTCTCATGAGGTCGTACCCCTTCCCGATGAAGCACGCAGGGGTGCGGACGCTGCGTGAAGGCGCAGATCTGACGGTCCGTCGGACGGACCGCTGTCATTGACGCGCAACGGGCAGGGGAAGACAAGAGAAGGTTCGTTGATTCTTCACAAACGCGCAAAGGGGGCCCGGCGTATCGCCGGACCCCCTCCGAGTCTCCCGTCGGACCTCAGCCCGCCGTGACCGCCGCGCGCAGCTGCCCGTCGGGGCCGGCGAGCAGCACCGGGGTCTCGGGCCCACCGAGGTCGCGCACCGCCGCGCGATCCTCATCGGAGGCGGCGTCGGCGGTCGAGACGACGGCCGCGGCCTCCAGGGACTGGGCTCCGCTGGCCACGGCCATCGCGACCGCGGTCCGGAGCGCGCTCAGCTTGAGCGACTCCAGGGCCACGGTCCCTGCCACGTACGTGCGGCCGGTCTCGTCCCGTACCGCCGCGCCCTCGGGCACACCGTTGCGGGCGCGGGCGCTGCGCGCCAGCGTGATGATCTTGAGGTCCTCGGCGCCGAGGTCGCCGTGGTCGGGGTTGAGTGTCATGCCCCGAGGATAAGTCGGGGCGTGGGGTCAGCTCTGGGCGCCCTTGGCGAACTTCTCGACGGCGAGCTTGGCGAAGCCGTCGAAGTCCTTGTGGCCGCCCGCGTCGGCGGGGACGTGCGCGAACCGGGTCATGCCGGTGCCCTGGGCGGCGACCAGCACGTTCGACTCCACCGTCATGTTGAGATCGGTGATGTTCATCTTCATCCGGAAGGCGTGCGCCTCCTGGGCACCCTGCGGAGCGGTCAGCTTCTGGAGGGTGATCTTCATCTTCATGCCCTCCATCTCGGCGCTGAACCCGGCGCAGGTCTCGAGGGAAGTGCCGATCTTCTTGACGTAGTCGGCGGCTCCGGTGCCCGGGAAGGTCATGACCTGCTGGCTGAGCAGGGATTCGGAGTTGCCCCGCTCGAAGTCGGCCGAGGCACCCGTGGTCGCACCGGCGACGTTGTCCGCCAACAGGGTGGCGAGCGGCTCGCACTCCGGCTTGTCGGCCTTGTAGACGGTCGGGTCCGGCTCGGACTTGCCGGCCTTCCAGCCCGACGGCAGATCCTTGAGCTCCAACGCGCCGGCCTTCATCTGCGCGGCCGTCAGCGGCGTGGCGGGCGCGGCCGACGTGGTCTGCTCGGCGGCCGGCTTGTCGGCGCCCTTCTTGGTGTCGTCCTGGGCTTCGCCGCCACCGCACGCGGTGGTCAGGGAGAGCGCGGAGACGGCGAGGGCCGCGGCCACGCCGTGGCGTATGCGAGTGCGCATGGTGAAGTGCCCCTTGGGGGTACGAGGATGAGCGGAACGTGCCGTGGCGCCGTGAGCGGCGTACGGACGGCGAGGAGGATATACGGAGGGTGTGACGCTCCTGTGTACAGGCCCCGGCTCAGCCCGCCACCGGATACATCGCCCCGCGCCGCCCCTCCGGGGAGACCAGCCACTCCAGCTTCGCGGCCGTGTCGCCCTGCGGCAGCGGGGTGTGCATGATGATCGTCAGGTCGGGGCGTGCGGGTACCCGCAACTGCGTGGATTCCACGTGCAGGACGCCGACGAGCGGGTGCTCGATCTCCTTGCGGATCTGGCCGCCCGGGGAGATGTCCTGCCGCTCCCACAGCTCGGCGAACTCCTCGCTCGCCGCCTTCGCCTCCTCCACCACCGCGCGGAAACCCTCGTCGTCGGGGCACTCCGAGCATGCGGCCCTGAACTGGGCGACGACCTGCGGGGCGAGCCGCCGCCAGTCGGTCGACCGGGAGCGGTAGATCGGGTCGGTGAAGAACGAGACGAGGCAGTTCTGCGAGATCTCGGGGCGCATCCCGAGGACGACGGCCGCCGACTCGTTGTACATGATCGTGTTCCAGTACGCGTCCATGATGTGTGCCGGGAACGGCATCCACGCATCGATCAGCCGGCGCAGCCCCGCGCACATGTCCCGCGCCTCCGGATCGACCTCCGGCGCGGGCGGGTTGAGCCCGGCGAGGACGTACAGATGGCGCCGCTCCGCCCCGCTGAGCCGCAGCACACGCGCCACGGAGTCGAGCACCTGCGGTGAGACCGTGATGTCCCTGCCCTGCTCCAGCCACTGGTACCAGGAGACCCCGACGCCCGCGAGGACGGCGACCTCCTCGCGGCGCAGGCCGGGCGTACGGCGACGGGCGCCGCCGTCCGGCAGACCGGCCTCGGCCGGCCTGACTCGGGCCCGACGACTCATCAGGAACTCGCGCAGTTCGGCCAGTCGGTGCCCCTTGGCGTCCGTGCTCTCGACCGCTGTGGCCACGTGTGCTTCCTCCCCCGGGATGCCTGGTGGTGCGACCAACAGGATAAGTTCCCGCTCCCCACTCTTGTTCCCGCGCGCCGAGGGTGGTTGCCATGGCAACGACCCTCACTCCCCCTACCCCGACCCAGCCGGCCCTGACCGGCCGCTCCCGGCTCATCCTCTTCGTGCTGTGCGCGGCCCAGTTCATGGTGGCCCTGGACTTCTCCGTACTGAACGTGGCGCTGCCCGTCCTCGGCGCCGATCTCGGTCTCGACGCGTCCGCGCTGCAGTGGGCGGTGACCGCGTTCGCCCTGCCGTCCGGCGGGTTCCTGCTCCTCTTCGGCCGCATCGGCGACCTGTACGGGCGCAAGAAGCTGTTCCTCGCGGGACTCGCGCTCTTCGGCACGGCCTCGCTGCTCGCCACCTTCGCCTGGGACCCGGCCTCGTTCCTCGCCGGGCGCGCCCTGCAGGGCCTGGGCGCGGCGGCGATCGTGCCGACCGGCATGTCCCTGCTGACCACCACCTTCCCGGAGGGCCCGCAGCGCGACCGGGCGCTCGGCATCTCGGGAACCCTGCTGTCGCTCGGCTTCACGATCGGCATGGTCCTCGGCGGTGTCATGACCGACACCCTCGGCTGGCGCTCGACGATGGGCCTGCTCGCCCTGTTCACGCTGATCGTGCTGCCGCTGGCACCGGGCCTGCTGCCCGAGTCGCGGACCCCCGACCGGCCCCGGCTCGACGTGCCGGGCGCGGTGACCGTGACGGGTGGGCTGCTCGCCCTGATCTACGCCCTGTCGACGGCGGCCGAGCGCGGTTTCGGCGGCGCGGATGTCCTGGTGACGCTGGTGGCCGGGGTGGTGCTGCTCGGCGCGTTCGTGGTCGTCGAGTCACGGCACGCGGCCCCGCTGGTCTCGCTGCCGATGCTGCGCCGGCGGACGGTGGCGTTCGGCAATCTGGGCGGTCTGATCACCTTCTCGATGATGTCCGCCGTCATCTTCGTGCTGACCCTGTACCTGCAGGAGACGCTGGGGCTCTCGGCCTTCGCCACCGGCCTGGTCTTCGGTGTGCAGGGCGCCGTGTCCGTGTTCGCCGGGACGATCGTCCCGAAGGTCATCGGCCGGTTCGGGGCCCGTCGCGTCCTGGTCTTCTCGCTCGCGGGGCAGGGGCTGTTCGTGGCGACGCTGCTCGCCATCGGGACGGAGTCGGGCGCGATCCTCGCGGGGGTCGGCGTCTCGCTGGCGTCCATGTGCCATCTGGGCGCGATCATCTCGTACGGGGTGACCGCCACCTCCGGCGTCCCGGACGGGGAGCAGGGCCTGGCGACCGGCCTGGTCACCACCACCCAGCAGGTCGGCCTCACCGTCGGGATCCCGCTGCTCGGGGCACTCGCCACCACGGGCGGGGACCTGTACGGAGGGGTCCGCACGGTCCTCGCCCTGGACGCGGCGATCGTGCTCGGTACGGCGGTGCTGATCGGGCTGGGCCTGCGGCGGAAGGCCTGAACAGGTCTCTACGGCCGGTCGAGGCGGAGCCGTACCGCCTTCGGCAGACCCGCGACCACCAGGTCGTAGGAGTCCTCGATGAGCTCCCGGACCATCCGGTCCGGGAGCCCGCCGACCACCACGGTGTTCCAGTGGCGCTTGTTCATGTGATAGCCGGGGGCGACGGCCGAGTACTCCTCGCGGAGCCGTACGGCCTCCTCCGGCTCGCACTTGAGGTTGATGCTCAGGGGCCGGCCGTCGAGCGAGGCCAGCGCGAACATCTTCCCGGCGACCTTGAAGACGGAGGTGTCCGGCCCGAAGGGGAACTCCTCCGTCGCGTCGTTGAAGTCCAGGCAGAAGGCGCGCAGCTGGGCGGGGGTCATTCCGGCTTCTCCTCCGGTTCCACAAGGACGGTGACGATCTTGTTCCGCCGGCCTGCCGGGGATTCGGCCGTCAGCCGCAGCGTGCGGCCGTCCGGCAGTTGCACCTTCGCCTTCGCACCCGCGATCGGCACCCTGCCCAGCGCCTTGGCGAGGAGTCCGCCGACGGTCTCCACGTCCTCGTCGTCGTACTCGTCCGGGCCGAAGCCGTACAGCTCGCCGAGGTCGCCGATGTCGAGGCGGGCCGTGACGCGGTAGCGGTCGTCGCCCAGCTCCTGGACCGGCGGGAGCTCACGGTCGTACTCGTCGGTGATCTCGCCGACGATCTCCTCCAGGATGTCCTCGATCGTGACGATCCCGGCCGTGCCGCCGTACTCGTCGATGACGACGGCGACATGGTTGCGCTCCTGCTGCATCTCCCGCAGCAGGTCACCGGCGTTCTTGGTGTCCGGCACGAAGGCGGCGGCGCGCATCGCCGTCGACACGAGGTCGGCCTCGGCGTCGCGGTTGATGTGGGTCTTGCGGACCAGGTCCTTCAGATACACGATGCCGACTATGTCGTCCTCGTTCTCACCCGTGACGGGGATCCGCGAGAAGCCGGAGCGCAGCGCGAGCGTCAGCGCCTGACGGACGGTCTTGAACCGCTCGATGCAGATCAGGTCGGTGCGGGGCACCATGACCTCCCGTACGAGCGTGTCGCCGAGCTCGAAGACGGAGTGCACCATCCGGCGCTCGTCGTCCTCGATCAGCGACTCCTGCTCGGCGAGGTCGACCATCGCCCGCAGCTCGGCCTCGGAGGCGAAGGGGCCCTTGCGGAAGCCCTTGCCGGGGGTGAGCGCGTTGCCGATGAGGATCAGCAACTGCGGGATCGGGCCCATGATCCGGGCCAGCGGCAGGAGGACGTACGCGGAGGCGGTCGCCGTGTTCAGCGGGTGCTGCCGGCCGATGGTGCGCGGCGAGACGCCGACGGCCACGTACGAGACCAGCACCATCACCGCGATGGCGACGAGCAGCGCCTCCCAGGTCTCGGCGAACTCCTCCAGGCAGGCGTACGTGACGAGGACCCCGGCCGCCATCTCGCAGGAGACGCGGACGAGCAGCGCCACGTTGAGGTAGCGGGTGGGGTCGGAGGCGACCTGGGCGAGCTTCTCGGCGCCGCGCCGCCCCGACCGTACGGCCTCGGCGGCACGGAAGCTGGAGACACGGGCGATACCGGCCTCGGCACAGGCGGCCAGCCAGGCGACGATGACCAGGCCGACCGCACCGAGGATCAGCGATGCGTTCATCGGAGGCTCAGGAGACGGTCGGCGCGGGGGACGGGCCGGTGAGGCCCTTCTCCGCGCGCCAGCCGTCGACGATGGCCGCCTGGAGGCCGAACATCTCGGCCTTCTCGTCGGGCTCCTCGTGGTCGTAGCCGAGCAGGTGCAGCACTCCGTGGACGGTGAGGAGCTGGAGCTCCTCGTCCATGGAGTGCTGCGTCGGCGCGTCCTTGCCCTGCTGGGTGGCGACCTCGGGGCAGAGAACGATGTCGCCGAGGAGCCCCTGCGGGGGCTCCTCGTCGTCCTTCGCCGGCGGGCGCAGTTCGTCCATCGGGAAGGACATGACGTCCGTCGGGCCCGGCAGGTCCATCCACTGGATGTGGAGCTGCTCCATCGCCTCCGCGTCCACGACGATCACCGACAGCTCGGAGAGCGGGTGGATGCGCATCCGCGCGAGGGCGTAGCGGGCGATGTCGAGGATCGACTGCTCGTCGACCTCGGTTCCGGACTCGTTGTTGACGTCGATCGACATGGTGCTTCTGCGCTACTTCCCGTTGCGGCTGTCGTACTGCTCGTACGCGTCGACGATACGGCCGACGAGCTTGTGCCGGACGACATCCTGCGACGTGAGCATCGAGAAGTGGACGTCCTGGACTCCGTCGAGGATGTCCCGGACCTGGCGCAGACCGCTCTTCGTACCGCCGGGGAGGTCGACCTGCGTGATGTCACCGGTGACGACGATCTTGGATTCGAAGCCGAGGCGGGTGAGGAACATCTTCATCTGCTCGGGGTTCGTGTTCTGCGCCTCGTCGAGGATGATGAACGCGTCGTTGAGCGTCCGTCCTCGCATGTAGGCCAGCGGCGCGACCTCGATCGTGCCCGAGGCCATCAGCTTCGGGATCGAGTCGGGGTCGAGCATGTCGTGCAGCGCGTCGTACAGCGGCCGCAGATACGGGTCGATCTTCTCGTAGAGCGTGCCGGGCAGGAAGCCGAGCCGCTCGCCCGCCTCGACGGCCGGCCGGGTCAGGATGATCCGGGTGACCTGCTTGGACTGCAGGGCCTGGACCGCCTTGGCCATGGCCAGATACGTCTTGCCGGTACCCGCGGGTCCGATGCCGAAGACGATCGTGTGCTTGTCGATCGCGTCGACGTACCGCTTCTGGTTGAGGGTCTTGGGGCGGATGGTGCGGCCGCGGCTGGAGAGGATGTTCTGCGTGAGCACCTCGGCCGGAGTCTCCTGGCCTGCCTCCCCCTTGCCGTTCTCGCTCGCCCTGAGCATGGCGATCGAGCGTTCCACTGCGTCCTCCGTCATCGGCTGTCCGGTGCGGAGCACCAGCATCATCTCGTCGAACAGGCGCTGGATCAGAGCGACTTCCGCCGCCTCGCCCACCGCGCTGACCTGGTTGCCCCGGACATGGATGTCGGCCTTCGGGAACGCCTTCTCGATCACGCGCAACAGGGCGTCACCGGAGCCGAGAACGGTCACCATCGGATGCTTGGCGGGGACGGTGAAGTGGGCACGGGTCTCGCCCGGCGCACCATTGGGGGCTGTGGGTGTCTGAGTCATGGGCCGGCACTGTGGCCTGCACATACCTCCCGTTGCAGGGTTCTCGCTGCTCGACAACCTCTGGGCTACCAAGCCTACGACTTGTCACTGACAAGGCCGAAGGCTTTTACGAGTGCGCTGCTCTGAACCCGATGGTCGGGACCGCCCGGCGCAGGGGCCAGGGGCGGGAGCCCGCGGGGAGGAGGTGTTCCAGGAAGGCGTAGCGGCCGCGCAGGGCCTCCGGGTCCTGGCAGACGTGGTCCTGGACGTGCTCCCACCAGGCGGCGACCTCGCCCCAGCCGGGCGCGGAGAGCGAGCCGCCGAACTCCTGCACCGACAGCGCCGCGATGAGTCCGGCGAAGGCCAGCCGGTCGGCGAGCGGCCAGCCCGCGAGCGTCCCGGTGACGAAACCGGCCACGAAGACGTCACCGGCACCGGTCGGGTCGAGGGCGGAGACCTCGATGGCCGGCACCTCGGCGGTCTCGCCGGTGGCCCCGTCGACGGCGTAGGCGCCCTCGGAACCCAGGGTGACCACGGCGTAACGGACCTTGTCCGCGAGCGCGCGGGCGGCGGCCCGCGGGCAGTCGGTACGGGTGTACCGCATCGCCTCCTGCGCGTTGGGCAGGAACGCCTCGCAGTGCTCCAGGTCGCTCAGGCCGTTCAGGTCCCAGCGGCCGGTGTCGTCCCAGCCGACGTCGGCGAAGACCTTCGCGCCGCCGCGGGCGGCCTGCGCGACCCACTCCTCGCCGCGCCCCGGCACGAGCGAGGCGACCGCGGCGCGGGCGTGCGGCGGGTAGGCGGGCAGGGCGCCGTCCAGCGGCGGGGCCTCGTGGCCGTGGGAGACCATCGTGCGCTCGCCCTCGTACGCCATGGAGACGGTGACCGGGGAGTGCCAGCCGGGCACGGTCCGGGAGAGCGAGAGGTCGATGCCCTCGCCCTGCTCCAGGGCGTCCCAGCAGTACTCGCCGTAGTGGTCGTCGCCGAAGGCGGCGGCGAGCGAGGTGCGCAGGCCGAGGCGGGCGAGGGCGGTGGCCATGTTGGCGACACCGCCGGGGCTGGAGCCCATGCCCCGGGCCCAGGACTCGGTGCCGCGCACGGGGGCGCTGTCGAGGCCGGTGAAGATGATGTCGAGGAAGACCGTGCCGGTGAGGAAGACGTCGCAGTCGGGGTCGGTGGGCTCGCGCAGGTACACCAACGGGTCGACCCCGGCGTCGTGTTGCTGGTCTCCCCTTGCTGTGGTCACGGCGGCCTCCCCGAACGTGGTGCGGATCAGGTCAGTGTGCCTGATGGGGGTCCGGTGACGGGGGGGACGCAGTCAGGAAAGCGGCCGCATCTACCCGGAGAATCCGACCCCAAACCCATAGTGACCCAGATCACAGAAAGAAGGGGTGGAATTCGCCCTGTCCGGGCTTCTCCGGGCCCTCGGTTGCTTGATACATATGTCCCGCGATCCCGTGCAACACCGGGCGCTCCTCCCCCTCTCCTTTGTTCCCTGGAACGCCCATGTTGTCGCGCCCGCGTGCCCTGGGGCCCCTTGTCGCCCTGTTCACGGCCGGTTATCTCGCCCCGTACCTGCTGCCGACCGTCGTCGGCCGCCTCTCCGCCGGACTCGGTCTCACCCCGGCCCAGGCCGGCCTGGTGGGATCGGTCCTCCTCCTCGCCTCCGCCTCCGCGGGCTTCACCCTCGCCTCGCGTGTGGAACGGTTCGGTCCGCGCCGGACGGCGCGGGCCGGGCTGCTCGCGATGTGCGTCGGCTACGGCGCGGCGGCGCTCACCGCGAGTGTTCCGCTGGTGATCGGCGGCGCGGTCGTCGGCGGTTTCGGCTCGGGTACGACGCTGGCGGTGGCGGCGGCGGGCATCGCCGCGCAGCAGGACCCGCACCGGGCCTCGACGCTCGGCCTGCTCTCGGTCTCGGCGACGGCCGGCGCGCTCTACCTCACGCTGCCGCACCTCGGCGGCGGCCACGCGCTGCCGTTCGCGTCGATCGCGCTGGCGGCAGCACTGGTGTGGCCACTGACGGGCGGCCTGGCGGACGGCCTGACGGGCGCGACCGGGCGGGCGGGCGGGGCCGCGATGGCGCCGGGCAGGGCCGACCGCCACGCGGAGGCGCCGGGCAGGAGCGACCGCCCCGCGGAAGCGCCGGGCAGGAGCTCGCCGCTCCCCCACCGGCGTTCGGGCCTCGTGCTCGCCGCCGCGATCCTGCTCTGGTCCATGGCGCAGAACGCCCTGTGGGGCGTGAGCGGCCGGATCGGCCTCACCCAGGCCGGGCTCGGCGAGGTCACCGTCGGCGCGGTCTTCGCCGTGGCGCTGGGGGCCGGGCTCGCGGGTGTCACGGCGGCCGGGGCGCTCGGCTCGCGGCTGGGCCGCGCGGTCCCGATCGGCGCCGGTACGGCGATCATCGCCGCCTGCGTCCTCGTCAGTTCGAGCGCCGGGAGCCTGCCCGCCTTCGCGACCGGCGAGATCCTCTGGAACCTCTTCTACCCGGTCGTCCTGTCCTATCTGCTGGGCCTCGCCGCCTCCCTGGACCCGCGCGGCCGCTGGGCCGTGCTCGTCGGCTCGGCGTCCTCCCTGGGCGTGGCCTGCGGCCCGGTCGTCGGCAGCGTCCTGTCCGAGCAGGCGGGTTACCCGGGCATGGGCGTGGTCCTGTGCGTCCTGCTCCTGCTGGTCGCGGGCCCGATGACCGCGGTCGCCCTGCACACCTCGGGCCGCCCGCTGGTCCCGGGCTCCGTCCGGCGCCGCGGCGGCGCCCCGGCCGCCGTGCTCGCGGGCACGACGGGCTCCACGACGGGTCTGGTACCGCAGATGGGAGCGCCGGAACAGGAGATCACGGAGATCACCGTCCCGACGGGCCCCGGCGCAGCCCAACGCGCCTTCCGCCTGGCCCGCCCGAGCGACCGCGGGTAGCTCTTCTTTCCCCACCCCTCCCCTACGCCTGGCGGCGTGGGGGGACCCTCACTTCCCGAACTGGGGCTCCGCCCCAGACCCCGCGCCTCAAACGCCGGCGGGGCTGAATTTTCCGCCCTACGGGCGAAGAACCAGCCCGTCCGGCGTTTGAGGACACGGGCGCGAGCCGTACGGGGGTCCGGGGGCTTGCCCCCAGTTCGGGAAGGGGAGGGGTGGGGAAAGGGCCCGCCGCAGGCGCCCCCGCCGGCCCCCTACTCCGCGTCGAAGTCGTACGCCTCGACCTCGGCGAGGTACCGCGCCCTCCGGCCCTCCTCGTCCTCCAGGAACGACGCCTCGAAGGAGTTGCGAGCCAGCGTCCTCAGCTGCTCCCGGTCCAGCCCCAGCGCACCCCGCACCGCGTCGAACGTGTCGCCCACGTATCCGCCGAAGTACGCCGGGTCGTCGGAGTTGACCGTCGCCATCAGACCGGCGGCCAGCATCGACGCCAGCGGGTGGTCCTCCAGGACGTCGATCGCCCGCAGGCGCACGTTCGACAGCGGGCAGAGCGTGAGCGGCACCCGCTCGCGCACAAGGCGTGACACCAGCTCAGGGTCCTCCATGCAGCGCAGCCCGTGGTCGACCCGCTCCACACCGAGGACGTCCAGGGCCTCGCGGATGTACGCCGGCGGGCCCTCCTCGCCCGCGTGGGCGACCTTCCGCAGACCGAGCGCCTCGGCCGCCGCGTACACCTCGCGGAACTTCGACGGCGGGTGGCCGACTTCCGCCGAGTCCAGGCCGACACCGGTGATCCGGTGCAGATACGGCTTCGCGGCCTCCAGCGTCGCCATCGCCGACTCGGCGGACTCGTCGCGCAGGAAGCACATGATCAGCCGCGTAGAGACGCCGTGCCGCTCCTCGGCCCCGTCGAGCGCGCGGCCCAGGCCCTCGATCACCGTCCCGATCGGCACGCCACGGGCCGTGTGCGCCTGCGGGTCGAAGAAGATCTCCGCGTGCCGCACGCCCTGCGCCGCCGCCCGCGCCAGGTACGCGTCGGCGAGTTCGGTGAAGTCCTCGGCCGTGTGCAGGACGGCCATCAGCCCGTAGTACAGGTCCAGGAAGGACTGCAGATCGCTGAAGAGGTACGCCTTGCGCAGCTCCTCGGTGTCCGCGTACGGCAGGGTGACGCCGTTGCGCGCGGCGAGCGCGAACGCCAGCTCGGGTTCGAGCGTGCCTTCGATGTGGAGGTGGAGTTCGGCCTTGGGAAGGGGCATGGATCTATCTTTTCGGTAGGGGGACCCGCATGAGGTCCTGGGCAATGCTCAGTTCGCCGGCGAACCCGGCCGCCCGCGCCTGCCGTTCGAACTCGGCGGGATCGCCGTACCGCTGCGAGAAGTGGGTCAGGACCAGGTGCCGCACTCCCGCGTCGCGGGCGACGGCGGCGGCCTGTCCGGCCGTCAGATGGCCGTGGTCGGCGGCGAGCCGGACGTCCTCGTCGAGGAAGGTCGACTCGATGACGAGCATGTCGGCGCCCTCGGCGAGCGCGTGCACACCGTCGCAGAGCCGGGTGTCCATGACGAATGCGAACCGCTGCCCGCGCCGGACCTCGCTGACCTCCTCCAGCGTCACGCCGTTCAGGACGCCCTCGCGCTGGATCAGGCCGACGTCCGGGCCCTTGATGCCGTGCGCGGCGAGCCGTTCGGGCAGGATGCGGCGCCCGTCGGGCTCGGTGAGCCGGTAGCCGTACGACTCCACGGGGTGGGACAGCTTGTACGCGTCGAGGGTGTACGACTCGGTGACGGCGAGGGGCCCGTCGGCGGCAACCGGGGCCTCCGTCAGCTTCACCGTCTCGCGGTAGGCCGTCGCGTACCGCAGCCGCTCGAAGAAGCGCTGCCCGCTCGCCGGGTAGTGCGCGGTCACCGGGTGCGGGACCTGGTCGAGGTTGATCCGCTGGATCACGCCCGCCAGGCCCAGGGAGTGGTCGCCGTGGAAGTGCGTGACGCAGATCCGGTCGATGTCGTGGGCGGCCACCCCGGCGCGCAGCATCTGACGCTGGGTGCCCTCGCCCGGGTCGAAGAGGATGCCCTGCCCGTCCCAGCGCAGCAGATAGCCGTTGTGGTTGCGGTGCCGGGTCGGGACCTGGCTGGCGGTCCCGAGCACGACGAGTTCACGTACGGACACGTCTTATCCGGGGGGCCAGTTGAGGCCACGGCCGCCGAGGACGTGCGCGTGGGCGTGGAAGACGGTCTGGCCCGCGCCGACCCCGGTGTTGAAGACGATCCGGAAGCCGCTGCCGTCGACCTTCTCCTGGGCGGCGATCTCGCCGGCCTCGCGCAGCACGTCGGCGGCGATGGTCGGCGCGGCGGTGGCGAGCGTGGCGGCGTCGGGGTAGTGGACGCGCGGGATGACGAGCACGTGCGTGGGCGCCTGCGGGTTGATGTCCCGGAAGGCGACGATCGTCTCGGTCTCACGCACGATCGTCGCCGGGACCTCCCCGTCCGCGATCTTGCAGAACAGGCAGTCGCTCTGCGGCTCTCCGGCCATGGCCCGGGCCTCCTCGCCTTGGTGATCAGTACCCGGGCATCGTATCGGCCGTGTCACCGGCCGCGCTCGGCCGTGGGGGCGCGGCGTTGCAGTGCGGAGCGGCTCACCCAGTAGGTGATGATCACGGTCCAGAAGAGCGGATAGCCGAGCGCCCCGACGACGGACGCGTCCAGCGCCCACAGCACCATCGAGACCGCCGAGTGCAGACCGAGGAGTCCGACGGCGATCGCCATGGCGAGCACGGGCCGGCAGTTGCGTGCCACGAGGAGCAGGGGGCGGCGCAGCCGCGCCGGTACGCGCCGGGTGATCCACACCGCCCAGCCGGCCCAGCCGCCGACGAGGACGAGCGCGCCGATCGCGTACGGGACGAGGGCCTCGGCGCCCGACGCGCCGGTCCGCAGCGACGCCGAGCCGATGGCGGCGGCGACGAAGCCGAGCAGGGCCACCCAGCGGGCTCCGGCGGCGGTGCCCCAGGCCATTGTCTCCAGGTTGTAGCGGGCCTGCCGGTCGTTCATGTCGAGGGCGGCGGACTCGACGAAGCCCTCGGCGGCCTTCGTCCACGCCCCGGGGCGGAGCCAGCGGCGGCGCAGATGCAGCAGGGAGAGGTTGTTGTGTGCCTCGCTGCTCTGCGGGTCGAGCCGCAGCGCCGTCTCGTAGGCCTGCTTGGCGACGGCGTGGTTGCCGGTGCGCTGGGCGGTGAGTCCGACGAGGAAGTGCGCGTCGCTCTGCTCCGGGGCGAGAGCGACGGCGGTCCGGGCCGCCTCGTACGCCTCGCGCCGGCGCTCCGTGCGGACGGACCGGTCGAGGACGGTGCCGAGGGCGTAGTGGCTGCCCCAGTACTGCGGGCCGAGTTCGACGGAGTGGCGGGCGGCCCGCTCCGCCTCCTCGTACCTCTTCAGCGCGAGCAGGATGTGCGTGCGCATCAGCCAGGCCGGCAGCGAGTCGGGTTCGGCGCGCAGCGCCGCTTCGATCGACTCGAACGCCTCCTGCTCGCGGCCCAGGCGGTGCCGGCAGCGGGCCAGCAGGACCAGTGCGGTGGCGTCCTGCGGGTCGGTGGCCAGATGCTGGGCGGCGAGGGCGGCGGCCTGCTCGTACCGCCCGACGTCGAAGAGCGCGTCGGCCCGGTCCAGAGTGGGGCTCATCAGACCTTGTTCCGGTCGTGGGTGATGCTGAGCAGGTTCGGTACGAGTCCGAGCCAGAACAGAACCTGGGGGATCGTCCGGTCGGTCCACGGCACGAGGACCATCACCAGGGCGCAGAGCGTCGCGACGGTGGCCTGCGCGAGGACGACCCGGGGCCAGAACAGGCGCCGCACGAGATCGCGTACGGTCAGCTGCACGCCGGTGCGCATCCGCAGATAGCGGCGCAGGGCGCCGAAGCCCCATACGGCCGCCATCAGGGCGAGCGCCCAGAGCCGGGTGCCGAGATGGATCGGGAGCTCGTTCGGCTCCTCGCCCTCGGTCGGGAAGATGTCGAGGGTCACGCCCGCCATGACCAGACAGAGCAGGGCGAGCCAGCGGGTGCCGCGCAGCATCCGGTAGACGGCCTTGTCGAGGTCCTTGCGCAGCGAGTTGGCACCGGGCGCGGCGGCGAGACCGCCGGCGTACAGGTCGGCGGCCTGCGCGGCGGAGGTGCCGGGCTGACGAGCCTCGCGCTCGGTGACCTCGGTGACGGCGAGGGTGTTGGTGGGGTCGATCCGCAGGAGCTGCTGGACGGCCTCGTCGCGGAGGTCGGGGCGCCGGTTGAAGAGGGCGATCTTGTACATCGCCTCCCACGCGCGGGTCTCGTCCGGCCCGAGCCGGACGGCCTCATGCGCCTCCGCGAGCGCCGCGGCCAGCACCGCCGCGTCGTCTCCCGGGAACCGGTCCCTCACGAAGGGCAGCAGCTCGGCGCGCACGGCGCGAGGCGCCCAGTAGTGCGGGTCGAGACGAATGGTCTCGCGCATCTCCTCTTCGGCGTCGTGGGGTCGCCCCATCCGGCGCAGCGTGACGCCGCGGATGTAGTGCCCGAAGGCGAAGTCGGGTGCGTGGGTCAGCGCCTCGTCGGCAGCGGCGAGGCCCTCGTCGTACCGCTCCTCGACCATGAGGCAGCGGGCGAGCAGCAACAGGGCGTCGGGGTCGTCGGGCACCTCGGCGAGGCACTGGGCGACCTGCTCCCGGCTCTGGCCGTACCGCCCCATGTCGTAGAGCAGCTCGGCCCGTTCGAACTGCGGGTGCTTCACGCTCACAGCTTCCGCTTCTTCCTCAGGTACGTGACGAGGTCGTCGTACGTCCCGCCGTCGTTGGCGAACATCGCCACGTTGCGGGCGGAGGCGAACCAGGACTCGCTGGACGGCTTGATCTGCTTCGCCGCGCCCAGCAGGTCCTTCATGTTGATCAGGCGTACGGTGCCGGTGCGGGCGGAGTCGAGGAGCGCGGACTCGGCGGCCGTCTCGCAGAGATGGGCGAGGTCGGCTCCGGAGAAGTCCTCGGTGACCTTGACGAGCTTGCCGAGGTCGACGGACTCGATGGGGCGCTCGCGCAGGTGGTAGCGGAGGATCGCCTCGCGGGCCGGGGCGTCGGGCGGCAGCACGAGCAGGGTGCGGTCGAGGCGGCCGGGGCGGCGCAGCGCGAGGTCCACGTCCCAGGGGACGTTGGTGGCGGCGAGCACGAAGACGCCTTCGTTCTCGGCCCCGTCGATGCCGTCGAGCTCGGTGAGGAGCTGGTTGACGACGTTGCGCAGTCCGCTGTGGAAGGTACGGGAACGCTTGGCGCCGAGGGCGTCGAGCTCGTCGAGGAAGACGACGCAGGGGGCCTGGGCGCGGGCGGTCTCGAAGACGTCGTGGACGTTCTTCTCGGACGTTCCGATGTACATGTCCAGGATGTCGGCGAGCGAGATCGACATGAAGCTCGCGCCGAGCTCACCGGCGACGGCCCGGGCGATGAACGTCTTGCCGCAGCCGGGCGGACCGTAGAGGAGCAGGCCTCCGCGGAGCGACTTGCCGTACAGCTTGCGGAGTTCGGGGTTGCGCATGGGGGCGAGGAAGGCGGCCTCCAGGCGGTCCTTGACCTCCTGCATCCCGCCGACGTCGGCGAGGCGTACGGAGCCGGGGGCGTCGATGTCCCAGGCGGAGGCGTCCCCGGGGTCGCCGCTGCCGTCGGCGGTCAGCGGTTGTTCCAGGTCGCCACCAGTGCCGCTGCTGCTGCCGTTCTCGACGAAACGGGGCCCGACGAGGTCTCCGACCTCCTGCTCGGCGGCGTTCCAGTCGAAGGCGGTCGGCCGGGGCGTCCCGGGGGCTTCCGGGGCCGCAGGCGCTTCGGGGGCCGGGGCTTCCGGGGCCGCAAGCGCTTCGGGGGCCGGGGCTTCCGGGGCGACGGGCGCTGCCGGGGCTGCGGGTGCCGGGGCTTCCGGGGCGACGGCGGGCAGTCCCATCGCGCGGACCATCAGCGCACGTGCCGCCTCGTCCCCCGGCTCGTGCTGGAGCGCGACGGCAGCCTCGGTGACGGCCTCGTCGCCGCGGCCCTCGGCGAGGAGCAGTTCGGCGAAGTGGAGCCGCAGGGGCACGTCTTCGGGCGCTGCGGCGACCGCGGCGCGCAGACTACGGATCAGGGGAGACTCGTCGGGCATGCGGCCAGCCTATGAAGGAACCCGGCACCCGCGTCCACCGGGTTCCCGAACAATCGGCTTCCCGAACCACCGGGCTCCCGAACTACTGTGGGCCGATGCGACGAAAACGCGCACCGCGCCGACTGGTGATGGACGACACGGTCTGGGTCTGGACGGTCGGGCATCTGCATCCGCCCTGTCGGGAACTGCTGACGCTGCGCCGCGCCGACACCCCGCACGACCTCCTGCGTCTGGTGTTCCAGGAGGGCCCGGGCCGTGTGACACAGGGCGGGACCATGGGCGCGGGCCAGGTCGCCGACACCAGAGACGGTTACCTCAACCTCAACAAGCCGGGGGTGGTGCGCCGTTTCGTGGACGAGGCCACGACGCGCGGCCTCCTCCCCACCACCCACGGCGTGCGCGAGATCGACGGCTGGCCGCTGTTCGACGCACTGGTGGCGAAGGAGAAGCCGGCGGACGCCCCCTAGCTCCAGCGGCCCGTGCGGCCGAGGAGGAGCGCGGTGGCCGCCGTACCGGCCGTGGAGGTACGGAGCACGCTGCGGCCCAGACGGTATGGCTTCGCGCCCGC
Organism: Streptomyces sp. NBC_01353; assembly: GCF_036237275.1. Lineage (GTDB taxonomy): Bacteria > Actinomycetota > Actinomycetes > Streptomycetales > Streptomycetaceae > Streptomyces. The sequence goes on along the minus strand of NZ_CP108352.1, from coordinate 5,825,102 downwards.
CGCCTCGAAGACCGCCAACTCCTCGGGCGACACGCCCCCCTCGGGCCCGACGATCAGCACGATCTCGCCCTCGGTGGGGAGTTGGGCGTCGGCGAGCGCGCCACTGGGGTGGTCCCGGTCCTCGTGCAGGACGGCGGCGAAGTCGGCGCCGGCGAGGAGCGCCGCCACCTGCTTGGTACTCATCGCGTCGGCGACCTCGGGGAAGCGGGTACGGCGCGACTGCTTGCCGGCCTCGCGCGCGGTCGCCCGCCACTTGGCGAGCGCCTTCAGCCCTCGCTCGCCCTTCCACTGGGTGATGCAGCGGGACGCGGCCCACGGCACGATCGCGTCGACGCCCGTCTCCGTCATGATCTCGACGGCCAGTTCGCCCCGGTCGCCCTTGGGCAGCGCCTGGACGACCGTGATCCGGGGCACGGGCTCCGGCTCGACCTCCGTCGCCGAGACCTGGACGGTCAGCTGGTCCTTGCCCTCGGCGGCGAGTACGACACAGTCGGCCGACGCGCCCCGCCCGTCCGTCAGGACGAGCTCCTCCCCCGCCCGCATCCGCTTCACGGAGACGGCGTGCCGGCCCTCGGGGCCGTCGAGGAGGAAGGAGCCGGGGCCGGGAACGGCCTCGACGACGAAGACGGGTGCGGTCATGAAGCGCTCCTGTGGGCCTGCGCGGTCAGTGCGGTGTCGAGTTCGGCGGCCAGCACCTCGACCAGCTGCCCCGCCGGGAGTTCACGGGCCAGCCGGTGCCCCTGGCCGGCCCACAGGGCCATGCCCTGGGCGTCGCCCGCGGTGGCCGCGGCCTTGCGCAGGGGGGCGGTGAGGTGGTGGACCTCGGGGTAGGCGGCGGGGGCGTACGGCCCGTGTTCGCGCATGAAGCGGTTGACGAGCCCGCGCGCCGGCCGCCCGGAGAAGGCGCGGGTGAGTTCGGTGCGCACGAAGAGGGGGTTCGTCATGGCCTGCTTGTGCAGGGCGTGCGCGCCCGATTCGGGGCACACGAGGAACGCGGTGCCGAGCTGTGCGGCGTCGGCCCCGGCGGCGAGGACGGCGGCGATCTGCGCCCCGCGCATGATCCCGCCGGTCGCGACGATCGGCAGCTGGACGGTCTCCCGGACCTGCGTGACGAGTGTGAGGAGCCCGGTGCCCGCGACGGCGGCGTCCGGGTCGTCGCGGTGCGTGCCCTGGTGCCCGCCGGCCTCGACGCCCTGGACACAGACCGCGTCGGCCCCTGCCCACTGCGCGGCCTGGGCCTCCTCGGGCGAGGTGACGGTGACGATCGTGTACGTACCGGCGCGGGCGAAGGCGTCGAACGTGTCCCGACCGGGGCAGCCGAAGGTGAACGAGACGACGGGGACCGGGTCCTCCAGGAGGATCGCGAGCTTCGCGTCGTACGCGTCGTCCCGCCCGCTGTCCGGGTCGCCGAGCTGCGTCTCGTACCAGGTGGCCTCGCCCGAGAGCTGGTGCCGGTACACCTCGACGGCGGAGTCCGCGGGCTGTCCACTCTGCGGCATGAAGAGGTTGACGCCGAAGGGCTGCCCGGTCAGCCCGCGCACCTGCTTGATCTCCTGGTACAGCCCGCCGGCGGTCTTGTAACCCCCGGCGAGAAACCCGAGCCCGCCGGCCTCGCACACGGCCCCGACGAGCTGCGGACTGGAGGCGCCACCCGCCATGGGGGCCTGCACGATCGGGTAACGGGAAAGATCGTTCAGTGCGGTGGACATGCAGGCATCGTGCCATACGGAAGGGCGGCACCCGCTGCCCGCGGATGCCGCCCTTCCAGGCACAACGTTCGGCCTACCGGCCGTTGAACGCGTCCTTCAAACGCGAGAACAGACCCTGCCGACCCGGGGGGCAACCCCCGGACCCCCGGCCATCACGACGCCTACCGGCCGTTGAACGCGTCCTTCAAACGCGAGAACAGACCCTGCTGCCCCGGCTGGAACTGACCCGTCGGCCGCTCCTCGCCACGCAGCTTCGCCAGTTCGCGCAGCAGCCGCTCCTGCTCAGGGTCGAGCTTCGACGGCGTCAGCACCTCGACGTGCACGATCAGGTCGCCGCGACCGCCACCGCGCAGGTGCGTGATGCCGCGCCCGTGCAGCGGGATCGACTGGCCGGACTGCGTGCCCGGACGGATGTCGACCTCCTCGAGGCCGTCGAGCGTCTGCAGCGGCACCTTCGTACCGAGCGCGCCCGCCGTCATCGGGATGGTGACCGTGCAGTGCAGGTCGTCGCCCCGACGCTGGAAGACCTCGTGCGGGATCTCGTGGATCTCGACGTACAGGTCACCGGCCGGACCGCCGCCCGGACCGACCTCGCCCTCGCCCGCGAGCTGGATGCGCGTGCCGTTGTCGACACCGGCCGGGATCTTCACGGTCAGCGTCCGGCGCGAGCGGACCCGCCCGTCGCCCGCGCACTCGGGGCACGGGGTCGGGACGACGGTGCCGAAGCCCTGGCACTGGGGGCAGGGGCGGGAGGTCATGACCTGGCCCAGGAAGGACCGGGTCACCTGCGAGACCTCACCTCGACCGCGACACATGTCACAGGTCTGGGCGGAGGTGCCGGGCGCGGCGCCCTCACCCGAACACGTCGTACAGACGACGGCCGTGTCGACCTGGATGTCCTTGGTCGTGCCGAAGGCGGCCTCGTTGAGGTCGATCTCCAGCCGGATCATGGCGTCCTGGCCGCGGCGCGTGCGCGAGCGTGGCCCGCGCTGCGACGCCGTCCCGAAGAACGCGTCCATGATGTCCGAGAAGTTCCCGAAGCCGCCCTGGCCGAAGCCACCGGCCCCACCGCCGCCGGACGCGGACAGCGGGTCACCGCCGAGGTCGTAGACCTGCTTCTTCTGCGGGTCCGACAACACCTCGTAGGCGGCGTTGATCTCCTTGAAGCGCTCCTGCGTCTTCGGATCGGGATTCACATCCGGGTGCAGCTCGCGCGCGAGCCTCCGGAATGCCTTCTTGATCTCGTCCTGGGACGCGTCGCGGCGTACGCCGAGTACGGCGTAGTAGTCCGTGGCCACTTACGACTCCGCCAGGATCTGTCCGACGTAACGTGCCACTGCGCGTACCGCTCCCATCGTTCCGGGGTAGTCCATGCGGGTCGGTCCGACCACGCCGAGTTTGGCGACTGCCTCGTCGCCCGAACCGTAGCCGACCGCGACGACGGACGTGGAGGTGAGCCCTTCATGGGCGTTCTCGTGCCCGATCCGTACGGTCATGCCCGAGTCCTTGGCCTCGCCGAGCAGCTTGAGGAGCACGACCTGCTCCTCCAGCGCCTCGAGCACAGGCCTGATCGTGAGGGGGAAGTCATGGCCGAAGCGGGTGAGATTGGCGGTACCGCCGATCATCAGCCGCTCCTCGTGCTCCTCCACCAGGGTTTCGAGGAGGGTCGCGAGCACCGTCGACACCGTGCCGCGGTCCTCCGTCTCCTCGAACGACTCCGGAAGATCCTGCACCAGCTGCGGCACGTCCGCGAAACGGCGGCCGACGACCCGGCTGTTGAGCCGGGCCCTCAGGTCCGCTAGCGAGGTCTCGCCGAACGGCGCGGGGCAGTCGATCATCCGCTGCTCTACCCGGCCGGTGTCCGTGATCAGCACGAGCATCAGGCGGGCGGGGGCGAGCGAGAGCAGCTCCACGTGCCGGACCGTCGAGCGGGTCAGCGACGGGTACTGCACGACGGCGACCTGACGGGTCAGCTGCGCGAGCAGCCGGACCGTGCGCCCGACGACGTCGTCGAGGTCGACCGCGCCGTCGAGGAAGTTGTGGATGGCACGCCGCTCGGGCGTCGACAGCGGCTTCACGCCGGCGAGCTTGTCGACGAAGAGGCGGTAGCCCTTGTCCGTCGGGATGCGTCCCGCACTGGTGTGAGGCTGGGCGATGTAGCCCTCGTCCTCCAGGACGGCCATGTCGTTGCGCACGGTGGCGGGCGAGACGCCGAGCTTGTGGCGCTCCGTGAGCGCCTTGGAGCCGACCGGCTCCTCCGTCCCGACATAGTCCTGGACGATGGCGCGCAGCACCTCGAGTCTGCGTTCGCTGAGCATCGCGCACACCTCCAGCTGTCATATCGGTTTGCTCCGCTTTTGGCACTCGCCATGCTCGAGTGCCAGGAATCCCCTGGCCAGTGTACGGCGGCGGGCATCGCTCCTGGCAAGGAGGCCGGGTCGCCGGGTCGTAGCGGATAGCGTCGCCGTATGGATGTCGATTGGGAAGAGTACGGCTGGGAGCGGCTCGGGGACGGGGTGGGCAGGCGGCGGCTGCCCGTCTGGGACGCCACGGTGGGCCTGGTGCTCGGCGAGAAGGCCGTGCTGCTGTACGACACGGGCTCCACGCTCCGGGAGGGGGCCGAGCTGCGGGCTCAGGTGGAGGCCCTGACGGGCGGCCGGAGAGTGACGCACATCGCACTGAGCCACCCCCACTTCGATCATGTGCTGGGCACGGCGGTCTTCGCGGGGGCGGAGGTGTACGGGGCGGTGGGCCTGGACGAGCTGCTGCTACGGGAGCGGGAGGTGCTGCGGATGTCCGCGGTGCGTCACGGGGTCGATGAGCCGGCGGCGACGGAGGCCGTGGACGTCCTCGTCCTCCCGCGCCACACGGTGTCGGGCGAGTGGACGCTGGACCTGGGCGGCCGACAGGTGCTGCTGGCCAATGTCGGGCCCGGTCACTCGGGCCACGACCTGGCGCTCCTGGTCCCCGACACCTACGGGGCGGAGGTCGTCTTCTGCGGCGACCTGGTCGAGGAGTCGGGCGAGCCGCAGGCGGGCACGGACGCGATCGGTTCGCGCTGGCCGGCGGCCCTGGACCGGCTGCTGGGGCTGGGCGGGGAGGCCGCGGTGTACGTGCCGGGGCACGGGGCGGTGGTGGACGCGGCGTTCGTGCGGCGCCAGCGGGATGAGCTGGCACGACGCTTCTCCGTCGCATAACGTCGCCCAAATGCGCAGCTACAACCCGGACCTGACGCCCCCTTGGAAGCGCTCCGCGCCCGTGCCGGAGGTCCCGGCAGAGGTGGACCTCGTCGTCGAGGAGGTCTCGACGGGCTTCTGTGGGGCGGTGATCCGCTGTGAGGCGGGCACGGTGACCCTGGAGGACCGCTTCGGCAAGCACCGGGTCTTCCCGATGGAGCCGCGGGGCTTCCTCCTGGAGGGCCGGGTGGTGACCCTGGTCCGCCCATCAGCCGCTCCGACGCGCCCGAGTCGCACGGCCTCGGGCTCGATCGCGGTCCCGGGCGCACGGGCCCGGGTGGCACGGGCGGGCCGGATCTACGTGGAGGGCCGCCACGACGCCGAGCTGGTGGAACGCGTCTGGGGCGACGACCTGCGCATCGAGGGTGTGGTGGTGGAGTACCTGGAGGGCATCGACGACCTCCCGGCCATCGTCGCGGACTTCGCCCCGGCGGCGGACGCGCGCCTGGGGATCCTGGTCGACCACCTGGTGCCGGGCTCGAAGGAGTCCCGCATCGCGGCGCAGGTCTCGTCCCCGGACGTCCTGATCGTCGGGCACCCGTACATCGACGTCTGGGAGGCGGTGAAGCCGTCGTCGGTGGGCATCCCGGCGTGGCCGACGATCCCCCGAGGCCAGGACTGGAAAACGGGCGTCTGCCAAGCCCTGGGCTGGCCGGCCAACACGGGCGCGGCCTGGCAACACATCCTGTCGAAGGTCCACTCGTACAAGGAGCTGGAACCGTCGCTGCTGGGCCGCGTAGAAGAACTGATCGACTTCGTGACGGCGCCGTAGAACGAGAACCGGAAAGTCCCCCGAACCCGTTGTGGGCAACTGACCCGCAGGCCCACCCACCCGGACCGTTGTGGGCATTCGTTCCGCAGGACGGGGCCCACCCACCCCGGCCGTCGTGGGCAATCGTTCCAAAGGACGGGCCCACCCACCCCGGCCGTCGTGGGCAATCGTTCCAAAGGACGGGGCCCACCCACCCCGGCCGCCGTGGGCAATCGTTCCGCAGGGCGGAACGGGTGGGCACAACCCACAAGGGCGGCGCCGTTTCAGGCCCCTCGCACGCGGGCGGCGCCCTGGCAGGCCACCCGCACGAGGTGGGCGCTTCACAGGCCCCGCAAGCACGCGGCGCCCTAGTCCACCAGGTCCCGAACGACCGCGTCCGCGAGCAGCCGACCCCGCAGGGTCAGGACCGCGCGCCCCGCCTCGTACGGCTCCGGCGCGAGGAGGCCGTCCGCGAGGGCTCTCCCAGCCGCCGCGAGGCCCTCGGGCTTCAGGAGCTCCAACGGGCACCCCTCCCGCAGCCGAAGCTCGAGCAGCACACGCTCGACGCGCCGGTCCTCCGCGGAGAGGACCTCGCGGCCCGCACCAGGAGACCTCCCGGAGGTCAGCGCCGCCGCATACGCACCCGGGTGCTTCACGTTCCACCACCGCACGCCCCCGACATGCGAGTGCGCCCCCGGCCCCGCGCCCCACCAGTCGGCGCCGCGCCAGTACAGCTCGTTGTGCAGACACCGCCCGGCCTCCGAGGTCGCCCAGTTCGACACCTCGTACCACTCGAAGCCGGCCTCCGCGAAGACGGAGTCCGCGATCAGATAACGGTCCGCGTGCACGTCGTCGTCCGTCATCGGCACCTCGCCTCGCCGGATCCGCCGCGCCAGCTGCGTCCCCTCCTCCACGATCAGCGCGTACGCGCTGACGTGGTCGGGCCCGGCGCCGATCGCCGCATCCAGCGACGCACGCCAGTCGTCGTCGGACTCCCCGGGCGTGCCGTAGATCAGATCCAGGTTGACGTGATCGAAGCCCGCCGCCCGCGCCTCCGCGACACACGCCTCGGGCCGCCCGGGCGTGTGCGTACGGTCCAGGACCTTCAGGACGTGCTGCCGGGCGCTCTGCATACCGAACGAGATCCGGTTGAAGCCCCCGGCCCTCAGCTCGGCCAGATACGCCGGATCCACCGACTCCGGGTTCGCCTCGGTCGTCACCTCGGCGTCGTCCGCGAGCCCGAACTCGTCCCGGATGGCCCCCAGCATCCGTACGAGATCGCCGGCCGCGAGCAGTGTGGGCGTACCGCCGCCCACGAAGACCGTCCGCACCGGTCGTGGGTCGTCGCCGAGCACCTTCCGGGCGAGGCGTATCTCCCCCACGACCTGCCCGGCGTAGTTGTCCCGGGAGGCGAGCACGCCACCGGCACCGCGCAGCTCGCTCGCGGTGTACGTGTTGAAGTCGCAGTAGCCGCACCGCGTGGCGCAGTACGGCACGTGCAGATAGAACCCGAGCGGCCGATCCCCGGCCCCTTCCAGGGCGTGGGCGGGCAGCGCCCCGTCCTCGGGCATGGGCTGACCATCGGGCAGTACGGAAGGCATGAGCCCATTGTCCCGTACTGCCCGAGGTAACCCTCCGGCCTGTGGACAACCGGGTCGCGCGGGGCAACCCAGGCACCCCGACGACCAGGTCGCGCGGGGCACCCAGGTCACCCCGACGACCAGGCCACACGGGGGCCGAAGGCCTTGTCAGGCCTCGTCAGCTCCGGCCTTGTCAGGCCTCCCGCGACCCCGCGTACATCTCCTCGATCAGCTCCTTGTACGTCCGCTCCACCACCGGCCGCTTCAGCTTCAGCGACGGCGTCAGCTCGCCGTGCTCGATGTCGAGGTCGCGCGGCAGCAGACGGAACTTCTTGATCGTCTGCCAGCGCTGGAGACCCTCGTTGAGGCGGTCGACGTAGCCCTGGACGAGCTTCTGGATCTGCGGGGCGGCGACGATCTCGGCGTAAGACTTGCCGCCGAGGCCGTTCTCGGCGGCCCAGCCGATGATCGTGGGCTCGTCGAGGGCGATCAGCGCCGTGCAGTAGTTCCGGTCGGCGCCGTGGACCAGGATGTTGGAGACGAACGGGCAGACGGCCTTGAACTGGCCCTCGACCTCGGCCGGGGCGATGTACTTACCGCCGGACGTCTTGATCAGGTCCTTCTTGCGGTCGGTGATGCGGAGGTAGCCGTCGGCCGACAGCTCGCCGATGTCGCCGGTGTGGAACCAGCCGTCGGACTCCAGGACCTCCGCCGTCTTCTCGGGCAGACCGTGGTAGCCCTCCATGACACCGGGGCCGCGCAGCAGGATCTCACCGTCGTCGGCGATACGGACCTCGCAGCCGGGGAGCGGCTTGCCGACGGTGCCCGTGCGGTAGGCCTCGCCCGGGTTGACGAAGGAGGCCGCGCTGGTCTCCGTCAGGCCGTAGCCCTCCAGGATGTGGATGCCGGCGCCGGCGAAGAAGTAGCCGATCTCGGGCGAGAGGGCGGCCGAGCCGGAGACGGCGGCGCGCAGCCGGCCGCCGAAGGCCTCGCGGAGCTTGGAGTAGACGAGCGCGTCGGCGACCTTGTGCTTGGCCGTGAGTCCGAAGGGGACGGAGGCGGTGCCGGTGCGGCGGAAGTTGTCCTGGCTGACCTTGGCGTACTCGCGGGCCACGCCGGCCGCCCACTGGAAGATCTTGTACTTGGCGCCGCCACCGGCCCGGGCCTTGGCGACGACTCCGTTGTAGACCTTCTCGAAGATGCGCGGAACGGCGGCCATGTAGGTCGGCTGGACGACCGGCAGATTCTCGATGATCTTGTCGACACGGCCGTCGACGGCCGTGACGTGCCCGACCTCGATCTGGCCGGAGGTCAGCACCTTGCCGAAGACGTGCGCGAGCGGCAGCCAGAGGTACTGGACGTCGTCCTTGGTGACCAGGCCGGTCGCCGCGATGGCCTTGGCCATGTACGACCAGTTGTCGTGCGGGAGGCGGACGCCCTTGGGGCGACCGGTGGTGCCCGAGGTGTAGATGACGGTGGCGAGCTGGTCCGCGGTGATCGCGGCGACCCGCTCCTTGACGGCCTCGGCGTGCTTCTCCAGGTACGCCTTGCCGCGCGTCTCCAGGTCGGCGAGGGTCAGGACCCAGTCGTCGGTCTCGACGCCGGTGGGGTCGACGACCACGACGTGGTGGAGGTTCGGCAGGTCGGCGCGGCGCTCGACGGCCTTGGCGACCTGGGCCGCGTCCTCCGCGATCAACACCACGGACTCGGAGTCCGAGAGGATGAACGCCGACTCCTCGGCGTTCGTCTGCGGGTAGACGGTGGTGACGGCTGCACCCGCGCACATCACACCGAGGTCGGCGAGGATCCACTCCACCCGGGTGGAGGAGGCCAGCGCGACCCGCTCCTCCGCCTGGACGCCCAGGTCGATCAGACCGGCCGCGATGGCGTAGACGCGCTCGGCGGCCTGCTCCCAGCTGAGCGACTTCCAGTCGTCCGGGCCCTGGCCGGAAGCGGACGGGACCGGGTAGCGATAGGCCTCCGCGTCGGGAGTCCGCGCGACGCGCTCAAGGAAGAGGGTCGCCACGGAGGGCGGCCGGTTCTCGATCAGGGTCTGTGTGTCGCTCACGACGTCCTCCGGGCGGCGGCGGTGCGTTCTGGCGGTGCGTTCCTGCGTATTAACTGGCGAGTAACCTACGAGCCGCGATCAGAGTAAGGCGCCGAGGTCCGGCGCGTAAGAGGCTGCGGGCCGCCTCTTCATACCCGGTTCATAACGAACGGGCCCCGCGCTGTGCGCACGTGAGCCCGTTCGATGTATCTGTCAGCTGATTGGCTGATTACTACCGATCACTTCTTGGACTTGCCGCCCGCGGAGTCGTCGCTCGACAGCACGGCGATGAAGGCCTCCTGCGGGACCTCCACGGAGCCGACCATCTTCATCCGCTTCTTGCCTTCCTTCTGCTTCTCCAGCAGCTTCCGCTTACGGGAGATGTCACCGCCGTAGCACTTGGCGAGGACGTCCTTGCGGATGGCGCGGATGGTCTCACGGGCGATCACCCGGGAGCCGATCGCGGCCTGGATCGGCACCTCGAAGGCCTGCCGCGGGATGAGCTCGCGGAGCTTGGCGACGAGCCGCACGCCGTACGCGTACGCGGCGTCCTTGTGGGTGACGGCGGAGAAGGCGTCGACCTTGTCGCCGTGCAGCAGGATGTCGACCTTGACCAGGCTGGACGCCTGCTCGCCGGTGGGCTCGTAGTCGAGGGAGGCGTAACCGCGCGTCTTGGACTTCAGCTGGTCGAAGAAGTCGAAGACGATCTCGGCGAGGGGCAGGGTGTAGCGGATCTCGACGCGGTCCTCGGAGAGGTAGTCCATGCCGAGGAGGGTGCCGCGACGGGTCTGGCAGAGCTCCATGATCGCGCCGATGAACTCGCTCGGGGCGAGGATCGTGGCGCGCACGACGGGCTCGTACACGTCGTTGATCTTGCCCTCGGGGAACTCGCTCGGGTTCGTGACCGTGTGCTCGCTGCCGTCCTCCATGGTCACGCGGTAGACCACGTTGGGGGCGGTGGCGATCAGGTCGAGACCGAACTCGCGCTCCAGCCGCTCCCGGATCACGTCCAGGTGGAGCAGGCCGAGGAAGCCGACGCGGAAGCCGAAGCCGAGGGCCGCGGAGGTCTCCGGCTCGTAGACCAGCGCGGCGTCGTTGAGCTGCAGCTTGTCGAGGGCCTCACGGAGGTCCGGGTACTCCGAGCCGTCCAGCGGGTAGAGGCCCGAGAACACCATCGGCTTGGGGTCCTTGTAGCCGCCGAGCGCCTCGGTGGCGCCCTTGCTCAGGGAGGTGATCGTGTCACCGACCTTGGACTGGCGGACGTCCTTCACACCGGTGATGAGGTAACCGACCTCGCCGACGCCGAGACCGTCGGACGACGTCATCTCCGGGGACGAGACACCGATCTCGAGCAGCTCGTGGGTGGCGCCGGTCGACATCATCTTGATGCGCTCGCGCTTGTTGAGCTGGCCGTCGACGACACGGACGTACGTCACGACACCGCGGTACGAGTCGTAGACGGAGTCGAAGATCATCGCGCGGGCGGGCGCGTCGGCGACACCGACGGGGGCCGGCACGTTCGCGACGACGCGGTCGAGGAGCGCCTCGACACCGAGACCCGTCTTGGCCGAGACCTTGAGCACGTCCTCGGGCTGGCAGCCGATGAGGTTGGCGAGCTCCTCGGAGAACTTCTCCGGCTGCGCGGCGGGCAGGTCGATCTTGTTCAGCACGGGAACGATCGTCAGGTCGTTCTCCATCGCGAGGTACAGGTTCGCGAGGGTCTGCGCCTCGATGCCCTGGGCCGCGTCGACGAGCAGGACCGTGCCCTCACAGGCGGCCAGGGACCGCGAGACCTCGTAGGTGAAGTCGACGTGCCCGGGGGTGTCGATCATGTTGAGGATGTGGGTCTTCCCCTGGCCCTCGCCCTCGGTGGGCGCCCAGGGAAGACGGACCGCCTGGGACTTGATCGTGATGCCGCGCTCGCGCTCGATGTCCATCCGGTCGAGGTACTGGGCGCGCATCTGCCGCTGGTCGACCACCCCGGTCAGCTGGAGCATCCGGTCGGCAAGCGTGGACTTGCCGTGGTCGATGTGCGCGATGATGCAGAAATTGCGGATCAGCGCCGGGTCGGTACGGCTCGGCTCAGGCACGTGGGTAGGAGTCGCGGGCACGCAGGGTCTCGTCTCGGGGCGATGGTCGGATCGATACGTAGGCTCCATGGTCCCATGAGTGAGCGACTCCGCTCGGTTTGGGCAGAGGTTAGCCCCCCTGATATCGTGGACAGCTGTGTCTCGTACGCCCTCTCAGCGAAGAGGCACACCTCAGAAACAACACCGAACCTGAAAAGGCTCTTTCGTGGCGAACATCAAGTCCCAGATCAAGCGGAACAAGACGAACGAGAAGGCGCGCCTGCGCAACAAGGCCGTCAAGTCCTCGCTCAAGACCGCGATCCGCAAGGCCCGCGAGGCCGTCGCCGCGGGTGACGTCGAGAAGGCCGTCGTGGCTTCTCGCGCCGCCTCCCGCGCGCTCGACAAGGCTGTCTCGAAGGGCGTCATCCACAAGAACGCCGCCGCCAACAAGAAGTCGGCGCTGGCCACCAAGGTTGCCGCTCTGCAGGGCTGAGCTCTCTGATGTAACGCCGGACGGGACCCAGCGGGCCCTCTCTCCCGCTCCCAACCGGCCCCCCGGACTCGTACGCGACACGCGTTCGCCACGCGTGTACGAGCCCACCAGCCGTACGACAAGGCCCCGCGCCCTCCTTCCCCAGGAGACGCGGGGCCTTCGTCGTACGCGCGGACAGCGGCCAGGGAGGGGTCCGGTCCCTCCCGACCCCACATGATGCCGGGCGCTGCGAGCACGTCACGAAGCCGCCGCGCTGCCGACGGGAACGGTACCCACCGCGCGGAGCGAAGCTGCCGCGAGCCCACGGGACCCGGTACTTCCAGCGCCTCGCGAGGCCTCCGCGCCTCCGGCGGGAACGGGACCCACCGCACCGCGCGAAGCCACCGCGAACCCACAGGCCCGGGCACTTCCAGCGCGGCGCGAAGCCACCGCACCTCCGACGGGAACGGGACGCACCGCGCGGCGCGAAGCTGCCGCAAACCCACGGCCCCGGGCACTTCCAGCGCGGCGCGAAGCCACCGCACCTCCGACGAACGGGACCCACCGCGCCGCGCGAAGCCACCGCGAACCCACGGGCCCGGGCACTTCCAGCGGTGCGAAGCCGCCGCGTCCCCGACGGGGTGGCCCTGCCGGCGCAGCCCGGAGCCACCTCGCCTCCGACGACAGCAGGCACACCGCGGGCGGGAGGCCACCGCAACCCGCGGGGAGCCGGGCCCCGCCAACGCGGCAGCGAAGCCTCCAGGACTCCGGCGGGGCCCAAGCGCTTCCGGCGCCGCGCGAAGCCGCTGCTTCCCGGTGGGGCCGGGGCGGAGCCCCGGGAGGGGGTCAATCCCCACCAGCCCCCGGCAGGGTTTCGGGAAGGGGTGGGGTGGGGGAATCAACCGCCCCCGGCACCACGCACCCGCACCGCCCCCGCCGCGCCCCACACCGCCCCCGCGGCTACCGCCGCAGCCGCGCCGCCCGCGCCACCGCCACAACCGCCTTCTCCAGCGCGTACTCCGGGTCGTCCCCCCCGCCCTTCACACCCGCGTCCGCCTCCGCCACCGCCCGCAGCGCCAGCGAGACCCCGTCCGGGGTCCAGCCCCGCATCTGCTGCCGAACGCGGTCGATCTTCCACGGTGGCATCCCGAGCTCCCGTGCAAGATCGGCGGGCCGCCCGCCCCGCGCCGCCGACAGCTTGCCGATCGCCCGGACGCCCTGCGCCAGCGCGCTGGTGATCAGGACCGGCGGGACGCCGGTCGAGAGCGACCAGCGCAGCGCCTCCAGGGCCTCCGCCGCCCGCCCCTCCACCGCGCGGTCCGCGACGTTGAACGACGACGCCTCCGCCCGCCCCGTGTAGTACCGCCCGACGATCGCCTCGTCGATCGTCCCCTCGACGTCCGCCGTCAGCTGCGACACCGCCGACGCCAGCTCCCGCAGGTCGCTGCCGATCGAGTCGACCAGCGCCTGGCACGCCTCGGGCGTGGCCGAACGCCCCAGCGCCCGGAACTCCTGCCGTACGAACGTCAGCCGCTCCGCCGGCTTCGTCGTCTTCGGGCAGGCCACCTCCCGCGCGCCCGCCTTCCGCGCCGCGTCCAGGAGCCCCTTGCCCTTGGCGCCGCCCGCGTGGAGCAGCACGAGCGTGATCTCCTCGAAGGGCGCGTCGAGGTACGCCTTGACGTCCTTGATCGTGTCCGCGGTCAGATCCTGCGCGTTCCGCACGACCAGGACCTTGCGCTCGGCGAAGAGCGAGGGGCTCGTCAGCTCCGCCAGCGTCCCGGGCTGGAGCTGGTCGGAGGTGAGGTCCCGTACGTCCGTGTCGGCGTCGACGGCCCGGGCGGCCGCCACCACCTCCTGGACGGCGCGGTCGAGGAGCAGGTCCTCCTGGCCCACGGCGAGCGTGACGGGGGCGAGGAGGTCGTCGGTCGAATTCTTCCTGGTGGCCATCGCTTCACAGCATCCCACGGGCCACTGACAGCCATGCCCGAGAATGGCGGGGTGAGCGAACGACACGTACTGGTACTGCCCGACCGCGACGCCGCCGAGGAGGTCGCCGAAGAACTGCCCGCCCGCTTCGGCGTCGCCGAGGAGCCTCAGCTCGTACGGGACGCGCTGGCCGGCGAGGACGACGCCGAGGACGCGCAGTGGCTGGTGGTCGTCGAGGACCCGCAGGGCCGGCTGGACTCCGCGGCGCTGGACGCGCTGGCTGCGGAGTACGAGGGCTGGCTGGAGGCCCCCTGACCGGGGTCACGCACGCGAGGCTTCGACTGCCCGTGCCTCCGGCGCGGTCCGCGCGGTCCGCCGGAGGCAAGGGCAGTTCGCTGATCTCGATGCCGAACCGGTCGCGGCACACCGCCCGCACCTCCCCGTCCCCCTCGCTCTTGACCACCCGCTCGGTCCGCTCGCCGTTCACGTGCGTGACCGGCTTCCGGCCGCTGAGGGTGATCCGGCCCTCCTCGGTGAGCCGGGAGCGGATGAAGGAACGGGCGAAGCGCGAGATCACGTCGGGGACCGGCTGGGTGTCGGTGCTCATGCGGAGATGCGCCGGGCCTGGTCCGACCGCCCATGAGGCTCTGGTCCTAGGCCCGTTGCCCGAGGCGCCGTCCGATCCGCGCGGCTACGGTGCGAGCCATGAGCGATCTTGAACCGCCCCACCCCCGCACTGAGCGCAAGCAGAACGTCCTCACCCGACTCCGGCAGGACAAGGACCTCTGGGTCGCGACCGCGTCCGCCCACGACGAACCGTGTCTGGTGCCGCTGTCCTTCGTCTGGGACGTCCAGGACGGCCGGATCGACAAGGGAACGCTGCTGCTCTGCACGAGGCGGAACAACCCCACGGCCCGCAACCTCACCCCGAACGGTGAGGTCCGGATCAGCCTCGGCCACACCCGTGACGTGGTGCTGATCGAGGGGACGGCGGAGAAGGTGGAGGGCTCCGACCTGCCGAAGGCCTCCGCCGACGCATTCGCGACCAAGCTGGCCTGGGATCCCCGCGACCAATCCGCCTGGGTCTACCTCCGGATCACCCTCAGGTCGGTGAAGGCCTGGCGCGAGGTGAACGAACTGCCCGAGCGGGTGCTGATGCACGACGGCGAGTGGCTGGTCTGACCTGCCCTCCTCCCACCTCGCCCTCAGGCAGCGGGCACCGGATCCTCGGCCGGCGCGGGCAGTTCACGCGTCCGCGGCAGCGGCGAGGGCAGCAGCCACAGCACGGCGAGTACGGCTCCGGCGGTGGCGATCCAGAGCGTCGGCCGCAGCCCGACGGCCGTGCCGAGCAGGCCCCCGATGAGCGCGCCGACGGGACGGAACCCGTGGTTGAGGGTGCGGTAGGCACCCATCACCCGCGCCCGGACGGCGTCGGGTATCAGCGCCATCTGGAAAGACCCCGCTGCGATGTCGACGACCATGACGGCCGCGCACGAGAGGAACTCGGCCGCGAACAGCAGGCCGACGACCAGGGGTGTCGGACCCTCCGCGAGCGGTATCAGCAGCAGGGGCACGGTGAAGCCGAGGAAGCCGACGACGATGGACGGGCCGATCCCGAAGCGTCGTACGACCACCCCGCTGCCCGCGGCCCCGATCAGCCCGCCGACGGCTCCCGCGCCGAGGACCGCGCCGAGCACGCCCGCGCTCAGGCCGAGTTCGGTCGTGGCGTACAGCACGAACAGGGTGTGGAACATGAAGTTGAAGAACTGGATCGCCCCGGAGGCGGCGAACAGCGCCCGCATGGACGCGTTGCGGACGACCCAGCGCAGGCCCTCGGTGAAGTGGCCCTTGCCGACCGGCGAGGGTGGCGGTTCCACGGGCTTGATCCGGGCCAGGTAGCCGGCCGAGACCAGGTACGTGAGGGCGTCGGCGAGCAGGGCGAAGGGCGCGGTGAGGAACTGCACGAGCAGACCGCCCGCCCCTGGTCCCGCCAGCCACGACATCGAACGGCTGCCATTGACCAGTGAGTTCGCCTGCACATAGCGCTCGGTCGGGACGAGCGCCACGAACAGCGTGACGTTGCACGCCTCGAAGAGCACGGTCAGGGCGCCCACCCCGAAGGCGACGGCGTAGAGCTGGCCCAGGGTGAGTGTGTCGAGCACGTACGCGACCGGGAGCGTCAGCAGCAGGGCGGCCCGTGCGAGATCCGCGGCGATCATGGCGCGCCGACGGCGGGCCTGCCGGTCGGCCCAGGCTCCCAGCGGCAGGTTGAGCAGCAGCGCGGGCAGCAGTTCGGCGGTCTTGAGCCAGCCCATCTCCGCGGCGTCGGCACCGAGCACGAGCACAGCGGCGAGTGGGATCGCGATGAGGGAGATCTGGTCCCCGACGAGCGAGATGGTCTGACCGGTCCAGTAGCGCCGGAAAGACCGCTCACGCAGGAGCGCGGGTATGCGTTCCGCCACTCTCATCCCTCACTCCTCGCTGTCGTCGTCAAGGAGCTCAGGAACCTCGTCGGGGATCTCGCGGTCCAGGTACGCGATCCGCAGCACGCTGACCGGCCTGGCCCCCTCCGGCCGCAGCGACGGGTCGGACTCGCGGCCCTCGTACGGCAGCAGCAACTCGTCGACCCGCCGGCCGAAGGCGGCCAACTCGCCCGGCGTGAGGTAGAGCAGGGAGTCGCCGAACATCTCGGCCTCCCGCCACTCCTTCGGCAGCCGATGCCGGTCCTCCATGGCACGCAGGACCCTCTCGAAGTACCCCTCGGCCACCGCACTGCTCAGCGCGTCCGCCGCCTCCGCGACCGTGGCGTCCTCACTGTCCCCCGGCCAGACGGTGTACCGGGCCGTGGCCCTCCAGGGCTTCTCCCGCCCCCGCCCGCCGGGCGCCACCTCCACCAGCCCGTACTTCTCGAGTATCCGCAGGTGGTACGAGCAACTGGCGACCGATTCCCCGGTGAGCTCGGCGGCCCGGGTGGCGGTGAAGGGACCGCTGCGCCGCAGCAGACCGACCAGCGTCATCCGCGTCGGGTGGGCGTAGGCCCGCAGCGCGCGGGGGTCCGTGAGGCGAATGCTCCGGGGCTGCTCGTCGCCGTCTTGATTCATCGGATTCGGCACCTCCTGCATGATGTAAAGGTAGCTTTAGAAAGATTCCTTTACAAGGATCTCTTTACAAGCGTCTCCCTGACGGCACGGCCACAAGATCCCGGCCCGTCCCCGTCACCGCGATCGCTCCGTCCCGGTCCGTCCGAAGCACCTCCGCTCCCCCGTCCCGCAGCGCCTCCACCGTCCGGGGCGACGGGTGCCCGTACGGGTTACCGCTCCCTGTCGACACCAGCGCCAGCCGCGGTCGGACCGCACGTATCAGCCCGGGATCCTGGTGGGCCGAGCCGTGGTGGGCGACCTTGAGCACATCCACCGGCGCCAGCCCGGGATACGCCCGCAACAGGCGCTGCTGGGCGGGTGGTTCGAGGTCACCGAGCAGCAGCAGGCTCAGCCCACCCGCGGTCCGCACGAGCAGGGTGACGCTCGCGTCGTTCGGCCCGGACGCCTCCGCCTCGACCGCCCCGGGAGCCCCGCGCGGCCACAGCACCTGCCACTCCAGCGAGCCCAGGCGCCGCCGCTCCCCCGGCCCGGCCAGGACCATCGGAACCCCGGCCGCCGCTGCGGTCCGCCGCACGAACGCCGCCTGCCCCTGCGGCTCTTCGAGCCCTGTCGTCTGGATCGCCCCCACCGACCGCCCGCGCAACACCCCTGGCAGCCCCGCGACATGATCCGCGTGGAAGTGCGTGAGCACCATCAGCGGGATCCGGCGGACCCCGAGATCACGGAGGCAGCGGTCCACCAGAACCGGATCCGGCCCGGCATCCACGACGACGGCCGTGTCTCCGCCCGCCGCGACCACGGTCGCGTCGCCCTGCCCCACTTGGCACATCGCGAACGCCCAGCCCGGCGGCGGCCATCCGGTGACCACCCGGGTCAGCGGCGGCGGCCTGACCACAGCGAGGAGCAGCAGTACGGCGCAGCCCACGGCGATCCTGCGTCGGTACGGCAGCCTCCACGCCCCCAGCACCACCAGCCCGAAGAGAGCGGCCAGCATCAGCCCGCCCCACCAGCCGCCCGGCCAGGCCGCCTCCGCACCCGGCAGCGCCGCCCCGGCGCGGGCCACGCCCGCGATCCACCCCGCGGGCCAGGCCGCGACCTCCGCGACCAGCTCGGCCGCAGGCAGCCAGACCGGGGCGAGGGCGAGCGCGGCGAAGCCCAGGACCGTGGCCGGGGCGACCGCCAGCTCCGCCAACAGGTTGCTGGGGATCGCGACCAGGCTCACCCGCGCGGCGAAGACCGCCACGACGGGTGCGCACACCGCCTGCGCCGCCAGGGCGGCGGCCAGCGCCTCGGCGAGCCTGCCCGGCACCCTGCGCCGCCGCAGCGCCTCGCTCCACCCTGGCGCGATGGTGAGCAGCGCCCCGGTGGCCAGGACCGAGAGCAGGAACCCAAAACTCCGCGCCAACCACGGGTCGTAGAGCACGAGCATCAGCACCGCCGCCGCCAGAGCGGGGATCAGCGATCTGCGGCGCCCCGTACCGATGGCGAGCAGGGCGACCAGTCCGCAGGCCGCGGCCCGCAGCACGCTCGGGTCCGGCCGGCAGACGATGACGAAGCCGAGTGTGAGCCCTCCGCCGACCAGAGCGGTGGACCGCAGCGGAATGCCGAGCCGGGGCGCGAGCCCGCCACGCTCCACACGCATCGCGACACCCGGCCGACCGACCAGAAGCAGCAACACGACCGTGAGATTGGAACCGGACACCGCCAGAAGGTGCGTCAGGTCGGTTGCCTCGAAGGCGTCGCTCAGTTCCGGATCGATCCGTGACGTGTCTCCGACGACCAGTCCGGGCAGCAGCGCCCGGGCGTCCGGTTCAAGGTCCTCCGTGGCGCGCCGCAGCCCAGCCCGCAGGTCCCCGGCCGTGCGTTGCACGGCGCTCGGCGCCCCAGTGATCCGGGGCGGCCCGGCCCCGTCGACCCGCAGCACCGCCGCGAACCGGTCTCCCGGCCGCGCCGGGGGCGCGAGCCTCCCCGTCAGCCGCAACCCGGTCGACGGCAGCAGCCGCAGCCACTCCTGCTGGGCGTCGCCGGCGGGCACGATCACCAGGATCGGTGTCCTGGTCCGGTGGACCGCTCCGCCGGGCGCCTCGACCCGGTTCACCTCGCCGTTCAGAACGACGGAGACCGGCGCCGTCCGATCGCCCCGGACGCGGGGCCTGGTCAGTCTCGGATCGGAGGTGACCGTCACCTCCACGCCCACCCGGGCGTACTCCCCCGCGAGGCCCGGCAATGGCCCGCGCCTCAGGTCCGCCGCATGAAGCCCGCCCGACGCGGCACCGGCCGCGGCACAGAGCAGCACCGCCGCGACCGCGGTGAGCCTCAGCCGCCCACCGGGCCGTCCGCGAGCCGCCGCCGGCAGCATCGCCGCCCCCGCAAGGCAGGCGAGCACTCCCGTGACCACCCACCACCCGGTGGCGCCCACCGCCAGCGCGGCCGCTCCCCAGGCCGCCAACGCCGGTGGTACGAGCCGAAGATCCGCAGGGCCCTCCTCACCCACACCGCGCGGTGCGGGGTACTCGCTCATGGCCGAACCAGAGGAGCGAGTTCGGCGAACCGCCGCTCACCGATCCCAGTGACCTCGCGCAGCTCGGCGACCGACCGGAACCCGCCGTGCGCCAGACGGTGGTCGACGATGTGCCGTGCGAGTACGGGTCCGACCCCGGGCAGGGTGTCCAACTGCTCCACGGTCGCGCCGTTCAGACTCAGCGGCCCCGCCCGGACACCAGTCGTGCCCCCGCCACCCGCACCCGCGCCCGTACCCGCGGCGTTCGGCACCGCAGGCAGGCCGACCACGACCTGCTCACCGTCCATGAGAACCCGGGCCCGGTTGAGTCCGGTGACGTCCGTGCCCGGCTTGACCCCTCCGGCCGCGCGCAGCGCGTCCGCGACCCTCGACCCGCCGGGCAGGGTCAGCACGCCAGGCCGTCGTACCTTGCCGCTCACATCGACCACGACCGCCGGCGGTGATGGCGCGACGGCCGTCGGCTCCGCCGACACCACCGGAGACGCCCCGCTCTCCGGCAGCGGCGCCGCGCGCACGATCTCCGGCGCCCGAACGGCTTCCGGCCGCCCGGCCCAGAAGTAGCGTCCGGCAAAGCCCGCGGCCACGACCAGGACCACGGCCAACGCCGCCAGCGTCCTCGGTTCGAGGCCGCACCTGGACCGCACCCATACAGGCAGCCGATCGCTCAGCGCGAGCCGCAGCCGTTCCCACTTCCCGGGCGCGGCATCCTCCTCCCGCACCTCGGGCGGGGTCACGACCTCCGGCGCGCCCCACCCCACGGTCGGTGCGGGCTCGACGGGCGTCGCCGCGGAGGGGAAGAGCGCCTCCCCTCGTCGCCGTACGGCGGCACGGCTCGCCGCGACCGCATGTCTCCCGCGCGCCCGCCCTCGCACCCGCCCGGGAGGCGAACCCCGCCCGCCGACACGGGTCCGCCCGTCCGAACCGGGCCCACGGCCAGGACCGCTGGACGCACCCGCCCTCCTCACCGAGGACGAGGCCGCCGCCGCCGTCGCGCTCCGTGCCGCCTCATCCGTACGTGTGGTGTCGCTTGCTTCGGTGTCTGTGTGAAGAGCCATGGACAGGACGGTAGGCACATCTGTCCGAACCTGCCGAGATGCCTCAATTTCCGTGGATGAGCACCCAGTTGTGGAAAAACCCGTCACTCACACGAGGGATCGCGCGTCAGCGGGGCGAGACCACGACGGCGAGCAGCCCGGGGCCCGTGTGCGCCCCGATCACCGCACCCACCTCGCTGACCTGCAGCTCCGCGATGCCGGGCACCCGTTCCCGCAACCGGTCGGCCAGGACGGCGGCCCGCTCGGGCGCGGAGAGATGGTGCACCGCAATGTCCACGTCGCCGGAACCCGCCCGCTCCACGGCGATCTCCTCGAGGCGGGCGATCGCCTTCGACGCCGTCCGCACCTTCTCGCGCAGCTCGATCCGCCCACCGTCGAGCTGGAGCAGCGGCTTCACCGCGAGCGCGGAGCCGAGCAGCGCCTGCGCGGCTCCGATCCGCCCGCCCCTGCGGAGGTAGTCCAGGGTGTCGACGTAGAAGAACGCGGAGGTTCCGGCCGCCCGCTTCTCCGCGGCGGCGACCGCCTCGTCGAGGGAGCCGCCCCCGTCCACGGCCTCGGCCGCCGCGAGCGCGCAGAAGCCGAGCGCCATCCCCACCATCCGGGTGTCGACCACCCGGACCGGTACGGGGGCGTCCTTGGCCGCCAGCACGGCGGCATCGTACGTACCGGAGAACTCGGCGGAGAGATGGAGCGAGACGACGCCCCGCGCGCCGGCTTCGGCGGCCGCGCGATAGGTCTTCGCGAAGACATCGGGGCTCGGCCGTGAAGTGGTCACAGGCCGCCGCTTCTGGAGCGCCTGGGCCAGTGAGCGGGCCGAGATCTCGGTCCCCTCCTCAAGGGCCTGGTCGCCGATGACGACGGTGAGCGGGACCGCGGTGATGCTGTGCCGCTCCATCGCCTGGGGTGGCAAGTAGGCCGTGGAATCGGTGACGATCGCGACATGCCGGGACATGAGCGGGAGGTTACCCGCCGAGGCCGCCGCATGGCAGCCCGGCCCTCGCTCGGCGATCGTCCGCGCCGCCCTCGCCGGACCCACGTCCGCCCTGCCCGCGACCGCCCGGTCAGGACAGCCGGAGCCGTCAGGGCGGCCAACCGGTCCCTCGGGGCGGATCGGCGGCGTCAGTTGGTGGTCTCGGGCCGTGCCGACTTCTCCCACGGATAGGCGGCCTGGCGCGGATCGCGCGCCGTGATCGCCGGCGGCGGCTCCTGCTGCCCCTGCGCCTGTGCGCCGGCGGCCTGCGCATCCGGGCGCGGGCCGGCTTCCGCGTCCGCGGGCCACACCTGCCCCCGCTCCGCTCCCGGGGCGGCGGCGCCGGCGTCGGGCCACGAGAAGTCGTCCGACGCGGGGCCCTGCGCGGCAGGCTCCGACCAGTGCCGCAGCGCGCCCGCCTCCATGTCGATCTGCTGGCTCAACGAGGACAGGTCGTCCTCCGCGAACTTCCGCGCCCGGTCCCTGGCCGCCCAGCGGAGCGAGTCCGCGGACTCGGTGATCTGCTCGGTCCGCGCCCGCAGGTCGGTGAGCTGTCCGGCCACGCGCGAGCGGTCCGGCTCCCGCTCCAGGCGCTTGAGGTCCTCGTCCAGCTCCTGGCCGTGGGCGCTCAGGCGGCGGAAGAGGTCGAGGGACTCCTTCAGCGAGGCGTCCTCGGCGACGCCCGCCTGCAGGGCGTCCTGGGTCGCGCGCATCGACGTGCGCAGCGAGAGCCGCAGCTGGGCCAGCTCACCGGCGACCCCGCCCTGCCCGTAGCTCTTGGCGCGCAGCGTCGTGTCCTCGACCGTGCGCCGGGCCTGGTTGATGGTGCGGTCGACCCCACGCTTGGCGGCCTTGACCACCTTCACGGTCGCGTAGACCCCCAGCGCCACGAAGGCGAAGAAGAGCAGCGCCATGATCACAATCGCGGCTTCCATGTCCGCCCCTCCGGCGTGGGTCGAGTTCCCTCGGTTGTCGTTCTTCCACGGTAAACGGAACGGGCAGGCCGAGGGTTCCATCGGAACCCTCAACCTGCCCGTAGGGGATGCCCCCCATACCTCCGTCGCCGCCGAGACCGGCGGCGACGGTTCAGGCAACCGTCAGGCGACGATGTTGACCAGCTTCGGGGCGCGCACGATCACCTTGCGGATCTCCGCGCCGCCCAGCGCCGCGACGACGTTCGCGTCGCCGAGCGCCAGCGCCTCCAGTTCCGCGTCCGTGATGGACGGGGAGACCTCCAGGCGCGCCTTGACCTTGCCCTTGATCTGCACGACGCAGGTCACGGTCTCGTCCACGACGTACGCGGGGTCGGCGACCGGGAAGTCCTGGTGGACGACCGAGTCGGTGTGGCCCAGCTTGCGCCACAGCTCCTCCGCGATGTGCGGGGCCAGCGGGGCGACCAGCAGCACCAGCCGCTCGGCGACCGAGCGGGAGACCGGGCCGCCCACCTTGGTCAGGTGGTTGTTCAGCTCGGTCACCTTGGCGATGGCGGTGTTGAAGCGCATGGCCGCCATGTCCTGCGAGACACCGTCGATCGCCTTGTGCAGGGCGCGCAGGGCGTCCTCGTCGGGCTCGGCGTCCACGACGGTGACCTCACCCGTCGACTCGTCGACGATGTTGCGCCACAGGCGCTGCAGCAGCCGGTACTGGCCGACGACCGCGCGCGTGTCCCACGGGCGGGAGACGTCCAGCGGGCCCATCGCCATCTCGTACAGGCGCAGGGTGTCGGCACCGAACTCGGCGCAGATCTCGTCCGGGGTGACCGCGTTCTTCAGGGACTTGCCCATCTTGCCCAGGACGCGGCTGACCTTCTCGCCCTGGTACCAGTAGCCGCCGTCCCGCTCCTCGACGTCGGCCGCCGACACGGCGATGCCGCGCGCGTCGCGGTAGACGAAGGCCTGGATCATGCCCTGGTTGTACAGCTTGTGGAACGGCTCGGCCGAGGAGACGTGGCCCAGGTCGAACAGCACCTTGGACCAGAACCGCGCGTACAGCAGGTGCAGTACGGCGTGCTCGGCACCGCCCACGTACAGGTCGACGCCGCCGGTGGGCATGCCTTCGCGCGGACCCATCCAGTACTGCTCGATCGCCGGGTCGACCAGCTTCTCGGAGTTGTTCGGGTCCAGGTAGCGCAGCTCGTACCAGCAGGAACCGGCCCAGTTGGGCATGGTGTTGGTCTCGCGGCGGTACTTCTTCGGGCCGTCGCCCAGGTCCAGGGTGACGTCGACCCAGTCCTCGTTGCGGGACAGTGGCGTCTCGGGCTGGGTGTCGGCGTCGTCCGGGTCGAAGGTGCGCGGCGAGTAGTCGTCGACCTCCGGCAGTTCCAGCGGCAGCATCGACTCGGGCAGCGCGTGTGCGACGGCGTCCTCGTCGTAGACGATCGGGAAGGGCTCGCCCCAGTAGCGCTGACGGCTGAACAGCCAGTCACGCAGCCGGAAGTTGACGGTGCCCTCGCCGATGCCGCGGTCGGCCAGCCAGGCGGTGATCTTCGCCTTGGCGTCGACGACGCCCAGGCCGTCCAGGGAGATCTCGTCGTTGGCGGAGTTGACCAGCTTCGCCTCGTAGGAGCCGAACGCGTCGTCCCACGTGGACGGGTCGGTACCGCGGTCGTCGCTCGGCTCGACGACGCAGCGCATCGGCAGCTCGAAGGCGCGCGCGAAGGCGAAGTCGCGGGTGTCGTGGGCGGGGACGGCCATGATCGCGCCGGTGCCGTAGCCCATCAGGACGTAGTCGGCGATGAAGACCGGGACCTGCTCGCCGCTGACCGGGTTGGTCGCGTACGCGCCGGTGAAGACGCCGGTCTTGTCCTTGGCCTCGGCCTGCCGCTCGACGTCGGACTTGGAGGCGGCCTGCTTGCGGTACGCGGCGACGGCGTCGGCCGGGGTGGCGTGTCCGCCCGTCCACACGTCGTGGGTGCCGGCGGGCCAGGCGTCCGGGACGATCTTCTCGACCAGGTCGTGCTCCGGTGCCAGCACCATGTAGGTGGCGCCGAACAGGGTGTCCTGGCGGGTGGTGAAGACGGTGATCGCGCCGGCCTCGCCGACCTGGAAGTCGACGCGGGCGCCCTCGGAGCGGCCGATCCAGTTCCGCTGCTGCAGCTTGATGGCCTCGGGCCAGTCCAGCGCGTCCAGGTCGTCCAGCAGGCGGTCCGCGTAGGCGGTGATGCGCATGTTCCACTGGCGCAGCTTGGACTTGAAGACGGGGAAGTTGCCGCGCTCGGAACGGCCGTCGGCGGTGACCTCCTCGTTGGCCAGGACCGTGCCCAGACCGGGGCACCAGTTGACCGGCGCGTCGGAGGCGTAGGCCAGGCGGTACTCGCCCAGGACGTCGGCGCGCTCGGCTGCGGTCAGCTCGCTCCACGCCCGCGTGGAGCCCGGAACGTCACGGGTGCCGTTCTCGAACTGCTCGACCAGCTCGGCGATCGGGCGGGCCTTCTTGGCCTCGTCGTCGTACCAGGAGTTGTAGATCTGCAGAAAGATCCACTGGGTCCACTTGTAGTAGTCCGGGTCGATCGTGGCGAAGGACCGGCGCTTGTCGTGGCCCAGGCCCAGCCGGCGCAGCTGGACCTTCATGTTCTCCATGTTGGCCTCGGTGGACACGCGCGGGTGCGTGCCCGTCTGCACGGCGTACTGCTCGGCCGGCAGGCCGAAGGCGTCGAAGCCCAGGGTGTGCAGCACGTTGTGGCCGGTCATGCGCTGGTGACGGGCGAAGACATCCGTGGCGATGTAGCCCAGCGGGTGGCCGACGTGCAGGCCCGCGCCCGAGGGGTACGGGAACATGTCCATGATGAACTTCTTGGGCCGGGCGGCGATCGCCGGATCGCCCGCCAGGTCACCGGTCGGGTTCGGCGCCTCGTAGGTGCCCTCGGCGTCCCAGAAATCCTGCCAGCGTGCCTCGATGTCGGCGGCCATGTCCGCCGTATAACGATGCGGGGCCGCCGTCTCGGCAGCCGAATTCATCTCGCTCATGATCCTTGAAGCTCCATCGATCGTCTCTGCCCACTGCCCGCGAACTGCACTGCCACGAAATGAAAAATCCCCTCGCACAGGAGGGGACGCCGCGCCGATTCCGACCGGATCTTTCATCCGTCGGGACTGATCAGCGCGGCTCGCTAAGCAGAAGGCGTACGGCACGCATGGCGCCAGGGTACCGCAGGGCCCGCGGGGGCCGCACCGACGTTCCGACCGGTGGCTGAACGACCTTCGGGCGGGCGCGGCGCCGTGGGCGCGTCACGCTTCCCGGTCGCCCGAGGCGCCCAGGTTACTCCGCGTATCGCCCCTATCCGGGGCAACCCCAAAGTCAGTAGGCGGTTGAGAGTCCCGTAAACACGCAAACCACCTACCGGCCGGTATGGGGCGACCTAACATGCGGCGCAACGGGACTGCTTATCCGCACCATTCGGAGTCGCCCCTATGAACCCTCATCGCAAGAAACGCTCTACCCCCGCCGAGCGAACCCGTATGAGCCGGCCGGTTCAGGGCGGGCTTTCGGTCGCGGCGCTGGTGATCATTCCGCTGCTCGCCGTCGGAGGCAGCGACAGTTTCCGGGCCGCGCTCGACTTCACCAGCGGCGTGCTGTCGCTGGTTTCGCTCACCGCCTCGGTCGCCTGGGGCCTGATCGCCACCGACCGGCTGCTGCTCTCCCCACGCCACCGGTTGCTCGCCCAGGGCATCCACAGGGCCACCGCGGTCGCCTCGCTCGGCTTTCTGCTGCTGCACGCCACGGTCAAGGTGTCCCTCGGCCATGTCGAGCCGATCGGCGCCCTGATTCCCTTCGGCCTCGGCGTCACGGGCACGTCGGCCCTCATCGGCTTCGGCTCGCTCGCCGGGCTGCTGATGGTCGTCGCCGCCTCCACGGGCGCCCTGCGCAGCACTCTGGCGGGCCGCAGCCGTTTCGCCGCACGCTGGCGACCGCTGCACATGCTGGCGTACCCGGCCTGGTGCTTCGCCCTGGTCCACGGTCTGTACACCGGCCGGCCCGCCGCCACGTGGGTCGTCGTCATGTACTGCCTGGCCCTGACCTTCGTCGCCGTGGCGGTCTCGCTCCGGATGCTCCCCGCTCCGACACAGCGGGAGCTCGCCGACCGGTTCGTCGGGCTCCTGGCGTCGCTGGAAGGCCGCACCAGGCCCGAGGAGGCCAACCGGGCGGCCGACCCGGTCGAGGGCCCCACCGGAGCCGAGAACGAGGGCGAGCGCGGCGGCTACGAGCCGCCCACCGTGTCCGCCGAGTGGCTGGACCGGCCTGGCCGCCCCTCCCTGCCTCCCTCGCCCGAGCCGCTCGCACCCCCCGTACCGAGCAGCCGGCTGTACGACTCCCCTCCCCCGCTCTACGAGTCCACCTCACCGCTGTACGAGTCCCCTCCACCGCTCTACGAGACGGCTCCCCCGATCCCGACCTCGGCCCCGACCGTCGGCCCCGGCACCTCCGCCCGCTTCTCGGCCGCCTACCGCGCGGTGTCCCGTGCCGCCCCGGCGCCCGACCCCACCCCGTACACCTCCGGCGATGCCCCGCTCGCCGAGCGCATACCCATGACCGAGGAGCTCCCCGTCGTCCCCGATCCCTCCCTCCGTCCCGGCTTCTGGCCCACGCCCTCGCCCCCGATGCCGACCTACTCCAGCCCGCCCCCAGCGGGTGAGCCCTGGACCGCACCCGCAGGAGACCGCCCGTGAACGCCCCGCTCCCCGACGTCCCCGAGGTCCGCGTGGTCGGTCTGCCTCAGCTCACCCAGGGCTTCGACCTGGTGGAGCGACTCGGTCTGGAGATGCATCTGAAGGTGCACGGGCCGCTGGATCCGATGAGCGGCGAACGGCTCGCCCAGCTCGCGGACGAGATATCCCTCCACGGGCGCGGTGGCGCCGGCTTTCCCTTCGGCCGCAAGCTGAGGGCGGTCGGCAAGGCGGCGATCCGCCGTGGGATACGTCCTGTGGTGGTCGTCAACGGCAGTGAGGGCGAGCCCGCCTGCCGGAAGGACACGGTGCTGCTCAACCGGGCCCCGCACCTGATTCTGGACGGGGCCCTGCTCGCGGCCGAGGCGCTCGGCGCCCGGACGCTGATCGTGGCAGTGACCCGTAACTCCACGGAGATCTCCATCCGCTCGGCACTCGCCGAACGGGGCCTCTCCGACCGCCGTGGACAGGCTCTACGCGCGCGTGTCGTCCGAACTCCCGAACGCATGGTCTCCGGGGAGGCGTCGGCCGTGATCCGCGCGATCGGCGGCGGCCCGGCGCTGCCCCCCGGACGTCGGGAGCGCGCGGCGGAGTCCGGGGTGGGGGGAGCACCCACGCTGCTCTCCAACGCCGAGACGTTCGCACAGCTGGCCGTGGGCGCCCGGATCGGTCCGCGCCGCTACGGCCACACCGGCCTGGAAGCGGAGCCCGGCACGGTCCTGCTGACGATCTCCGGGGCTGTCGCTCGCCCCATGGTGGTCGAGGTGCCGACGGGCGTCCCGCTGCGGTACGTGCTCCAGCTGGCCGGGGCCCCGCTGCTCCCCCAGGGCGTCCTCACGGGCGGGTACCACGGCAACTGGATCGACTCGATGGCGGTCGACAACGCGGTCGTCTCGCGGGCGTCCCTGTCGGCCGTCGGCGGTTCGCTCGGCGCCGGGGCGATCCTGCCGATCGGCCCCGAGACCTGCCCGATCGGCGAATCGCTACGGGTCGCGAACTGGCTCGCTGCCGAGACCGCAGGCCAGTGCGGGCCGTGCCGGCTCGGCCTGCCGGCGGCGGCCGGTGGCCTCTCGGACGTGCTCAACGGCGGCGGTCCCGCAGCACTGGAGGCGCTGCGGGAGGTCACCCAGGCGGTGAAGGGCCGCGGTGCGTGCAAGCACCCCGACGGCTCGGCCCGCTTCTTCGCCTCGACGCTCTCGGCCTTCACGGACGATCTGGCCGCCCATGTCCTCGACGGCGGCTGCGGACGCCCGACCGTCGGGGTGCTACCGCTCCCGGCCGCCGGCTATCAGGACGCGGAGGAGTCGATCCCGAGCGGCGAGAAGCTGGCCGTGGACTGGACGCTGTGCAAGGGGCACGGGCTCTGCGCGGACATCGTCCCGGAGCTGATCAGACTGGGCCCGGACGGCTACCCGGCGCTCGCCGACGCCTCCGTGCCGGTGCATCTGCGGGGACGGGCGCAGCGGGCCGTAGGTCGCTGTCCCGCGCTGGCGCTGCGGATCGAGCAGGGGCCCCAGGAGCGGCCGGCCCTGCCGCCGGGCGGCGGCCGTAAGGCACTGGGCAGCGGCCGGGGTTGACACCCGGCCCCATGAACACGAAGAAGCGGATCATCCGATTCGGATGATCCGCTTCTTCTTTCTGTGGAGCTAAGGAGAATTGAACTCCTGACCTCCTGCATGCCATGCAGGCGCTCTACCAACTGAGCTATAGCCCCTTGCTGTCCGCCCCGTTCCGGGTTTCCCCCGCGGCGACAGACAGAACATTAACCGGCCCCCCTGGGGATCACCAAATCGATTTCCCTGGCGTTCCGAGGGTGACAGGTAAGGTCCCCCTCTGTGACCGTGTCCGTGCTCGCCAGAACCCGCGCCCGCCAGTGGCCCCTCGCCACTGCCGCGGCAGCCTGTCTCGTGTCGTTCATAGCCTTCTGGGTGGCCCAACGGGTCGCCCACGTGAACATGCTCGACGTGATGGTCTACCGGGCGGAGGGGGAGACCGTCCGGGCCGGCGGCGACCTCTACGCGATGCGCGCCACCTCGGCGAACCTCGCCATGACCTATCCGCCCTTCGCGGGGCTGCTGTTCGTTCCCCTGACATTCGTCGGAGTCCCGCTGATGCGGACGCTCGCGACCGCCGGGAACCTGCTCCTCGTGGTCGCGCTGGTCCAGCTCTCCCTCCAGCTCGTCCGCCCGTCCCTCTCGCGGGAGCGGCTCTGGCGCGCCACGTTCCTGGTGGCGGCGGTCGTGGTCTGGTGCGAGCCGGTGTGGACGACGCTGCGGTACGGGCAGATCAATCTGCTCGTCGCGGTGGCGGTGCTGTGGGACTTCACACGCCGTGAGGGCAACCGCTGGGCGGGCCTGGGCATCGGTCTCGCGACGGCGGTGAAGCTCACACCCGGCCTGTTCGTCGTGTTCCTGCTGGCCGCCGGCCTTCTCCTGTGGCGGCGCGAGAAGGGCTGGAACCCGTGGCTGCGCACGGCGGCCACGGCGACCGCGGTGTTCCTCGGGGCGACCCTGATGAGCGCGCTGATCCTGCCGTACGACTCCAAGCGCTTCTGGACCGGGACGCTCTTCGAGACCGGCCGGGTCGGCTTCGCCGAGGAGACCGCCAACCAGTCGCTGCGCGGGGTTCTCGCGCGGCTGATGCACACCGACGACCCGGGCATGTGGTGGGCGTTGGTCGCGGCCGTGCTCGGCGGTGCTGCCATGGTCCTCGCCGTGCGGGCCGCGCTGCGCGGGGACAAGGCCCTCGCCGTGATCGTCTGTGCGGTGACGGCGCTGATGATCAGCCCGATCTCCTGGTCCCACCACTGGGTGTGGTGCGTCCCGCTGCTCGTCCTGCTGGTGGACCGCCGCGACCGCGTGCGGCCCGGGTGGGCGGTGACCGCGGTGGCCCTGGCCTTCGCGTCGTTCGCGCTGTGGTGGGTGCCTCACGACCCGGGGCGTCCGGAACTCGACCAGAACCCGGGTCAGATGCTGCTCTCGGCGATCTATCCGCTGACCGCGACCGCCCTGTTCCTGGGGTACGGCCTCACCCGGTGGCGTCAGGCCGTGGCGAAGGAGTAGAAGCGTTTGAGGGTGCAGTGCTCGTCGAGCAGCCGTCCGTAGATCGGCTCCCCCTCGAGCTCGCGGTAGGTCTCGATCGGGTCGCCCTTTATGATCAGCGCCCGCGCGCACTCCTCGCACCAGTACTGGTACTCGGTGTTGACCGGGTCCATGTCCCGGACAATGGGCGTACCGCTGCCGCACCAGTCGCACTTCCGCCTGTGTGCACCCATCAATCAGCTCCAGCTGTGGCCGCAGGACGTGCACACAAAGGACACTCCGCCGTTGTCACCGAGCATGTGGACAACCCGGGCGGAACCGCACGAGGGGCAGTCGAGCGGGGCTCCGGCCCCCTGGACCGCGGCGCGGTCCTCGACGGGCTCGGCGACGGCATCGGTCTCGGCACCCTCGGCACCGCTCGCGGCCATCGCACACTCCCTCCCGTCCGGACCCTCGTTCCCCTCCGGCCGTCCGATTCTGCCATGGCCCCGCAAGGGGGTCAGCGAGCTCGGTGCACCAGGGCGGCCGACGCGCCCAAGATCGATGCGACGGCCAGCGCGAGGGCGCACGCCCACACCGCGTCTGCGGAGTCATGCGCCCCCGGCGTATGCAGTCGAGCAAGGAAGAGTGTGCCGAAGCTCGCGACACCGATCAGCTGGCCGAGCTGGGTGACGGTGGCGAGCAGACCGCTGGCGTCGGCGGCCTCCTCGGGTCGTACGCGGGCCAGCGCGCCGGTCAGGGCCGGGCTGAAGGCCAGCGCGAGCCCCGCGCCCATGGCTGCGAGTGCAGGGTAGAGCCCCCAGCCGCCCGCGTCGCCGCCCCTGAGAAGGCCGCCCATGGTCGCCGAGGCGATCGCGGCCAGCTGGAAGCCGCCGGGGATCAGGAGGCGCTGAAGGCGCGCGGGCCAGCGCCGCCAGGTCAGGCCGACCACGCCGAAGGACGCGGCGGCCGGCGCGAAGGTCAGCCCTGCGCGCAGGGCGCTGTGCCCGAGCCCTCCCTGCAGATGCAGGGTGATGGTGAAGAGGAAACCGGCGTTGACGGCCATCGCCGCGGCGATCTGGAACGCGGCCCGTCCGATGCCGGGGATGCGCAGGACACGCGGGGCGATGAGCGGAGCGCCGCCCCGGCGGGCGAGCCGGGTTTCATAAGCGCCGAAAGCCGCGAAGACCGCCGCGGAGCACGCGAGCGAGGTCCAGGCCCACGCCGGCCAGTCCTGTTCCTGCCCGAGGACGAGGGGGACCGTGAGCATCGAGACGGCGGCGGCGAGCAGGACGAGTCCTGGCAGGTCGAGGGAGCGGTCGCGTTCGGGCTCGGTGCGCGCGTCACGCGGCAGCACCCGGGCGCCCAGGGCCAGCAGGACCAGACCGATGGGCACGTTGACGAGGAAGACCGGCCGCCAGCTGCTGCCGAACAGGTCCGCGCTGACGAGGATGCCGCCGACGACCTGGCCGGCCGCGGCGCCGGTGGCGAGCACCGCGGAGTACGCGCCGAGGGCGCGGACGCGGCCCTCCCCGGTGAAGTTCCGTTGGATGAGGCTGAGCACCTGAGGGATCATCAGGGCCGCGCCGGCGCCCTGGACGAGCCGGAAGGCGATGAGCTGGCCCGTTCCCGCGGCCAGTCCGCAGGCGAGCGAGGCCGCCGTGAAGACGGCGAGTCCCATGAGGTACGTCCGTCGGTGCCCGAGCCGGTCGCCGAGCCGTGCGCCGGTGATCAGCAGGACCGCGTAGGCGATCGTATATCCGGCGATGACGAGCTGAAGTCCCGCCCCGGAGGCGGACAGTTCGGTGCGGATGGTGGGGGCGGCGACATTGACGATGAAGACGTCGAGCAGTGCCATGAACTGGGCCGCGAGCACCACTCCGAGCAGCAGCCCGGGCCGGTTGTCGGTGCCACCGTCTTTACTGAGTACGGGCCGTGTTGTGGTCGTCGTCATACGAGGCAGCGTGACGAGGATTCGATACGGGTAACGAGAGCCCGCCGATGCTGGTACTGACAGCACCTGGCAACGGCGGCACGGGGACTCGACCATGGGGGTGTGACGACTTTGGCAGCACCGACACAGCGGCGCCGCCGACCGGAACTGGCCGCGTTCCTGCGCAGCCGCCGGGCGCGGGTGACTCCGGAGGACGTGGGTATGCCGCCCGGCCTGCGCCGCCGTACGCCCGGCCTGCGCCGCGAGGAGGTCGCCCAGCTCTCCGGCGTCGGCGTCACCTGGTACACCTGGCTGGAGCAGGGCCGCCCGATCAACGCCTCCGCCCAGGTGCTCGACGCGGTCGCCCGCACGCTGCGGCTCGACCGGCCCGAGCGCGAGCACCTGTACCACCTGGCGGAGGTGCCGTTCGCGCCGGATCGGGGCGCCGAGGCCGTCGAGACGGTCGGCCCCGAGCTCCAGGGGATTCTGGACGCCCTGGTCCCGCGTCCGGCGGTGGTCTACAACAGCCGGTACGACGTGCTGGCGACCAACTCGATGTACCGGACGCTGTTCTCGGATCCGCAGAACACCCCCTTCGGATTCCGCAACGTGCTGTGGACGCTCTTCACGATGGACGAGGACCGCTGTCCCCTCGTCGACAAGGAGCGGGAGCTTCCGCTGATGGTCGCCCAGATGCGGGGCGCGTACGGCCGGCACGTGGGCGAGCCGGCCTGGGAGTCGTTCGTGCGGCGGCTCTCGGAGGCCAGCCCACGGTTCTCCCGGCTGTGGCGGAGCGGCGACGTCGTACCGCCGGGAAGCCACGTCAAGACCTTCCGTCACGACACCGTGGGAGAGCTGCGGATGACGTCGCTGTCGCTCTCCATCAACGGGATGCCGGAGTGCCGAATAGTGACCTACACGCCGAACGACGAGGAGAGCAGTCGCGCGATGGCGACGCTGCACGCCGGCGGGGTGGACGACTGGCAGTGACGGAAACGACGAATCCCGCCCCCCTGGTGGGGACGGGATTCGGTGACTGTGGAGCTAAGGAGAATTGAACTCCTGACCTCCTGCATGCCATGCAGGCGCTCTACCAACTGAGCTATAGCCCCTCGCGTTCCCTGCGCTCCGCGCTGCGAACAAGAAGAACTCTAGCTTGTGACCTGCCGGAAAGTGAAATCCGGGTCTGCGGGCGACTCAGTCGTCGTCGCCGAGGACCGGCTCGGGCAGCGTGCCGGCGTTGTGCTCCAGGAGCCGCCAGCCTCGTGCGCCCTCACCGAGGACGGACCAGCAGCAGTTGGAGAGCCCGCCGAGGCTCTCCCAGTGATGCGCCTCCATGCCGAGCAGCCGGCCGATGGTGGTGCGGATCGTGCCGCCGTGGCTCACCACGACAAGCGTGCCGTCCTCGGGCAGCTTGTCGGCGTGCTCCAGGACCACCGGAGCGGCCCGGTCTGCGACCTCGGTCTCCAGTTCGCCGCCGCCCCGGCGCACGGGCTCGCCGCGCTTCCAGGCGGCGTACTGCTCGCCGTAGCGCACCACGATCTCGTCGTGGGTCAGCCCCTGCCACTCCCCCGCGTACGTCTCGCGCAGGGCGGAGTCGTACGCAACGGTGTGACCGGTGAGCGCGGCGAGCTCGCCGGCGGTGGCCGCCGCCCGCTTCAGGTCGGAGGCGATGATCACGTCCGGCTTCAGCGAGGCGAGCAGCCGGGCGGACCGGCGGGCCTGGGCCACGCCGGTCTCGGTCAGCTCGATGTCCGTGGAGCCCTGGAAACGGCGCTCCAGGTTCCACGAGGTCTGACCGTGACGCCAGAGGACGATACGGCGGCCGCTGCCGCCCTTGGTGGTGCTCAGCTCAGCTCACCGTCCGTCTCGTCGGCGGCACCCGTCAGCGCGGCGTGCTCGGCGGCCTTGCCGCGGGTCTTCAGTGCGTCATCGGGCAGCGGCAGCTCGGGGCAGTCCTTCCAGAGCCGCTCCAGGGCGTAGAAGACCCGCTCCTCACTGTGCTGGACGTGGACGACGATGTCGACGTAGTCCAGGAGGATCCAGCGGGCGTCGCGGTCGCCCTCGCGGCGCACCGGCTTGGCGCCGAGCTCCTTGTTGAGCCGCTCCTCGATCTCGTCGACGATCGACTTGACCTGGCGGTCGTTGGGTGCGGAGGCGAGCAGGAAGGCGTCGGTGATCGACAGCACATCGCTGACGTCGTACGCGATGATGTCGTGCGCGAGCCGGTCGGCCGCCGCCTGGGCGGCGGCGTTGACGAGCTCGATGGAGCGATCCGTGGCGGTCACAAGCAGGCTTTCGTCGGCGGTCAGAGACACATCAAGGGTCTCACGTACCGCCGACCGCCCCGCAAACCATTACGAGCAGGTCACTTCTTGCTCCCAGGGATCTTGTAATCCTCGCCCAGGACCACCGTGACAGCGCCGTTCCCGGCGGTCTCGCCCTTCTTGACCGCGCTCTCCGGCAGCCCAAGCGTCTTGGCCACCTCGCCCGCCGTCGCCTTCTGGGCGTCGTCACCGTAGAGGACCTGCGACTTCTCCTGGGCCTCCGCCTTGGCACCGCCCACGAAGGCGAAGCCTCCGTTGATCAGGACGACCCTGGCGGCCTCGGTCGCGTCCTTGCCGGTGGCGTCCCGGATCGCGACGCGGACCGCGCTGCCCTGGTCGGGCGCGCTGACCTTGCCGCCGAGGATGTCCTTGACCACACTGTCGGCCGCGCCCTGGCCCAGCGAGCCGTCCTGCTCCACCGGGAGCACCGCCGTCTTGTAGTCGCCGCCCTTGGCGTGCTCGGCCAGCTTGGCGAGCGAGGCTCCGAGGTCCTTCTCCGGCAGGGACGGGTCGAGGATCTGGGCGAGGGTCTCGACGGTGACCGTCGCGGCCTTGGGATCGTCGGACATCTTCCGCAGTACCCCGTAGACGACCTGGCCGAAGCGCTGGAGCTGCTTGGCCTCGGCCTCGCCGGGCCCGCGGTAGGTGGCGTAGGCGACGGCCGCCCGGCCGTTGAGCGTCTGGTTCTCGCCCTTGGCGACGAGCGGGGCCTCGCCCTTCTTCTCGCCGGGCACCTCGGCGTCGGTGGTGATGTCGATGTTGCTGACCAGCTCGACCAGGTTCTCCAGGTACGGGGTGTCGAGCCGCCAGGTGCCGGTGATCTTCGTACCGAGGAGGTTGCCGATGGCCTCGCGGGTGCCGGTGGAGCCGTCGTCCTCGACGGACTTGGCGAGGGTGGTCGCGGAGCCCTCGTCGTTGGCCACGGAGAGCGCGTTGGGGAGCAGGACGGTGGTGCCCTGCTTGGTCGTGGTGTTGTCCACGAGCAGGGCGGTGCTGGTGCCGCCGCCCTTGGTGTCGTGGAGGTGGACGACGATCGTGTCCCGCTTCTGCGGCCCGGTCGCGGTGTTCTGCTTCTGCTGCTCGCCGGACATGCCGGGGAGCTTGCCCGCGTTCCAGAGGTAGCCGACGCCGCCCACCGCGGCGACGACCAGGGCCACGACCAGGGCGACGACCCGATTACGGCCGCGCCGCCTGGCCTCCTCGCGCCGCTCGGAGCGGCTCTCGGTGAACTTCAGCCAGTCGATGACGTCTTCGGAGTCCTCGTCGGGCTCCTCGATGAACGAGAACTGTTCGGTGCGGTAGGCCCGGTCGTCCCCGCTGTCGTCCGGCGCGGGGCGCTGCCCGGGCACGCCCGCGGGAGCGGCCACCGGGGCGCGCGGCGGGGCCGCGGGGGCGGGTGCGGGAGCAGAGGCCTGGGCCGCTTCGCCCTGAACGGCCCACTGCTGCCCGGTGTCGTACGAGGCGTACGGGTCGTATCCGCGCTGCTGTCCGTACGGGTCGTACTGAGGCTGCTGCGGCTGCTGCTGCTGCTGCTGGGGATGCTGCGGCGGGACCGGCTGCCCGTAGGCGTCGTAGCCGTAGCCCTGCTGCTGCACGGGCTGCTGGGCGTGCTGCTGCTGCGCGTACGGGTCGTACTGCTGCTGTGCCTGCGGTGGGACCTGCTGGTACACCGGCTGCCCGTACTCGTCGTAGCCGATGATCTGCGGCTGCGGGTAGTACGGGTCGTACGGGTTCTGTTCGTTCACCGGTGCCCCTCTCCGAGGCTCACTCGCCGCGGTACAACTGGCGCTTGTCGATGTAGCGCACCACGCCGTCCGGCACCAGGTACCAGACGGGGTCGCCCTGCGCGACCCTAGCCCGGCAGTCGGTGGAGGAGATCGCCAGCGCTGGAACCTCCACGAGCGAGACCCCGCCCTTGGGCAGTCCGTCGTCCGTGAGGTCATGGCCCGGTCGGGTGACGCCGATGAAGTGGGCGAGCGAGAAGAGCTCCTCCGCATCGCGCCACGTGAGGATCTGCGACAGCGCGTCGGCCCCGGTGATGAAGAAGAGGTCCGAGTCGCTGTTGAGGGAGCGCAGGTCCCGCAGGGTGTCGATGGTGTACGTCGCCCCGCCGCGGTCGATGTCGATACGGCTGACCGAGAACTGCGGGTTGGACGCGGTGGCGATGACCGTCATCAGATAGCGGTCCTCGGCCGCCGACACGGCCTTGTGGCTCTTCTGCCACGGCTGCCCGGTCGGCACGAACACCACCTCGTCGAGGTGGAACAGGGCGGCCACCTCGCTGGCGGCCACCAGGTGTCCGTGGTGGATCGGGTCGAACGTTCCGCCCATCACGCCGAGTCGGCGCTTGCCGCGGCCGCCAGTAGGCACTTCCTGCTCTCCCATGCGTGCAGAGCCTACTGGCACCGCTTCGAACGTCCGATCCGCGGTCGCCGGCTCAGCGGTCGCGGTTGAAGCGGGTGGTGATCCACAGCAGCAGAAGCAGCGCACCGAGCGCGCCGAAACCGGTGAGGTACGGGTTGAGGCTGTCGTGGTTGCCACCGTGCTCGGCGGCACCCTCGGCGAGCGAGACCAGGTTGGCGGCGGTGCTGTGGAGGCTCATCGTCAGCAGGACCTATCGATCGGGAATGGGAGCGGAGACTTCGCGCACATCGTATGCGGGCGGTCCGGGCACGCTCACGCCGACTCAGTCGTTGTCAGGGCGGTCGTACTCCGCGGTTGTCCGCTGTGCCCGAGTTATCCACAGGCTCCGGCGCCCGGTGGGCCCCAGCCCCTAGGCTGGGATTCGTCAGGGGGACGAGCAAGGTCTCGTACGAACAGGGGGCATCCATGACCGAGAAGACCGACAACGGCAACGGGAACGTGCCGAGCAGGCAGCGCAAGCGCTTCCCCGGCATTTCCTCACGGGCCTACGAGCATCCGGCCGACCGCTCCGCGCTCGTCGCGCTGCGCAAGCTCACCGGTTTCGACACGGTCTTCAAGGCGCTCAGCGGGCTGCTGCCCGAGCGCAGTCTTCGACTGCTGTTCCTCTCCGACTCCGTGCGGGTGAGCGACGCGCAGTTCACGCACCTCAACGACATGCTGAGGGACGCGTGTTACATCCTGGACCTGGAGAAGGTCCCGCCGATGTACGTCACCCAGGACCCGAAGCCGAACGCGATGTGCATCGGCCTGGACGAGCCGATCATCGTGGTCACCACCGGCCTCGTGGAGCTGCTCGACGAGGAGGAGATGCGGGCGGTCGTCGGCCACGAGGTGGGCCACGCCCTCTCGGGTCACTCCGTGTACCGCACGATCCTGCTGTTCCTCACCAGCCTGGCGGTGAAGGTCGCCTGGATCCCGTTGGGCAACGTCGCGATCATGGCGATCGTGACGGCGCTGCGGGAGTGGTTCCGCAAGTCCGAGCTCTCGGCGGACCGGGCGGGACTCCTCGTCGGCCAGGACGTCCACGCCTCGATGCGCGGTCTGATGAAGATCGCCGGCGGCAACCATCTGCACGAGATGAACGTGGACGCGTTCCTCGCGCAGGCCGACGAGTACGAAAAGGGCGGCGACCTGCGGGACTCCGTCCTGAAGATCCTCAACGTGCTGCCGCGCACGCACCCGTTCACCACCGTCCGGGCGGCCGAGCTGAAGAAGTGGTCCGAGACCCGCGACTACCAGCGGATCATGGACGGGCACTACCCGCGGCGGTCGGAGGACAAGGACACCTCGGTGACCGACTCCTTCCGGGAATCCGCCGGGCATTACGCCGAATCGGTGCGCACCAGCAAGGATCCCCTGATGAAGCTCGTCGGCGACATAGCCGGTGGCGCGGGCGATCTCGCGGGCGACCTGAGCGGAAAGCTGCGGGACCGGTTCGGCGGCGGGGCCTCCCGGGGCGACGCCGGCGGCAAGGACGGCGGAGCGGCTGAGACCGGCGGCGCTCAGAGCGAGGGCTGAGCGCTCGGGTCCAGGGTTCCGCAGAGCGAGGAGGCTGCGGGCCGGCCCGTGGCATACGGGTCGGTGACCGCCGGGTCGCCGGAGGCCGTGGTCCGCTCGCCCGCCAGGAGCGGGCGGAGGGAGCCGCTGGTGTCGGCGCCGCAGGCCTGCGGGCCTGCCTGGACGGTGCTGGTCAGCAGCTCGGCGCGGTGCATCCGCAGGTCCTCGCGGTCGAAGCGGAAATGCATCTCTCGGTGGACGGTGAAGAGGGATGCCTGGCCCACGGGGCCGGCGCCCGAGGTCGCGGGGCGCAGGGCGTACGTGAACGTGTGGTCGGCGGTGACCTCCAGCATGTCGGTGCCCGTCTCCGCGAAGCGGAGGGTGCCCTGGACCCGGACGGTGGGGTCGGCCAGGACGACCTTGGCGGGGTCGAATCGCACCAGCCAGCCGGACACCGCGTGGCGGCCGTCGTCGAGCGAGGACTCGACGCTCCGGTCGAACTGCGCCAGCTGGTCCGGGTCGAGCAGCAGCCGCGCGGGACGGGCGGTCACGCCGGCCAGCACATCGGGCTCCAGGGAAGAGGCCACGAGGTAGTCCTTGGCGATCGTCAGGGCGGTCACCACCTGGCTCTCCGCGAAGTGGGTGGTCCGTCCGGCGACCGGGAGGTTGATTCCGGCGGCTCCGGTGCGGTACTCGGCCACGGGGCTGTGGGCGAACAGCTGGGCGGGCTGACCGCCGGCAACGCGCCCCTGGGGGGCCAGCGGGACCAGGGTGATCCGCAGCGGTTCGGCGCGCTGGTCCAGCGGGGGCTGGTAGGGGTTGCGGACGCCGAGATAGATGGCCGTACCGAAGGCGAGGAGGATCAGCAACACCAGCATCACGGCCTGGCGGGACCCGCTTCTGGCCTCCCAGTGGGGGCGGGAGCGCACTGCCTGGGAGTGCTCCCCCATCCGCTCCTCGGCGGAGAACTCCTGGAGCCGGGCAGCGCGGACGAACGACTCGTCGAAGACGACGGATCGGTACTCGTCCTCACCACCGCCGGGGTCGGGTGCCGGCCCCTCAGGCGGGTCGCCACGCCCTGCCATACCTTCAGGGTAGGTCTGCGGAAGCCCTGGTAAACGCCCAGGTACACGACAAGTTCGGAAGATTTCCGACGGATGGCGCTCCCCTCGGGCCCGGAGGGCTCAGGGAGTGCGGGGAACGGCGGAGACGGGGGGTGCGGAGTACTCGGCGGAGGCCGAGGGCGCGGTGGCCGCGGGAGGGACGGCGCGCGGCTTGTCGATGCCGGTGGTGGCGGGGGCGGGGACCTGGTCCTGGCGGTTGGCGGAGGCGCCGCGGTAGACCGCGGTGAAGGCGAGGGCGACCATGCCGACGCCCATCACGAGGGCCAGCACCCAGGCGACCGGCCGGTGCCAGCGGGCGCTGCCCCGGTAGGGGCGCAGGGCGCCGCCGTGGCGTCCGTACGGCCCGGAGTCGTCGTCGGGGTCGTACGGGTCGTAGCCGTCGGCGTAGGGGCTGCTGAAGGGGTCCGAGGGGTCGTAGCCGTCCTCGTGGTGCTCGTCGTCGCCCGCTCCCCCACCGGCCCTGGCGCGGGCGGCCTCCGCCTCCGCGCGGGCCTGCGCGGCCGCCAGCAGTCGTTCCACGGCGGTCGGCTCATGGACCTGGGCTGCCCGCACGAAGTCCTCGTCGAACACCACGGTGGCGAAGTCCTCGTCCGCGCCCCCGCGGTCGTCAGAGCTCTCAGGGTCCCAGCCGTCCGGGAACGGCCTGCCCCCCACGTCGTCCGGCACGAATTCAGAGTAGACCGGGGAGGTGGTTTTGGGCAGGGAGAGTGCGAACTATCCCCGCCCGTCCGGCACCCCCGGGACTCCGCGGGAGCGGGGCCGAACGGGGGAATCGGGGGTTACCGCGTGTGACCGTCGCCGGTGACGATGTACTTCGTGGAGGTCAGCTCGGGCAGGCCCATGGGCCCGCGGGCGTGCAGTTTCTGCGTCGAGATTCCGATCTCGGCGCCGAAGCCGAATTGGCCGCCGTCGGTGAAACGGGTGGACGCGTTGACCGCGACCGTC
The DNA here is from genome assembly GCF_036237275.1 of Streptomyces sp. NBC_01353. GTDB lineage: Bacteria > Actinomycetota > Actinomycetes > Streptomycetales > Streptomycetaceae > Streptomyces. The sequence goes on along the minus strand of NZ_CP108352.1, from coordinate 5,784,732 downwards.
GTGGAGTCGACCAGCTGGGTGAAGCGGCGGGCGGCGGCCTGCGAGGTGGTGACGATCGCCTCGGTGTGGCCGGAGGACCAGAGCCGGATGTGCTCGACGGCCTTGTCGAGCGAGTCGACGACGGCGGCGGCGATGTCGTAAGAGAGGTACTCGGTCTCCCAGTCCTCCGGGGTCGCGGGGACGACGGTGGCCTTGGAGCCCTCGGCGTGGGCGAGGATCCGCTCGTCGGCGTGGACGGTGACGCCTGCGTCGGCGAGGGCCACGAGCGCGCGGGGCAGGAAGGCCTCGGCGATGTCCTTGTGGACGAGGAGGGTCTCGGCGGCGTTGCAGACGCTGGGCCGCTGCGCCTTGGAGTTGATGAGGATGTCGACGGCCATGTCGAGGTCGGCCTGGGCGTCGACGTAGACGTGGCAGTTGCCCGTGCCGGTCTCGATGACCGGGACGGTGGACTCCTCGACGACCGTGCGGATGAGGGAGGCGCCGCCGCGCGGGATGAGGACGTCGACCAGGCCACGGGCGCGCATCAGCTCGCGTACCGACTCGCGGGACTCGCCGGGGACGAGCTGGATGGCGTCGGCGGGCAGGCCGGCGCCGCCGATGGCGTCGCGCAGGACCTTCACCAGGGCGGTGTTGGAGGCGTACGCGGAGGACGAGCCGCGCAGCAGGACGGCGTTGCCGGACTTGAGGCAGAGGGCGGCCGCGTCCACGGTCACGTTCGGCCGGGCCTCGTAGATGATGCCGACGACGCCGAGCGGGACGCGGACCTGGCGCAGGTCGATGCCGTTCGGGAGGGTCGAGCCGCGGACGACCTCGCCGACCGGGTCGGGCAGTGCGGCCACGTCACGGACGTCGGCGGCGATGGCCCGTACCCGCTCCGGGGTGAGGGTGAGCCGGTCGATGATCGACTCGCTGGTGCCGGCCTCGCGGGCGCGGGCGACGTCCTCGGCGTTGGCCTCGACGATCTCGGCGGCACGGACCTCAAGGGCGTCCGCGATGGCGAGCAGGGCGTCGTCCTTCGCCGCGCGCGGAAGTGGCGCGATTTCGGCGGCGGCCCCGCGGGCCTGGTAGGCGGCCCGGGTGACCGGGGACAGGTTGTCGAGGGGCGTGAGCGAGGTCATGTCCGCAGGGTACTGGCACCCCTGCGGACATCCCGCACGTATCCCATACGTATCCCGCACTGCGAGACGCCTCCGGGGACGAGGCGCCCGTCAGCCCGTTTCGGCCCGCCGGCCCGTCGGCTCAGCCCGTTTCGGCCCGTGAGCCCGTCAGCTCGGCCCGCCGGCCCGTTTCGGCGCCTCAGTACGGGTGGACCCCCACCGGGGCGGCCGGCGGCGGGCCGTAGCCCTCGGCGATGCGCTGGTGGTAGGTCTCACGGTCGATGACCTCCAGGCCTACGATCTCCCAGGGCGGCAGCTTGGCGGTCTGCCGGTGCTCGCCCCACAGCCGCAGCGCGACCGCCGCGGCATCGTGCAGGTCACGGGCCTCTTCCCAGTAGCGGATCTCCGCGTGATCATTGGCGTAGCGACTGGTCAGCAGGAAGGGATGGTCGTGGGCCAGCTGCTCCAGGGCGCGCCTGACCTCCTTCAGTGGGGCCTCGGCCCCCGAGACGCTGAGGGTGATGTGCCAGAGCTTCGAGGCGACCACCGCCCGCTCCTCACCGCGTGCCTCAGCTGTCTCGGTGCCCTGCCCCTCGTCGAAGTCGGCTCCGGCCTCGACACTGGTCAGGGCGCGTTCGGCAGTCCCGCGGGGCGGTGCCCCTGGGCGCGCTCGTCTCACCGGCGGCCTCCTGTTTGATGCGTGTGGTGCTGTACCCCGCCTTGTCGTACCCCCGAGACAAAGTTGACCAGCCCGAGCGGGCACGTGGGGCGGTTTTGGTAAAGGTCTCTACCGGATGGCCGGACTTTCGGCCGTTTCCCCACACCCCGGACCCCACCCCGGCACACACCCCTTACGCCACCCCACCGCCACCCCGCCGAAGTCCGACCATCAGACCGGGTTCGGCCAGTGACCGGGCGGCCCGGATCAGCCCCGGACGACCACCAGATCGTCCCGGTGGACGACCTCCCGCTCGTACTCCGGTCCCAGTTCCTTGGCGAGCTCGGGCGTGGAGCGGCCGAGCATCCGGGGGATCTCCTTGGCGTCGAAGTTGACGAGGCCGCGGGCGACGGCCCGGCCCTGGGTGTCGCGGAGCTCGACCGGGTCACCGGCCACGAACTCCCCCTCGACCGCGGCGATTCCGGCCGCGAGCAGCGACTTCTTGCCCTCGACGACGGCCCGTACGGCCCCTTCGTCGAGCGTCAGCGAGCCCTGCGGGGTCGAGGCGTGGGCGAGCCAGAGCAGCCGGTCGGCGGAGCGGCGGCCGGTGCGGTGGAAGTACGTGCCGGTGTCGCGGCCGGTCAGGGCGTCGGCGGCGCGGCTGGCGGAGGTGAGGACCACGGGGATCCCCGCGGCGGCGGCGATCCGGGCGGCCTCGACCTTGGTGACCATGCCGCCGGTGCCGACCCCGGCCTTGCCCGCGGAGCCGATCTCGACATGGGCGATGTCCTCGGGGCCCGCCACCTCCGCGATCCGCGAGGTGCCCGGCTTGGACGGGTCCCCGTCGTAGAGCCCGTCGACGTCCGAGAGCAGCACCAGCAGGTCGGCGCGGACGAGATGGGCGACGAGGGCGGCGAGCCGGTCGTTGTCGCCGAAGCGGATCTCGTCCGTGGCGACCGTGTCGTTCTCGTTGACGACCGGCAGCGCGCCCATGGCGAGGAGCTGGTCGAGGGTCCGGTAGGCGTTGCGGTAGTGCGCGCGGCGGCTGGTGTCGTCGGTGGTGAGGAGCACCTGCCCGACGCGTACGCCGTACCGCGCGAAGGAGGCGGTGTAGCGGGCGACCAGGAGGCCCTGGCCGACGCTGGCGGCGGCCTGCTGGCGGGCGAGGTCCTTGGGCCGACGGGTGAGGCCGAGCGGGGCGAGGCCGGCGGCGATGGCTCCGGAGGAGACCAGGACGATCTCCTTCTCCCCGCCGCTGCGAACCTTGGCGAGGACGTCGACGAGGGCGTCGACCCGGTCGGCGTCGAGGCCGCCGGAGGCGGTGGTCAGTGAGGACGAGCCGACCTTGACGACGATCCTGCGGGCTTCCGTCACGTACTGCCTTGCCACTGTCACCTGTACCGCCGTCACCTGCGTCGCCTCACTCGGATGTCACGCGCCGCGCTCTCCCCGCCGCGACTGCCAGGCAATCTACGCGAGGCGGGGCGGCCGCCGCCCGTCCATTCCGGTGGATGGAACGGGCGGGCGGCGCCGGGAGGCGCGCCGGTGTACGTCTCCGGTCAGCGCGTCCTGATGGGCTTCGACGCGGCCCCGGTCCCGTCGCCGGGACCGGTCCCCCGAGCGTCCGTAGCGGCGTTCGCACCGGCAGCCGTACCGCTGTCCGTACCGGCGTTCGCACCGGCATCCGCACCGGCGGTCACACCAGCGTCCACACCACTGTCCACACCGGCCTCCCCGCCCTTCTTCCCGCCCGTCACGAGGATCTTCCGAGACAGCAGATAGGTGAACGGGATGGCCACGACCGCCGCGACGAGCGGTGCGATCCGGTCGTCCATCCCGGCCCACGTCACCAGGGCGTAGAGGCCGACGCTCTGCACCAGATAGTTGGTGACGTTGGTGAGCGGGAAGAGCGCGAACTTCTTCCAGGTGGGCCGGGTGCGGTAGGTGAAGTAGGTGTTCAGGAAGAACGAGCCGATCATGCTGAGCACGAAGGCGATGGAGTAGGCGGCGAAGTACGGCATCCACGGGTGCAGCAGCAGATAGCAGCCGTAGAACGTGCCGGTGTTTATCCCGCCCACCAGGCCGAATCGGACGATCTGGCCGAGCTGACCACGCATCACATCTCCCGGTCGGTCGCGACGAGGCTGACGCGCTCGCCGCCGACCGCGCGACGGCCGCGGTCACCGCCCGTGAAGGAGCGGTGGGTCTCCCTCACGAGGAAGTGCGGCCGACGCTTGGTCTCGTAGTAGATACGGCCGATGTACTCGCCGATGAGGCCCAGCATGACCATCTGGACGCCCCCGAGACCCACGATGATCGCCACGAGAGTCACATAGCCGGGGGCGCTGACGCCCTGGGTGAGGGCGGTCACGGTGATCCAGACCGCGTACAGCGCGGCCACCCCGACGAGCGTAAGGCCGAGCCAGATCGCGATGCGCAGCGGCCTGTTGTTGAAGGAGATCAGCCCGTCCATGCCGTAGTTGAGCAGGGAGCCGAGCTTCCACTTCGTCTCGCCCGCCTCGCGCGCGGCGTTCTGGTAGTCGAAGGTGACGGTGTCGAAGCCGATCCAGGAGAAGAGGCCCTTGGAGAAGCGGTTGTACTCGGGCAGCGACAGCAGCGCGTCGACGGCCGGCCGCGAGAGCATACGGAAGTCTCCCACGCCGTCGGTGAGTTCGACGTCGACCCATTTGTTGACCGCGCGGTAGTAGAGCCTGCTGAGCGCACTGCGGACCTTCTTGTCGCCCTCGCGGGTGCGGCGGGCGATGATCTGGTCGTGGCCGCGCTCGTACAGTTCGAGCATCCGCGCGAGGAGCTCCGGCGGGTGCTGGAGATCCGCGTCCATGATGACGACGGCGTCGCCGGAGGCCTCGCGCAGCCCGGCGAGCATCGCGGCCTCCTTGCCGAAGTTCCGGCTGAAGGAGACGTAACGGGTCTCCTTCGCGAACTCGGCGGCGATGGCGCGCAGCCGGAGGGCGGTGCGGTCGCTGCTGCCGTCGTCGACGTAGCAGAGCTCGTACTCGACGCGCAGGTCGGCGAGGACCTCGCGGATCCGGGTGTCGAACCGGTCGATCACCGCTTCTTCGTTGAAGCAGGGCACAACGACGGAGATCTTGGTCATGAGCGTCGGCTCCTGGACGATGAGCGAGAGGTACGGGTCCGAAGGGCGTGCCCCACGGCGACGGCGAGGAGCAGCGCGGCGGCGGCTCCGCTCGCCGCGAGTCCGAGCCGCAGCCCGGGTGTGTGGAAGGAACAGGACAGCCTCGAGGCGCCGTCTCCCAGATCCACGGCCATCAGTCCGCCGAGCGTCCGGGGCGCGCGGGCCTGGCCGCCGTCGACGGAGCAGCGCCAGCCGGTGGTCGCCGGCACGGAGACGATCGCGGTGCCCTTGGTCCCGGGCGCGAAGGTGGCGCTGATGCCGTGCCCGGAGGCCTCGACGCGCTCGGGCCCGGTGGCGCGCAGATGCCGTACGGTCCGGTCGAGGGCGGCCCGGTCGAGGCAGCCGAGGGGGTTCCTCGGGATGAACTGTCCCCGGTTCGAGTGGATCTTGACGGTGACCTTGCCGTCGGCCGGCACGGTCCCGAGGGGGAACAGCTGGATGCTGGTCATCGGGTACTTGCCGCCGGTCTTGACGGTCTTGCCGAATGCCTGGACCCGTCCGGCCAGCCATGGCACGTGCAGGTAGGCCTCCGTGCCCGGGGTGCAGGCCGCGGTGAACGTCGCGCCGGCGCCGCGCGGACGGTCGGCCTTGAGCGGCCAGCCACGGCCGGGAACGAACGCGGTGTCCGCGCCGCCCGACGTTATGGCGCCGGCCCGGACGAACGCGGGCACCTCGTAGACCTTGGCGCCCAGCACCCGCTCCTGACGGGCGAAGACGGTGGCGTCGCGGGTGGCCCCGTCCAGAGGCGTACCGGGCGGACGCACGGTGACGACGGGCGGCGCGACGGCGGTCCGCTGGACGAATCCGTTCGGCCCGGGCGTCCGTTCGAGATAGCTGCTCACGCCCATGATCGCGCGGCCGACCGGGTCGTTGAAGCTGTTCGTGTGGCGGCCCGCGATGAACCAGCCGGCACCGAGCCCTTGCAGGGTTTCGGCGGTGACCGCGGGCAGATAGCTGCTGTAGTAGCGGCCGCCCTGGCCGGCCAGCAGCATGGGGTCGTTGGCGGCGAACCCGTTCGGTCCCGGCTCGGTCCGGCTCGCGGGCCACGCGTCGGCGGCCTTCAGCTGGTCGTACGCGGCGCGTGTCTCGGCGTCGTAGGTGCGCTTGGGCTTCCACCAGTCCTGGGCGTCGCGGAGCCGGGTCGTCGACAGGACGGTGTAGGTCGAGGAGAGGAAGACGGCGCCGGCCAGGGCGACGGTCAGCCACGCGCGTACCCGGCGGTCCGCCCGGTGGCGGTGCAGCGCGATGAGCAGGGCGAGGAAGGCGAGTCCGCCGGCGACGGTGAGGATCCACGGTCCGCCGGTCATGTACTTCGCGGTGCTCGCGCAGGCGGCCAGGATCAGGACCACGGCGCCGCCGCGGAAGAGCTCCTTGGGGCGGGGCCGGCGGGCGAGGGCCAGCCAAGCGACGCACACGAGGATGGCGGTGAGGGCGATCGAGGCGCGGTAGGGGTTGCCGTTGGGCATGGCCAGTCCGTGCCAGAGCAGGATCGTGGGCTGCCAGACCAACGAGGCGGCCGTGCCCACGGTCAGGCCCAGCCACACGAACCGTTCCTTGAGCGGCACCCGACCGATGAACGGGTAGGTGGCGACCAGGAGCAGCGCGAGCATTCCGACGGAGACGCGCGGTGCTCCGCCGGCCAGCCCGCCGGGGAACAGGTGCGCCACGTAGTCGGTGACGGCCGAGCCCTTGTAGGCGACCTCGGGCGCGGGCTGGGACAGCTTGCTCGCCATGAGGCTCACCGTGAGCACGGGGGCGGCCAGCAGCACTCCGGTGACGGTCATGGAGGCGCCGCGCGCGAGGGCGCGGACGCGCTCCGCGGCGGGCCGCTCGTCCAGCAGCACCCGGACCAGCAGCACGAGCGCCATCGCGATGGTGGCCATGGCGGCGGTGTAGAAGTTGCCGGCCCAGCAGACGGTCACGACCAGGGCGCCGAGCACCCAGCGGCGGCGGTCCAGGCACCAGTCGTAGGCGATGCCCAGGAGCGGGAAGGCGACCAGGCCCCACATCCACATGGGGTCGGAGAAGCCGTCCGAGATCATCCAGGCGCTCAGCCCGAATCCGACGGAGAGCAGCGCGCGCAGCCAGGGGCTGCCCGGGTGGAGGCGTCCCAGGAAGGCGGTCATCAGCCCGGCGGCCAGCCCGACACTGAAAAGGGTGACCAGAAACACGGGGAACTCGACGCTGTCCCGGGGGAAGACCCCGACCAGCCACGAGAACGGGTTCATCAAATAAGTGAAGAAGTCCGCAAGAAACGGTGTGCCGAAGCCGCTTGCCCAGTTGAAGAAGAGATCCCCGCTGGTGTCCCCGTGCATCAGGTCACGAAGGCGGGCGTGGAACGGCACGAACTGATTGCCGAGGTCGTTCACCGCGCGGGAGCGGCCACCGAAGGGGTACGTGCCCTGAAGGGCCATGGCGAGGCAGTAGGCACCCATGGACACCAGGGCGGCGAACCACGCCGCGACGACCTGGGATCTTCGGTTCCGCCGGGGTTCCCGGGCTGCCGGCGTCGCCGGCGAGGAAGCGTCGGTCTCCTGACGTCGAGCGACTTTCGGAGGCGGGGGAATCAGCATGGGGGCCTTCCATGGGTTCCTTGCTCCTGGGCGCCCCCCGCACCCCGGATGTCCCACCTGATTCGCATATGTACTTTCCGTTACCCTCTGTCCGTAAATGGCTACAGAATGAGGCTAAAGCCTCATCTGCACGCATCTGCTAGACGGGAACGGAGCCGAATGGGTTGCCTTTAAAATCGACGAAACCGATCGAGGAGAGTCTGTTCCCGATCGCCCAGGCCCGGGCTTCCCGCCCGGACGCCTCCCAGACCATCGGACCGTCGGAAAGTGAACGCGAGGTACCGTTGAGGCAGCCTGTGCAGGACAAGTGGATCGAGGTGCCAGTGCCTGACGTCTCAGTGATCGTCATCGCCTACAACGACGCAGAGCGTCTTCCCACGGCCGTGCGATCGGTGTTGGACCAGACACTGCAGAGCGTCGAAGTCGTGATCGTCGACGACTGCAGCAAGGACCGCACCTTCGAAGTCGCCCAGGAACTGGCAGCCGCTCACCCGGAGCAGGTCCGGGCCTTCCAGCTGCCGGAGAACAGCGGCGGCTGCGGAGCGCCGCGCAACTACGGCATTCAGCGTGCCGCCGGTAAGTACGTCATGTTCCTCGACAGTGACGATGTGCTGGAACGCAACGCCTGCCGGAACATGCTGGAAGCGGCCGAGCGGACCGGCTCCGACCTGGTCTCCGGACTTTGTGTGCGTGTCCACCTGGACAGCCGGCACAAGAAGACGACCGAGTGGTATCCCTGGATCTACTCGCAGACCCGGACGATCGAGTCCGTCGCCGACCTGCCCGACCTGCTTGTCTTCGACACGCTCTCCACGAACAAGTGCTACCGCCGGGAGTTCCTCCTGGAGCAGGGGCTCGAGTTTCCGGTCGGCATCCACTACGAGGATCTGCTCTTCTCCGCGCAGGCGTATGTCGCCGCGAGCCGGATCACGCTGATCCCGAACCAGGTCTACTTCTGGAACGTGCAGGAGAGCGCCGCCTCCAAGTCGATCAGCAACCGGCGCCACGAGATCGCCAACTTCGTCCACCGCATGGAAATACACCGCCGGGTGGACGCCCTGCTGGAGAGCAAGGGCTATGAGGACCTGAAGTTCCGCAAGGACATCAAGTTCCTCAAGCACGACCTCGTCCTGCATCTGCGCGACCTTCCGCAGATGGGCGAGGAGTACCGGCGCGAGTTCGCCGAGCTGGCCAACGGGTACCTCTCCACGATCGACCCGAAGGCGTACGACGAGGTCCAGCCCCTGCATGCCATCTGTGCCTATCTGCTGAGCAAGGAGGACTGGGACAACCTGCTCCCGGCCACCGAGGCGCTCGCGAACAAGGGACGGCTGACCTCGCCGCTGATCGAGCACGAGGGCCAGATCTTCTGGTGCGGGCAGCACTTCGACGACCCCGACGCCCGCCGGATCCTGGACGTCACCTCGGCGGGCTACCACACCCGGCCGCTGACCTCCCTCGCCCTGGGTAACCGGCTCGCCTCGTACGAAGGCGGCGACGGAACGGTCCGCCTGTCCGGCGCCGTGGTCAACCCGCTCGGACGGATCAAGGAGGGCGCCAAGCTCTCCGCCGTACTGGAGTTCCAGGCCCGCCGCAAGATCGGCGTGCGCGCGTTCCGCTTCCCCGTCACCTCGCTGCGCCGAACCGACACGGCGATCGAGTGGGAGGCCGAGGCGGACATCACGCGCAAGGTGCGTCCGCTGGGCATCATCGACGCGGTCTGGGACGTGCGTCTGCTCCTCACCGTCGACGGTGACAAGCTCAGCACCCGGGTGGGCGTCGGCAGCGTCGAGCTGGACGAGCGCCGCACGGTGCGGGTGCGCCCGCGGCTGACCCGACTGGTCTCGGACCGTTTCGCGCCCGAGGTGACCAAGAAGGGCAACCTGTCCTACGTCCTCACCTCCGAGGGCAAGGCGTCCGTCCGTACGTCCGCGATGATCGAGGGCGCGATGCACGGCCGCACGGCCGGCCTGGCCAAGACCGGTCTGCGTCGACTCCTCAAGGCCCGTCGCAGCCTCAGCTCGGGCGAGACCAAGCTGCGCGTCTACCACGAGGTGTACAGCAAACTGCCGATCCGCAAGGGTCTGGTGGTCTTCGAGAGCCACCTCGGCAAGCAGTACAGCGACAGCCCGAAGGCGATCTACGAGGAGCTGCGCCGCCAGGGCGTGGCGTTCGAGGCCGTGTGGTCCTATGCGGGCGCCCGACCGACCGGCTTCCCCAAGGACGCCACGTTGGTGAAGCGCTGGAGCTGGCCGTACCTGCGCGCGCTCGCGCAGGCCGAGTTCTGGGTCGACAACCAGGGCTTCCCGCTCAAGCTGACCAAGCGCCCCGGGACGACGTACATCCAGACGTGGCACGGCTCCGCGCTCAAGCGCATGGGCTTCCACGAGCCGGGCACCAAGATGCAGGGCCGGGCCGGACAGGACTCCTTCCAGAAGTCCCTCGACCGGTTCGACCACTTCCTGATCCGCTCGGAGCACGACGTCCAGACGCTGGCGAAGGCCTTCAGGCTCAAGGACGACGTACTGCTGCCCGCCGGGTACCCGCGCAACGACGCCCTGGTCGCGGCCCGGGCGAAGGAGACCGAGACCGGCGAGCGCGCGCGTGGTCCGCTCGCGGCAGAGCTGGGCATCGCCCCGGAGAAGACGGTGCTGCTGTATGCGCCGACGTTCCGGGCCAACCCCGGCGGAGGCGTACGCAGCTTCGAGCTGCCCTTCGACGTGGAGGAGTTCGCCGACCGCTTCGGCGACACGCACACCCTGCTGATCAGGTCGCACTACCTGAACAACCTCACGTTGCCGCCGTCCGTCCGTGGCCGCGTCATCGATGTGACGCACCAGCACGACATCACTCCGCTGCTGGAACTCGCGGACGGCCTGATCACCGACTACTCCTCGGTGATGTTCGACTACGGACTGCTCGACCGGCCGATGATCTTCTTCACGTACGACTACGAGGAGTACGCGAAGGAGAGCCGTGGCACCTACTTCGACCTGAAGGAGAAGGCGCCCGGACCCGTGGTCTCCGACGAGAACGAGCTCTTCTCGGCGGTCTCCCACCTCAAGGACGAGGCCGACGCCAAGTACTCGGCGGCGCGGGAGCGGTTCAACGCCGAGTTCAGCTCCTTCGACCGGGGCGACGCGGCCCGTCAGATCGTCGCCAAGTTCTTCACCAGGAGCGGTAAGTGACCGAGCAGACCGCCGTGTCCGGCGGCCGTGACATCTTTTTCGTGTCCAACAGCGTCGACGAGATGGGTGGCGTGACCACCTGGACGCACCAGATGGCTCGGCAGTTCGCCGAACGCGACCACCGTGTGCACGTCGTCGGCATCGTCCCCGCCCCGGAGGGCAGGCGCCAGGAGTTCCCCGGCGACCTGCCGTACGGGACGACCACGCTGTACGACGGGCACCCCCCGCAGGTGCGCTCGCTGCGCGGGGTCAAGGGCAAGCTCAACGCGGCCGAGCGGCTCCGCCACCGTGCCCGCGCCGCCGGTATGCGGGAGCAGGCCGAGAAGCTGACCGCGCTGTTCGCCGGCGCCCGCCCGGGCTCCGTCGTGATCGTCACCCAGGTCTGGGCGATGGAGTGGGTGGCGCTCGCCGACACCAAGGGCCTCATCGTCATCGGCATGAGCCACGAGTCGCACGAGGCCAGTGCCGCGTCCTCACGCCTGGCCCGCGTCAAGCGCTACTACAAGGACGTCGACCGGCTCCTCGTCCTCACCCCCGGCGACGCGGACCTCTGGATCCGCGACGGGATGGACAACGTCGGCCATCTGCCGAACCCGCTGCCCTTCATGCCCGAGGCCCCGGCCCCGCGCAGCGAGAAGGTGGTCGCCTGCATCGGCCGCCTCTCGCACGAGAAGGGCGTGGACATGCTGCTGGACAGCTGGTCCGAGGTCGCGTCCCGCCACCCCGAGTGGAAGCTCCGGATCTACGGAGCGGGTGACGAGGAGGCGGAGCTTCGCCGCCACTGCGCCTCGCTGGGTCTGGACGACTCGGTGGAGTGGATGGGCCGGACGAACGACGTGCTGGGCGCGCTGCAGGGCGCCTCGATCTTCGCCCAGGCCAGCCGCGCCGAGGGCTTCCCGATCACTCTGCTCGAGGCCATGGCCGCGGGTGTGCCGTGTGCCGCGTTCGACTGCGCGCCGGGCGTCCGCGAGATCATCGAGGACGGTGAGGACGGGCTCCTCGCGAAGACCGGGAACACCATCGAGCTCGGCGGGCACATCAGCACGCTGATCTCCGACGCCGAGCTCCGCAACCGCATGGGCGACGCCGCCTGGCGCAACGTAAGGCGCTACTCCGGTGACGAGATCACCGATCGCTGGGAAGCGCTCTTCCGCTTCCTGGAGCGATGAGCGCGGCGTCCTGAACGTCGTACGAGAGGCGGGGTGCTCCTTCCAGGAGGGGCACCCCGCCTCTCGTACGCGGGTCCGGAGACATCTGGCCGCCCCTCCGTGCCGCGTGCTAGCGTCCGCCTCACCAGGGCGGATTCCCCTGCCGGACCCCCAGCCAAGCCGAGAGGGAATCGCATGGCATCCCGAATATCAGTGATCGTTCCGGTGCACAACACCGAGCGATACCTGGAGCGTTGCTTCGGATCCGTGGCCGGTCAGTCGTTGCCTCAGGACCTCATCGAGGTCATCGCCGTCGACGACGGCTCCTCCGACGGCAGCGGCGCCTGGCTCGACGCCTGGGCCCGCACCCACGACAACGTGCGGGTGATCCACCAGCCGCCGTCCGGAGGCGCCGGCCGTCCCCGCAACGTCGGCATCGAGCAGGCGAAGGGGGACTTCCTCTTCTTCCTCGACTCCGACGACTACCTCGGCGTCGAGGCGATGGAGCGCCTGCTGCGGATGGCGGACGAGCAGGACTCGGACATCGTGTACGGCAGGATCGTCGGCATCGGCGGCCGCCCGGCCCCCGTGGACCTGCGGACCACCAGTCCCGAGGTGAGCATCTTCCACTCCCCCGTGTACTGGACGCTGGCCGCCTACAAGCTGTGGCGCCGCACCCTCGTCGAGGAGTACGAGCTGCGGTTCACCGAGGCCCGGCTTCTGGGCGAGGACGTACCCTTCGCCGTCCACGGTCTGCTGCACGCCCGCAAGGTCTCGGTCGTCGCCGACTACGACTGCTACTACCTGGAAGGCCGCGGCGACGGGACCAACGCCAGCCAGCAGGATGTCGACTGGGTCGCGCAGCTGGAGTACGTGAGCGGAATCCTCGGGATGGTCGCCGACCACGTGCCCGCCGGGCCCGAGCGGGACAAGCTCATGGAGCGGCATTTCCACGGCGAGGTCCTCGGCATGTTCGGTGCGCCGTATCTCGCGCGCGACGAAGAGGGCCGAAGAGCCATGGCCGAGGCGGCCCGCCCGCTGTGCCAGGAGTGGCTCACCGACGGCGTTTCCGAGGCCCTGCCGCCCCGGCTGCGACTGCGCGCGCACTGTCTGCGCGAGGGGATGACCGACCGGCTGACCGCGATCATCGAGGCGGACGTCGATCGGGAACTCGGCCCCGCCGTGATCGAGGGCGACAGCGCCTATGCCGCCTACCCGTTCTTCCGCGACCCCGACGCCGGAATCCCGGACGCCTGCTATGACGTCACCTCGCGCGTCGTGCTGCGCCAGGAGCTCACCTCGTACACCTGGGACGGCCCGGTGCTCCGGCTGTCCGGCAAGGCCCGGCTCGACGGCCTAGGGGACCCGGCCGGCCAGGAGGTCGGCCTGGTACTGGGATGTCAGGGCGTGACGTACACGGTGCCGGCGACGAACAAGAACGGCGTGTACACCGCCGCCGTCGACGTCAGCCGGGTCGCCGACGGCGGTCCGCTGGCCGAGGGCGTCTGGACGTTGCGGGTCACCGTGGCCTCCGGAACGCTGCGCAAGCAGGCCTGGCTGCCCCGCCCCACGGACGCAGCCTACGACGCCGCCCCGCAATCGGAGATCGTGCGCGCGGAGGACGGCCCGATCGCGGTGGCGGTCTTCCATTCGGAAGCCCACCAGCACGTCAACCTCGACATAGGTGCCACCCGCTTCCCGCTCGGCCGCGACGCACGCGGAGCGGTGAACAGCGGCTTCTTCGGCCGGACCGACCTGGAGTTCGCGGTGACCGTGCCGGGCTGGTCCACCCCTTCGGCGCAGTTGCTGCTCACGGCGCCGAACCGGGAGTCGCTGCTGGTCGCCGGCGCGGAGAGCGTGGACGGCGACGGCCGCATACAGGCACGGATACCGCTTCAGCGGGTCCCCGCCGGAAACTGGAACGCACGGATACGTCTGGAGGACGGCGCGTTCACCCGCGACCTGCCGATCGCCGACCCGGAGGGCGAGCCGCTGCGCCTCTCGATTCCGCAGCAGCCGCTGCGGCGGCTGGGCTCCAAGGCGAAGAAGGTCGCCTCCCGGGCGCTGCGCAACCACTGACACCCGCGGCGGGCACTGGTCCGCCGGAGAACGGCCGAGGGCCGGGGAGATGCTCTCCCCGGCCCTCGGCTCTTGCGTTCGGCCTGCGTCAGGCGGACACGCCTCGACGGGCGACCCAGCCGGCCCACGCAGAGGTGATCATGTCGCGGACGTCGTGGCGGGCCTTCCAGCCCAGCTCCGTGGCGATGCGGTCCGCGGCGGCGACGACGCGGGCCGGGTCGCCGGGGCGGCGCGGGGTGACGGCGGGGGCGACCGAGTGGCCGGTGATCTCGTTGATCAGGTCGATCATCTCCCGGACGGAGACGCCCTCGCCGCGACCGATGTTGACGGTCAGATCGCGCGGCTCGCCGGCGGCCGCCCACTCCGCGAGCTTGCGCGCGGCGACGAGGTGGGCGTCGGCAAGGTCCTCGACGTGGATGTAGTCGCGGACGCACGTGCCGTCGGCGGTGTCGTAGTCGTCACCGAAGATCCGCGGGGCCTCGTCGGCGTCGAGCCGCTCGAAGACCATCGGGACCAGGTTGAAGACACCGGTGTCGGCCAGCTCGGGGGTCGCGGCGCCCGCCACGTTGAAGTAGCGCAGGCAGGCCGTGGAGATGCCGTGGGCCTTGCCCGCGGCGCGGACCACCCACTCGCCGGCGAGCTTCGTCTCGCCGTACGGGCTCATGGGCAGACACGGCGTGTCCTCGGTGACGAGGTCCACGTCCGGCATGCCGTAGACGGCGGCGGAGGAGGAGAAGAGGAAGTTGCGCACGCCCGCGGCGGCCACGGCCTCCAGGAGCACGGTCAGACCCTGGACGTTCTCGCGGTAGTAGTGCAGCGGCTGCTCGACGGACTCGCCGACCTGCTTCTTCGCCGCCAGGTGGACCACACCCGTCACGCCGTGCTCGGCGACGGTCCGGTCCAGTACCTCACGGTCCAGGGTCGAGCCGACCACCAGGGGCACGCCCTCCGGGAGCCGCTCCGCGTAGCCGGTGGACAGATCGTCGAGGACGACGACCCGCTCCCCCGCCTGCGTCATGGCGCGGACCACATGCGAGCCGATGTATCCGGCGCCTCCGGTGATCAGAAAAGTCATAACGCCCCATATCCCTTTCGCTAAGAACTGCGGGAGAGCCGACGGAGCCTGGCCCTGACCGCCCGGAGCCCGTCACGGGCGCCCGGTGCGAGCCGCACCGCGAGCGATCCGCTCGCCGTCGTGTACTGCTGCACCAGCAGTACACCGTACCGGCTGCTCGGCACGACCGAGCGCCGCTCGGAGCCGTCCGGCAGCCGGAGCGCCGTCGAGAAGGAGCCGCCGTCCGCGCATGTCACCGTGATCCGGATGTCCCACAGCTGGGTTCCCCGGTTCCCCCGGCGACGGCCCGCCCCGGCCAGAGCGGTGAGCCCGACAGGAACGCGGGCGGTCCAGCCGCCCTCGCCCTCGGCGAGCTCGGCCTGCTCGGTGCGGGCTGGCTCCTCCGAGCCCCGGGGCAGGAACGCGACCTGCACGGTACGGGGTCCGGCCGCGCGCAGCCTGCCGTACAGATCGCGGACCGTGAGCCGCAGCTCGCCGCCCCCGCCCGTGTGCAGACCCGCGTCGACGACCACCGGGAGCTCGTCGAGGGGCAGCGTCTCCACGCCGTCCAGCTCGACGCCGGGAAGGTCCAGGGACCAGACGGCGACGTCCTCGCTCCGCGCGTACGGCGGGAGCAGACGGGCCGGCTCGGCGGCCAGCCGGGACAGCCGGAGCAGGTCCCGCGGCTCCTTGGAGGCCAGGACGAACCGGGCCGCCCAGCGGGCGGGCGCGACGGCCGCGGCGATCTCGCTCTCCTCGAACGCCCCGAGGTGGTCGCGGGTCGACACCCACCAGTCGGCCTGGTAGGCCTCGTCGCGCAGCCTCAACTCACGGGCGTACAGGCGCAGATCGTGTTCGAGGAACTTGGTGCGGCAGGCGGCGGCGAGCTCGGTGCGGCCGGCCTCCCTGAAGGTCTCCACGGCCTTGCGATGGGCGGCGATACGGGCCTGCCAGTTGCCGACGCCCTCCCGGTCCAGGGAGATCGACAGCTGCGCGGCGGCGCGGCGCACGTGCCACACGTAGACCGTGTCGGGAATCACCGCGACACGCGGCGCGGGGGCCAGGACGCGGGCGGTGAAGAGGAAGTCCTCGTAGATGAAACGGCCGTCGGGGAACCGGATGCCGTGGTCGAGGAGGAAGGACCGGGCGTAGACCTTGTTGACGCAGAGCGTGTCGTGCACCAGCGGGGCGAGGTCCGCCGCGGTCTCCAGAACGGCGGGCTCCCGGTAGAGCTTGGGCTGCCAGCGCACCTCCCGGCCGCCGGGCAGTTCGCGCCGTACGCAGACGCCGACCGCGACGGGGGTCCGGTGCCGCTCGGCCGCCGTCACCAGGGCCTCGGCCGCGCCCTCGGGCAGGATGTCGTCACTGTCGAGGAACATCACGTACGGCGCGGTGGCCGCCTGGATGCCGTCGTTGCGGGGGGAGCCGCAGCCGCCGCTGTTCTCCGTACGGTGGACGACACGCACCCGGGGGTGGAGCGCCGCCAGCTCGTCCAGGACCTTCGCGGTGCCGTCGCTCGATGCGTCGTTGACGGCGATGACCTCCGCGACCACGGGTCCCTGGTCGAGTGCGGACCGGATGGCGTCGCCGACCAGCACCTCGTCGTTGTAGGCGATGACCACGACACCGAGGGTGCCTTCTACCGTGGGTGGGGGGGTGCTGCTCACACCGAGGATCCTACGGGAGCGGCCGACGTCGCCGACCGGCCGCTCCCGGGGACCGAGGCCCGGCTAGAACGGGTTGAACTCGTCGAACTCGCGCTGCGCGTCGTCCCGCTCCGCATCTCGATCGCGGCGGCGCTGCGCGGCGGGACGCGGGGCCTCGAGGCGGTGGTCCTCGCCACGACGGCCGAGCATCTCGGCGCCGGCCATCATCGTCGGCTCCCAGTCGAAGACGACCGCGTTGTCCTCGGAGCCGATCGCGACGCCGTCGCCCGCGCGGGCGCCCGCCTTCATCAGCGCGTCCTCGACGCCCAGGCGGTTGAGACGGTCGGCGAGGTAGCCGACGGCCTCGTCGTTGTTGAAGTCGGTCTGGCGGACCCAGCGCTCCGGCTTCTCGCCGCGCACCCGGTACACGTCCTCGGCCTCGTCGTACGTGACGGAGAAGCCGGCGTCGTCGACCGCCTTCGGACGGAGGACGATCCGCGTCGACTCCTCCTTCGGCTTGGCCGCGCGCGCCTTGGCGACGATGTCGGCCAGCGCGAAGGAGAGCTCCTTCAGACCCGTACGGGCCACGGCCGAGGCCTCGTAGACCTGGTAGCCGCGCTCCTCCAGGTCCGGGCGGATCATGTCCGCCAGGTCCTGGCCGTCCGGGATGTCGATCTTGTTGAGGACGACGATGCGCGGGCGGTCCTCGAGACCGCCGTACTGCTTCAGCTCTTCCTCGATGATGTCGAGGTCGGTGACGGGGTCACGGTCGGACTCCAGCGTCGCCGTGTCCAGGACGTGTACGAGGACGGAGCAGCGCTCCACATGGCGCAGGAACTCCAGGCCCAGGCCGCGGCCCTGGCTGGCGCCCGGGATCAGACCCGGCACGTCGGCGATCGTGTAGACGGTCGAGCCGGCGGTGACGACGCCCAGGTTCGGGACCAGGGTGGTGAAGGGGTAGTCCGCGATCTTCGGCTTGGCGGCCGACAGGACGGAGATGAGCGAGGACTTGCCGGCGCTCGGGTAGCCCACCAGCGCCACGTCGGCGACGGTCTTCAGCTCCAGGACGATGTCCCGCGCCTCGCCGGGCTCGCCGAGGAGCGCGAAGCCGGGGGCCTTGCGGCGGGCGGAGGACAGCGCGGCGTTACCGAGGCCGCCGCGGCCGCCCTGGCCCGCGACGAAGGTGGTGCCCTGGCCGACCAGGTCGGCGAGGACGTTGCCCTGCCTGTCGAGGACGACGGTGCCGTCGGGCACGGTCAGGACGAGGTCCTGGCCGTCCTTGCCGGAGCGGTTGTCGCCGGCGCCGGGCTGACCGTTGGTCGCCTTGCGGTGGGGCGAGTGGTGGTACTCGAGGAGCGTGGTGATCGCCTGGTCGACGACCAGGATCACATCGCCGCCACGGCCGCCGTTGCCGCCGTCGGGGCCGCCGAGCGGCTTGAACTTCTCCCGGTGTACGGAGGCGCAGCCGTGGCCTCCGTTACCCGCGGCGACATGCAGCTCGACGCGGTCCACGAAGGTGGTCATGGTTGTGCCTCCATTACAAAGGGGTGCTACGAGGTGGAATGTCTATCTAGTAACACGCGAAAGGCGGACCCGCTTCCCTGCCGGGAAGTGAGGTCCGCCTCCGCAAAAGAACCGATCAGGCGACCGGAACGATGTTCACGACCTTGCGGCCACGGTGGGTGCCGAACTGCACCGAACCGGCCTGCAGGGCGAACAGCGTGTCGTCGCCGCCACGGCCGACGCCCGCGCCCGGGTGGAAGTGGGTGCCGCGCTGACGGATCAGGATCTCACCGGCGCTGACGACCTGACCGCCGAAGCGCTTCACGCCGAGCCGCTGAGCATTGGAATCGCGACCGTTCCGGGTGGACGATGCGCCCTTCTTGTGTGCCATCTCTCCTCAGTCCCTTACTTCGCAGCCGCGGGGATGCCGGTGACCTTGATCGCCGTGTACTGCTGGCGGTGGCCCTGGCGACGGCGGTAGCCGGTCTTGTTCTTGTAGCGAAGGATGTCGATCTTCGCGCCCTTGTGGTGGTCCACGACCTCGGCCGTGACCTTGATACCGGCCAGCACCCACGGGTCGCTGGTCACGGCGTCGCCGTCGACAACGAGCAGCGTAGAGAGCTCTACGGTGTCGCCAACCTTGGCAGTGGAAATCTTGTCAACCTCAACGATGTCGCCGACAGCAACCTTGTGCTGGCGACCACCGCTGCGCACGATGGCGTACACGCGGATCTCTCTCTCACTCGGGAACGGTCCCCTGATGCCAGCCGCTCACACGTGCCGAGGCCCGCGATGATCCGGAAGTGGACGAGCGGCCTCTCCCGACAGACCGGGAGGAGGGTGCTCAGGGGGGTGGCGCGCCATACGACACGCCGACGGTCAAGGTTACGGGCCGGTGCTCAAGGGGTCAAATTCGGTGACTTCGACCTCTGAGGCGGTGTGGGCCGTCCGCCATGGGAGGCCCACACCGGCCGTGTCAGTCCTGCGCGGGGGCGGCCGTCTTCTTGGTGGCCGCCTTCTTCGCAGTCGTCTTCTTCGCCGCGGTCTTCTTGGTCGCCGCCGTCTTCTTAGTGGCGGCCTTCTTCGCGGTGGCCTTCTTGGCCGTCTTGCGGGCGGCCGTCTTCTTGGCCGGGGCGGGAGCCTCGGCCTCGGGCTCGGCGGCGGGCGCCTCGACCGGGGCCGGGGCGGCGGCCGGGGTCTCGACCACCAGGACGGCGGCCTCCTCGGCGCCCGAGGGCGAGCCGGCGGGGGCGGTCACCTTACGGACGACCCGGCGACGGGCACGCGGCGGGGCGGCCACGGGGGCCTCCTCGACGACGGGCGCGACCTCGGGCTCGGCCTCGACGACCGGCTCCGCGGCGACCACCGGCTCGACGACCGTCTCGATCACCGTCTCCGGCGAGCCGGCCGGGGCCGTCGCCTTACGGGTGGCACGGCGGCGGCCACGGGGGGCCGGGGCAGCCTCTTCGACGACCGGGGCCTCGACGACGGGCTCGGGCTCGACAACCGGCTCGGGCTCCTCCACGACCACCGGGGCGGGGGCAGCGGCGACCGGCGAACCGGCCGGCGCGGACACCTTGCGGGTCGCGCGACGACGGCCACGACCACGCGTGGCGGCGGCCTCGGCCTCGGCGGCGCTGCTGTACAGCTCCTCGTCGGCGCGGAAGGGCTCCTCCACGGCCACCGGGGCGGCGATCTCCGCGGCCACCTCGGCCTCGGTCTCGACCGTCTCCGTCTCGGAGTCCGTCTCCACGACCTCGACGTGCTCGTGCTCGTGGTGCTCGGCACCGCCACGGCCACGCTTCTTCGAGCGCTTGCCGCCGCCACCGCCGCCCGGGGCGGTCGGCTGCTCCATGTGGACGATCACGCCACGCCCGTTGCAGTGGACGCAGGTCTCGGAGAAGGACTCGAGCAGACCCTGGCCGACCCGCTTACGGGTCATCTGGACCAGGCCGAGCGAGGTGACCTCGGCCACCTGGTGCTTGGTCCGGTCACGGCCCAGGCACTCCAGGAGGCGACGCAGCACCAGGTCGCGGTTGGACTCCAGGACCATGTCGATGAAGTCGATGACGACGATGCCGCCCAGGTCGCGCAGGCGCAGCTGGCGCACGATCTCCTCGGCCGCTTCGAGGTTGTTCCTCGTCACGGTCTCTTCGAGGTTGCCGCCCTGACCGGTGAACTTGCCGGTGTTGACGTCGACGACGATCATCGCCTCGGTCTTGTCGATCACCAGCGAGCCACCGCTCGGCAGCCAGACCTTGCGGTCCAGCGCCTTCATCAGCTGCTCGTCGATCCGGTACGTCGCGAAGACGTCGACCTCGCTCGTCCACTTGGACAGGCGGTCGGTCAGGTCCGGGGCGACGTGGTTCACGTAGCCGTGGATGGTCTCCCACGCTTCGTCGCCGCTGACGATGACCTTCGAGAAGTCCTCGTTGAAGATGTCGCGGACGACGCGGACGGTCATGTCCGGCTCACCGTAGAGAAGGGTCGGAGCGTTGCCGTTCTTCGCCTTCTTCTGGATGTCCTCCCACTGGGCCTGCAGACGCTCGACGTCACGACGCAGCTCGTCCTCGCTCGCGCCCTCGGCGGCGGTGCGCACGATGACGCCCGCGTCCTCGGGGACGATCTTCTTGAGGATGGTCTTCAGCCGGGCGCGCTCGGTGTCCGGGAGCTTGCGGCTGATGCCGGTCATCGAGCCCTCGGGGACGTACACGAGGTAACGGCCCGGCAGGGAGACCTGGCTGGTCAGTCGGGCGCCCTTGTGGCCGATCGGGTCCTTCGTCACCTGGACGAGGACCGACTGGCCGGACTTGAGGGCGGCCTCGATGCGGCGCGGCCCGTTGGCCATGCCCAGCGACTCGAAGTTGACCTCACCGGCGTACAGGACGGCGTTGCGCCCCTTGCCGATGTCGACGAAGGCGGCCTCCATGGACGGCAGGACGTTCTGGACCTTGCCCAGGTAGACGTTGCCGACGTACGAGGTGGCCTGCTCCTTGTTGACGTAGTGCTCGACGAGCACGTTGTCTTCCATGACGCCGATCTGGGTGCGGTCGCCGTTCTGGCGGACGACCATGACGCGCTCGACGGCCTCACGGCGGGCCAGGAACTCGGCCTCGGTGATGATCGGGACGCGGCGGCGGCCCTGCTCGCGACCCTCGCGGCGACGCTGCTTCTTCGCCTCCAGGCGGGTCGAGCCCTTGATGGACTGGACCTCGTCGGAGGGCTCGGCCTTCTCACGGGCCGGGCGGGGCTCGCGGACCTTGACGACCGTACGGACGCCGTCCTCCTCGCCCGCCTCGGTCTCGCCGGAGGCGTCACCGCTGCGGCGGCGACGACGGCGACGACGGCGCGAGCTGCTGCTGCCGGCGGACCCGCCGCCCTCGTACTCGTCGGACTCCTCGGCCTCCTCCTCGGACTCCTCGTCCTCGGCGCGGGCCTCCTCCGCCTCTTCGTTCTCCTCGGTGTCCTCCGCGTCCGCGAGCTCACCTCGACGACGGCGACGGCCGCCACGGCGGCGACGGCGGGACGGGCGGTCCTCGTACTCGTCGGACTCCTCGGCCTCGGCCTCGGGCTCCTCGGCCTCGACCTCGGGCTCGTCGGCGACGGTGGCCGGGACCGGCTCGACGGCGACGGGCTCGGCGGGCTCGCCACGACGGCGGCGACGGCGCCGGCCGGCGGGCTCGGGACGCTCGACCGTCTCGACGACGACGGCGGCGGTCTCCTCGACCTCGACCGTCTCCTCCTCGTCCTCCTCCGGCTCCACGGCCTCGGCGGCAGCGGCGGCGGCCGCGGTCTCCGGGGTCTGGAACATGGGCTCGGTGAAGACCGGGGCCTGGAAGACGGCGACGGCGGGGCGCGCGGCGCGGCGGCCGCGGGGCTCCTCCTCCGCCTTGGGGGCGGTCACCGGCTCGGCGGTGAACTGCGGCGAGGACGCGCGGCGGCGGGTACGACCACGGCTGGCGGCCTTCTCGGCGGCGACGACCTCGGGCTCGGCCTCTTCGGCGGTGATCTGCGCGACGGTCTCCGACGGCAGGCTCTCACCGGCCGTCTCGGCGACCGGCTCCGGGGAGGTGACCTTGCGGGTGGCACGGCGGCGGGTACGCGCGGGGGCGGGCTCCTCGACGGGAGCCTCCTCGACGACCGGCACGACCTGGGCCGGGGCCTCGGTCTCGGTAGCGGCGACCGGCTCCGGGGAGGTGGCCTTGCGGGTGGCACGGCGACGCGTACGAGCGGGCGCGGCGGGCTCCTCGACCGGAGCCTCCTCCACGACCGGCGCGGCCTCTGCCGCGGCCTCGGCCACCGGCTCCGCGGACGTGGCCTTGCGGGTCGCACGGCGACGCGTACGAGCGGGCGCGGCCGGCTCCTCGACCGGAGCCTCCTCCACGACCGGCGCGGCCTCTGCCGCGGCCTCGGCCACCGGCTCCGCGGACGTGGCCTTACGGGTCGCGCGACGGCGGGTACGCGCGGGCGCGGCCGGCTCCTCCGTGGGCTCCGGCGTGGCGGCCGGAGTCTCCACGACGACCTCGGCCGCGTTCTCGGCGACCTCCGCCGTCACCGGCGGACCGGCGGGGCGGGAAGCGGCGCGGCGCCGGCGGCGCGGCGGCAGCTTGTCACCAGGTGCGTTGTTGTCGTTGTTTTCTTCGTGCTGCTCGAGCATGCGGGCGGTTCTCCCGTCACGCTCCCGGGCGCCGCGCCTTGTTCCGGTCCGGCGGCACTGTCGCGCGAAGTGCGCGGTGCCGCCGTCCGGGGCGCGGGCGCCGCACGGGAGCTGATGTCTGGCTCGCCGGTTCCGTACGCGTTGTACGTACGGCCTGGCGAAAGTCTCCTGGTCAGTGCGCTGCCCGACCCAGGTGGCTCCCGAGTGCCAGGGCTGCGCTACAACGACCGCTCCCTACGCGGAACCTGCACCCGGCGCCGTCGCTGAGGCGGTCGCGGCGGCCGTGGATGGAGCGGCCGTGACTGCCTCGCGGTCGGGCGCGAGCGGGTCGGTCACCGTGCCGGACTCCTCGTCGAAGAGCCCCTGCGCCAGCCTGGTCACCGCTGCGGGGACCGGCGGCGCCAGGTCGGCCACAGCTCGGAGACCGGACAGGACGTCGTCGGGTCGTACGGCAGGTGTCACGTGCCGAACAACCAGCCGCAGTATCGCACAGCCATTGTCCAGGGGCCTATCAGCCGCGGGACGTGCCTGTGGATGGTCCGCGACGAGGTCGGCGACGGCCGAGCGGGCGTCGAAGGTGCGGATGCCGTTCTTGGTCTTGCGCTGTACTTCCACGGTGTCGGCCGCGAGGAAGGCCGATACGGCCTTCTCCGCGTCCTCGACGGTGACGCCGTCGAGCCGCAGCTCCCACACTGAGGCGGTGAGCCGGTCGGCGAGTCCCGAGGTACGGGCCTCGACGGCATCGGTGATGTCGAGGCCGTCCGGGAGGGACTCGTCGAGCAGGACCCGCAGGGTCTCCGGGTCACGCGTCTCGGTGAGCGCGATCTCCAGGAACTCGGCCTCGGAGCCCGTACCCGTGGGGGCGGCGTTGGCGTACGACACCTTGGGGTGCGGGGTGAAGCCGGCCGAGTACGCCATGGGCACCTCGGCTCGGCGCAGCGCACGCTCGAAGGCGCGCTGGAAGTCACGGTGGCTGGTGAACCGGAGGCGGCCGCGCTTGGTGTAGCGCAGTCGGATGCGCTGCACCGCCGGTGCGGGCGGCGGGCCTTCGGGCTGTCGCTTGCCCAGTGGTTCTTCTCCTCGGTGCGGGGCGGGCGCGGTGGAGCGCCGCCCACGAAATGCGGGTGGCCTCTGGGGGGCCCGACCGGCTCACCCCCGCTTTCGCAGGGAGATCTCGGGTGTGGGCGCCGCGCCGGAGGCGGTTGTTGTACTACCC
This sequence comes from Streptomyces sp. NBC_01353, assembly GCF_036237275.1. Taxonomy (GTDB): domain Bacteria; phylum Actinomycetota; class Actinomycetes; order Streptomycetales; family Streptomycetaceae; genus Streptomyces. Next base: position 5,760,756 of record NZ_CP108352.1, on the reverse strand, counting down.
AGAGTACGCGCAGAGGCCACCACCGGTTCCCCAGGCTCGGTCACTCGGGATCCGCCGACCAGCGCGTGCCAGGCGTCGCGGCGGGCCTGCCGCACGGTCGCGCGTGCCGAGCGGAGCGCGCCCCGGGCGGCCCGCCCGGCCTCGACGGCCGCCCGCTTGGCCGGCGCCCAGATCCGGTCGCGGACCCAGTGCCCGACGGGGGCGCAGACGGAGCGGTAGAACCAGGTCACGGGTCGCCCGAAGAGATTCCAGGCCACCCACTTGAGTGCCCGGCCGACCGCCCGGGAGATGAACCCCGCGATGCGCCAGCAGACCCGGAAGGCGTCGGCGATCTCACGCCCGAGCGGTGCGAGGACCCGCCGCCACAGCCATCCGAGGGGCAGGACGATCCCGTACCGCCACAGTGCGACCCACGGCCGGACGAACAGTGCCTCGGCCAGCCACACCACAGCGTGGCCGAGGCCGGTGAACAGCCACGTCAGGCCATGGCCGAGCGGGGTGAGCACCGACCGGTGGAACCAGACCGCCGGCACCGCGAACCCGTACCGGGCCACGAAGGCGACGGCCTTGCCGAGCGGGGTGAGGATCCACCGGTACACCCAGACCGCGGGGATCCCGATCCCGTACCGGGCGACCGGCACGAGCACGTACCGCCACAGCGCGACCCAGGGCCAGACGAACAACGCCTTGCCCACCCAGCGGCCGATGACACCGAGCCCCTCCCCCAGCCGGGTGAAGAACCACGCCAGACCGCGGCCCACCGTGGTGAAGAACCACGCGAGGCCGTGCCCGACCGGGGTGAGCACCGTCCGGTAGAGCCACCCGGCCGGCACCGCGAACCCGTACCGGGCCACCGGCACCACCAGATACCGCCACAGCGCGACCCACGGCCAGACGAACAAGGCCTTGGCCAGCCAGACGACCGGCTTCGCCACCAGCGTCCGAAACACCCAGCCGAGCGCCCGCCCGACCGGCCGCAGCACCCGCAGCTCGACGGCGCGCCCGCAGACGACGAGAACGTCCCACACCAGCCGGACGGGTACGACGATCACCAGCACCACGATCCGAACGGGAATCCTGATGAACGCCGTCAGACAGCCCTCCGGCTCTCCCCCGGGCTGCGCCTTCTCCATGCTCATGCCGGAAAGGACGCGACGGCCCGGCGGAGGGTTTCCCCTCGCACCGGGCCGTCGCCGGAGTGTTACCGGAATGGGCTACTTGACCACGCTCAGCGGCAGCAGCTTCTTGCCCGTCGGGCCGACCTGGATCTCGGTCTGCATCGCCGGGCACACGCCGCAGTCGAAGCACGGCGTCCAGCGGCAGTCGTCGACCTCGGTCTCGTCGAGGGCGTCCTGCCAGTCCTCCCAGAGCCAGTCCTTGTCCAGACCGGAGTCCAGGTGGTCCCAGGGCAGGACCTCCTCGTAGGTGCGCTCGCGGGTCGTGTACCAGTCGACGTCCACGCCCATCTCGGGGAGCGTCTTCTCCGCGCACTGCATCCAGCGGTCGTACGAGAAGTGCTCGCGCCAGCCGTCGAAGCGGCCGCCGTCCTCGTAGACCGCGCGGATGACGGCGCCGATCCGCCGGTCGCCGCGCGAGAGCAGGCCCTCGACGATGCCGGGCTTGCCGTCGTGGTAGCGGAAGCCGATCGAGCGGCCGTACTTCTTGTCGCCGCGGATCTTGTCCCGGAGCTTCGTCAGGCGCGCGTCCGTCTCCTCCGCCGACAGCTGCGGGGCCCACTGGAACGGGGTGTGGGGCTTCGGGACGAAGCCGCCGATGGAGACGGTGCAGCGGATGTCGTTCTGGCCGGAGACCTTGCGGCCCTCGGCGATGACGTTGACCGCCATGTCGCCGATCTGGAGGACGTCCTCGTCCGTCTCGGTCGGCAGGCCGCACATGAAGTACAGCTTCACCTGGCGCCAGCCGTTGCCGTACGCCGTCGAGACGGTCCGGATCAGGTCCTCCTCCGAGACCATCTTGTTGATGACCTTGCGCATGCGCTCGGAGCCGCCCTCGGGGGCGAAGGTGAGACCGGAGCGACGGCCGTTCCTCGTCAGCTCGTTGGCAAGGTCGACGTTGAACGCGTCGACGCGGGTCGAGGGGAGGGAGAGACCGATCTTGTCCTCGGTGTACCGGTCGGCAAGGCCCTTGGCGATGTCACCGATCTCGGTGTGGTCCGCGGAGGAGAGCGAGAGGAGACCGACCTCCTCGAAGCCCGTCGCCTTGAGACCCTTCTCGACCATCTCGCCGATGCCGGTGATGCTTCGCTCCCGCACGGGGCGCGTGATCATGCCGGCCTGGCAGAAGCGGCAGCCGCGGGTGCAGCCGCGGAAGATCTCGACGGACATCCGCTCGTGGACCGTCTCGGCGAGCGGGACCAGCGGCTGCTTCGGGTAGGGCCACTCGTCGAGGTCCATGACGGTGTGCTTGGACACGCGCCACGGAACGCCGGAACGGTTCGGGACGACGCGGGCGATCCGGCGGTCGGCCAGGTACTCGACGTCGTAGAAGCCCGGGATGTAGACCGAGCCGGTCTTGGCGAGCCGGAGGAGGACCTCCTCGCGGCCGCCGGGGCGGCCCTCGGCCTTCCAGGCGCGGATGATCTCGGTCATGTCGAGGACGGCCTGCTCGCCGTCGCCGATGATCGCCGCGTCGATGAAGTCCGCGATCGGCTCGGGGTTGAAGGCGGCGTGGCCGCCGGCGAGCACGATGGGGTGGTCGACGGTGCGGTCCTTCGACTCCAGCGGGATGCCCGCCAGGTCGAGGGCCGTGAGCATGTTGGTGTAGCCGAGCTCGGTGGAGAAGCTCAGGCCGAAGACGTCGAAGGCGCCGACGGGGCGGTGGCTGTCCACGGTGAACTGCGGGACGCCGTGCTCGCGCATCAGCTCTTCGAGGTCCGGCCACACGCTGTACGTACGCTCGGCCAGGACGCCCTCGCGCTCGTTCAGTACCTCGTAGAGGATCATGACGCCCTGGTTGGGCAGGCCGACCTCGTACGCGTCCGGGTACATGAGCGCCCAGCGGACGTCGGCGGACTCCCACGGCTTGACCGTGGAGTTCAGCTCTCCACCGACGTACTGAATCGGCTTCTGCACGTGCGGGAGCAGAGCTTCGAGCTGCGGGAAGACAGACTCGGCAGCAGACATCTCGAACCTTCGTGAGCTGGCAGGGGGCGACTCTCAAGCGTACCCGGTGCTCAGTGGGTCAGTGCCGCCCTCGATTTCGGGGCCGAGGCCCGCTTCCAGACCTTCGGGAACTCGCGTTCGCGGTCGGCGCCGGCTGCTTCCTCCTGGCCGTGGAGGAGTCCCCAGGTGAAGGCGGACTCGCCCGCGGCGTGGGCCTGGATGGCGAGGATGCGCAGGGCATCGCGGGCGACGACGCTGTCCTGGTGGTCGCCGAGGACGGTCTGGACGGACTTCATGCGCTTGGCGAAGCGCTTGGCGGGTTTGCCGAGGGTCGGGGTGGCGGCCTCCGCGGCGTAGCGGGCGCGTTTGGCGGCCTTGCGGGCCTCGTGCATGGCGAGGTCGCGGTCGTGGCCCGCGGGGAGGGCGAGGGCGTGGTCGACTCGGCGGGCGAGGCGGTCGTAGTCCTTGAGGACGGCCTTGGCGAGGACCGGCGGCGCGTCCTTCGTGGCGCCCTTCCGCAGGGGCGGGTCGGTGAGCAGCGCGTCGAGGGTGGACAGGAGCGCGAGGTGGCGCGCGGAGTCGAGGGCGGCGAGTGCGGTGCGGCGGGCGCCGCCGCCGTGTGCGGCGTTCCAGATGCGGAGCCGGGAGCGGACGGGGCCGAGGAGGAGGGTGCGGGGCAGCTCCTCGATCCGGCCGCGCAGGCGGTCGAGGAGCACTTCCTGGTCGCGGGCGACGCCGAGCTCGCCGGCGAGCCATTTCAGCTCCTCGCCGATGGGATCGGTGACGGTGCGGTCGAGGACCTTGCGGTACGTCTTGAAGGCGCTGCGGAGGCGGCGGGTGGCGACGCGCATCTGGTGGACGGAGTCGGGGAGGTCGCGGCGGACGGCGGGGTCGAGGGCGACGATCGCGTCGATCTGCTCCTGTACGTACGCGAGGACACGGCCGCCCGCGGTGTCCTCGCCCGGCCGGAAGACCGCGACCCGAGTGTCGTCGGCCGGTGCGGGTTCCGTCGTCTCCGCAAGGGCCCTGGCGAGCTTCGACGCCGAAGCCGACGGTCGTACACCCGCCTTCTTCAGGCGCTCCTCCACCGCGTCCAGGACGGTGGGATCCGCGCCGTCCGCGAGTTCGACCTCGATCTCCGTCCAGGAGGTCTCTCCGCCGGTCTCGGTCAGGCGCTCGGCGTGGACCGTGTCGACGGACACCTCCGCCACGAGGGTGCCCTGGTCGTCGACGAGGTGGCGGACGTCGCGGGAGGAACGGAGGCGGACGACGGGGACGACGTCCTCGTCGCGGATGCGGGAGCGCAGGAGCCGGGCGAGGGACGTCGGGAGGGTGTCGGCGAGCGGGGCTCTGATCTCGTCGCGGATCCCGGACGCGACGGGGAACTTGAGGTGCCAGCCCGCGTCCTCGCCACCCGTGCGGCGGCGCAGGGTGAGGGAGTCGGCGGCCAGCCGCAGATCGGCCGTGTCGTAGTAGACGGCGTCGAGTTCGGCGACGCCCCGGTCGAGGACGGCCGAGACTCCCTGGGCCCGGGTGAGGTCCGGGAGCCCCGTCTTCTCGGTGGCTTCGTACTTCCGCTCGATCTCGCGCTTCGTCTCCGCCATGAATCGAATCTAGACGCGATGTGAACAGAAGGGCAGACCCTCTTGAGCCTAAGCGGTCATCGGCCTCTGTACGCGGATCGACTGGAGCAGCCCGATCGCCACCCACACGGCGAACATGGACGAACCTCCGTACGAGACGAACGGGAGTGGGAGGCCCGCCACGGGCATGATTCCGAGGGCCATGCCGATGTTCTCGAAGGACTGGAAGGCGAACCAGGCGATGATGCCCGCGGCGACGATCGTGCCGTACAGCTCGGTCGTCTCGCGTGCGATCCGGCAGGCGCGCCAGAGGATCACACCGATCAGCGCGATGATCAGTCCGCCACCGAGAAAGCCGAGCTCCTCGCCGGCGACGCTGAAGATGAAGTCGGTCTGCTGCTCGGGCACGAACTGGCCGCTGGTCTGGTGGCCGTTGAAGAGTCCCGCGCCGTACAGGCCGCCGGAGCCGATCGCGATGCGCGCCTGGTTGGTGTTGTAGCCGACGCCCGCCGGGTCGAGCTCGGGGTTGGCGAAGGCGGCGAAGCGGTTGATCTGGTACTCGTCGAGCACGCCGAGGGCGGCGACGAGTGCGGCACCGCTGATGCCCGCGACGATGAGCCCGAGGACCCAGCGGTTGGAGGCGCCGGAGGCGAGGAGCACGCCGAGCACGATCACCGCCATGACCATCACCGAGCCGAGGTCCGGCATCAGCATGACGATCGCCATGGGGAGCGCGGCGAGGAGCAGCGCCTTGGCGACCGTGCGGTGGTCGGGGTGGATCTGGTCGCCGGCGTCGACGCGGGCGGCCAGCAGCATCGCCATGATCAGGATGATGGTGATCTTGACGAACTCGCTGGGCTGCAGCGAGAAGCCGCCGCCGATGACGATCCACGCGTGGGCGCCGTTGATGGTCGCGCCGAGCGGGGTGAGGACGGCGAGGATCAGCAGGAGCGAGATGCCGTACAGGATCGGCACCGCGCCGCGCAGGGTGCGGTGGCCGAGCCAGATGGTGCCGATCATCAGGGCGACGCCGATGCCGGTGTTGAGGGCGTGGCGGAAGAGGAAGTAGTACGGGTCACCGTTGTTGAGCTCGGTGCGGCCGCGGGTGGCGGACCAGACGAGCAGCGCGCCGAGGAAGGACAGGGCGAGCGAGGACAGCAGGATCGGCCAGTCCAGCCGGCGCAGCACCGAGTCGCGGGCCGTGAGCTTCGCGAGCGACCCGCGTTCGGGTGCGTACCGGGAGACGGAGAATCCGTGGGGGGCGGTCATCGCGTCAGTCCCTCCAGATGTGCGGGGCACCCGCGTGCGGCGGCTTTCCGTCGTCCGGCTTGGCCGGATCGACCTGACCTGCCGGGTCGGCCTGACCTGCTGGATCGACCTGGCCTGCCGGGTCGCCCTGCTTGACCGGCTCGACGAGCTGCGAGGTGGGGTCGTACGGCTTGATGTCGGGCGCGTCGATGGAGCCGTCGGACTGGATCTTCGGCAGCGCCTGCTGCGGCTTGGGCAGCAGGGCGCGCTTGAGGTCCTGGTTGCCCTCGTCGTCGAGGCCGTAGAGGGCGTCGTAGATGTTGCGCACGGCAGGGCCGGAGGCGCCGGAGCCCGTTCCACCCTGGGAGATCGTCATGACGATGGTGAAGTCGTCGGTGTAGGTCGCGAACCAGGACGTGGTCTGCTTGCCGTAGACCTGGGCGGTGCCGGTCTTGGCCCGCATCGGGATCTTGTCCTGGGGCCAGCCGCCGAACCTCCAGGCGGCGGTGCCGCCGGGCTCGACGACGGAGCGCAGGCCCTTGTCGAGGTCGGCGATGGTCTGGGCGTCGACCGGCAGCTTGCCGTGGGCCGTCGGCTTGATCTCCTGGATCCGCTTGGCGTCGGGGCTGATCACGGCCTTGCCGATGGTCGGGTTGTAGAGCGTGCCGCCGTTGCTGATCGCGGAGTACGCGGTGGCCAACTGGATGGGGGTGATGAGGACGTCCCCCTGGCCGATGGCGAAGTTGATGCTGTCGAAGGCCTTCAGCTGGTTGCCTTCGAGGCAGCTCTCATAGGCGATCTGCTCGACATAGGTGCCGCCCTTCTTGCCCTGCTTGCACCAGGCGTCCTTGTTGGCCTCCCAGAAGCTCTTCTTCCACTGCCGGTCCGGGATGCGGCCCTTGACCTCGTTCGGCACGTCGATGCCGGTCTCGGAGCCGAAGCCGAAGTCGTGGGCGGTCTTGTAGAACCAGTCGTGGGCGTCCTTGTTCGGCTTGAGGCCGCCGTCGCGCTGCCACTCCTGGTGGCCGAGACGGTAGAAGACGGTGTTGCAGGAGAACTTGAGGGCGTCGCCGAGGGTGATGGGCCCGTGTCCCTGGGACTCGAAGTTCGCGAAGCTGCGGTTGCCCATGCTGTACGAGCTGCTGCAGTTGTACTTGTCGTCGAAGTCGTAGCCGGCGCGTACGGCCGCGCTCGCCGAGACCACCTTGAAGACCGAGCCGGCGGGCGCCTGGCCCTGGATGGCCCGGTTGAGCAGCGGGTAGTTGGAGCTCTTGTCGGTGAGCTGCGCGTAGTCCTTGGCGGAGATGCCGCCGATCCAGGCGTTGGGGTCGTAGTCGGGCTGGGAGGCCATCGCGACGACCCGGCCGGTCTTGGACTCCATGACGACGACTGCGCCCGCGTCGGCCTCGTACTTACGGCCGGTGATCTTGTCGGTCTCCCCCCGGACCAACTTCATCGCCTGGTGGAGCTCCCACTCGGCGACGGCCTGGACCCGGGCGTCGATGCTGGTGACGAGGGTGGAGCCGGGCACGCCCGGGTCGGACTTCGCCTGACCCATGACACGGCCGAGGTTGTCGACCTCGTAGCGGGTGACGCCGGCCTTGCCGCGCAGCTCCTTGTCGTAGGTGCGTTCGATGCCGGAGCGGCCGACCTGGTCGGAGCGGAGGAACGGCGAGTCGGTGTCCTTGGCCTTCTCGATCTCGGTGTCGGTGACTGGCGAGAGGTAGCCGAGCACCTGCGAGGTGCGGGCCTTGCCGGGCGCCGGGTAGCGGCGTACGGCGGCGAGTTCGGCGGTGATGCCGGGGAAGTCCTCGGAGGCCTCCCGGATCGTCAGCGCCTGCTGGGTGGTGGCCTCGTCGGTGACCGGGATCGGCTGGAAGGGGGAACCGTTCCAGCAGGGCTTGGGGGTCTTGGAGTCGCAGAGCCGGATCTTGTTCACGACGTCCTGGGGCTTCATGCCCAGCACGCCCGCGAGGCGGGTGAGGACGGCCTTGCCGTCGTCCTTCATCTTCATCAGCTCGGTGCGCGAGGCGGAGACCACGAGCCGGGTCTCGTTGTCCGCTAGCGGGACACCGCGGGCGTCGAGGATCGCTCCGCGGACGGCGGGCTGCACGACCTGCTGGACGTGGTTGCTCTTCGCCTCGTCGGTGTACTCCTTGCCGTTGCGGATCTGGAGGTACCAGAGGCGTCCGCCGAGGGTGAGCAGGAGGGAGAAGACGAGGATCTGGATGATGACGAGCCGGGTCTGGACCCTGGGGGTCCGTCCGGTCTCCGGGATGTTGCTCATGCTGCCGGTACCCCCTCGGTCACAGTCGCTTGACTCCCTTGATGCGTCCGGCGCGTGAGGCTCTGGTGCGGGCGGCCTTGACGAGCATGCCGCCGCGCTGGCTGCCGATCCGCAGGCCGGTGCCGGAGGAGAGCCAGCCGGAGGCGACGTCCGTGCCACCCCCGGAGGTGTCGGCCAGCGGGTCGTTCTCCGCGCGCCGGGCCAGGGCCATGATCAGCGGCACGGTGAAGGGCGCGAGGAGGAGGTCGTAGAGGGCCGCGGTGAACAGCAGGAATCCGAGGCCGACATGGCGGGCGGCGGTGTCGCCGACGAGGGCGCCGACCCCCGCGTACAGCAGGGTGGAGCCGAGGGCGGCGGCGACGACCACGGCCATGGGACCACTGGCGGACTTGAGCCGGCCGTTCTCGGGTCGGGCGAGACCGGCCAGGTAGCCGATGACGCAGAGGACCAGGGCGTAGCGCCCGGCGGCGTGGTCGGCGGGCGGCGCGAGGTCGGCGAGGAGGCCCGCGGCGAAGCCGATGAGCGAACCGCTGACGGGCCCGTACACGAGCGCGAGGCCGAGGACGGTCAGCAGGACGAGGTCGGGTACGGCGCCGGGGAGCTGGAGGCGCGAGAGGACGGACACCTGGACGACCAGGGCGACCACCACGAGTGTGGCGGAAAGCAGAATGCGGTTGAACTTCACGGCCTCAGTCCCCCTGCTCCTGCTGCTGGTTCTGCTGCTGGTCCTCGGGCTTGCGGGCCTGGTCCTGGGTGGTGTCCCCCGCCGGCTGCTGCCCGTCCCCGCCCTGCTGCTGCCCCTCCGGTGGTGGTGGGCTGACCGTCACGGTGACGGTCGGCGTGGGTGTGGGCTTGGGCTTGGGCGGCAGGACCATGTCGCGAGGGTTCGTGCGCGGGGCCTGGACGACGACGCCGACGATGTCGAGCTTGGAGAAGCTGACGTACGTGCGGACGTAGATGTTGCGGGTGAGGCCGCCGCCCAACGGGTCGGCACGGACGACCTCGCCGACCGGCACGCCGGGCACGAAGGGCTTGTTCGCCTGCGAGCCGAAGGTGACGAGCCGGTCGCCGGTCTTCACCTTCGCCTTGCCGTTGAGCAGCTGGACGAGAAGCGGACCGTTGCCCTGGCCGGTGGCGAAGCCGAGTTCGTCCGTCTTCTCCATGCGGGTGCCGACGGTGAAGTCGGGGTCGTTGGCGAGGAGCACGGTCGAGGTGGAGGGCCCGACGGTGGTCACACGGCCGACGAGACCGGAGCCGTTGAGCACGGTCATGTCGCGCTGGATGCCGTCGTTGGCGCCGGCGTCGATGGTGACGGTCCAGGAGAAGCCCTGGGCCGCTCCTATGGCGACGACCTGGGCGGCCTTGATGCCGTACTGGCCGGCGCCGGCCGTCTTGAGCAGGGAGTCGAGCTCGCGCAGGCGACTGCGGTTGCGGTCGTCACTGCCGAGCTTGGCCTTGAGTGCGGCGTTCTCGTTCTCGAGGGCGGCGATCCGGGTGTGACGCTCACCGGAGTCGCGTACGGCTCCTATGGCGTTGCCGATGGGATCGACGGCTGACGCGACCCCGTTCTCGACCGGTCCGAAGACCGCGGCGGCTGCCTGCCGGGCGCCGTCGACCGGTGACTCCTCGCCGCCGCGGATGTCCACCGTGATCAGTGCGAACGCGATGGCGATCAGCAGCACCAGGAGCAGCCGGCTCTCTCGTGTGTCCCTCACGTGCGGCGGCCGTGCCTTTCCTCTTGGTTCGATTGTTCCGTACGGTTCGTGCCGGTTTTGCCGTTATATCAACGATCGGCCGTACGGGGGTTCTTGCCACCCGTACAGCCGATCGTCGCGGATCGTCGCCGACCCGTTATCGGCGGGGCTGGGCGTCCAGGACCTGCTGGAGCGCCTCGAACTCCTCCACGCACTTGCCGGAACCGAGCGCCACCGAGTCCAGCGGATCCTCGGCGATGTGGATCGGCATCCCGGTCTCGCGGCGCAGCCGCTCGTCCAGGCCGCGCAGCAGGGCGCCACCACCCGTGAGAACGATGCCGCGGTCCATCACGTCACCGGAGAGCTCGGGCGGGCACTTGTCGAGCGTCGTCTTCACGGCGTCGACGATGGCGTTGACCGGCTCCTCGATGGCCTTGCGGACCTCGGCGGCCGAGATGACCACGGTCTTGGGCAGACCGGAGACGAGGTCGCGGCCGCGGATCTCGGTGTGTTCGTCGTTGTCGAGGTCGTACGCCGAGCCGATGGTGATCTTGATCTGCTCGGCGGTGCGCTCACCGAGGAGGAGCGAGTACTCCTTCTTGATGTGCTGGATGATCGCGTTGTCCAGCTCGTCGCCGGCCACCCGGATCGACTGTGCTGTGACGATTCCGCCCAGTGAGATCACGGCGACCTCGGTGGTGCCACCGCCGATGTCGACGACCATGTTGCCGGTGGCCTCGTGGACCGGGAGGCCCGAGCCGATGGCCGCGGCCATGGGCTCCTCGATGATGTGCACCTGTCGGGCGCCGGCCTGGGTGGACGCCTCGATGACGGCGCGGCGCTCCACTCCGGTGATACCGGAGGGCACGCACACGACGACCCGGGGGCGAGCCAGGTAGCGGCGCTTGTGGATCTTGAGGATGAAGTAGCGGAGCATGCGCTCGGTGATCTCGAAGTCGGCGATCACACCGTCTTTCAGGGGCCGGACGGCGACGATGTTGCCGGGCGTCCGGCCGATCATCTTCTTCGCCTCGGCACCGACCGCCAGGATTCCGCCGGTGTTGGTGTTGATCGCGACGACAGACGGCTCGTTCAGAACGATGCCTCGACCCCTGACGTACACCAGCGTGTTGGCGGTCCCGAGGTCGACAGCCATGTCACGGCCGATGAACGACATTGAGTTCCCCTTGTTTCCCATGAGGATGCGTCGGGCCTTCCCAATTGGAGCGTTGACGGCTTCTCAGGTCGGCGAGGTGGTGGGTTTTCGGGTGCTGCGGCGTGGAGTTTTCCATCGTAGTGCCGCCCACCCGGATACCGCGCGGTGGTCCACCTCTGTATAGGTGACGGTAGGACGCTGCGATGCGTTCCCGGCCCAACCGTTCATATGCCCGAGGGCGACCGAAATTCCTTCGGTCGCCCCAGGTTGTTGCGGTGGATGGCTGACACCGGGTCAGCCCCGGGTCACGCCAGACCGGGGAAGAAAAGCTTCAATTCCCGAATGGCGGACTCCTCCGAGTCCGAGGCGTGGATGAGGTTCTCCCGGACGATGGTGCCGAAATCCCCGCGAATGGAGCCGGGTGCGGCGGCGATCGGGTCGGTCGGGCCGGCGAGGGTCCGCAGGCCCTCGATGACACGCTCGCCCTCGACGACCAGGGCGACGACGGGGCCGGACTGCATGAAGCCCATCAGCGGCTCGTAGAAGGGCTTGCCCTTGTGCTCGCCGTAGTGCTGCTCCAGCGTGTCCTGGCTCAGCTCACGCAGTTCGAGCGCGGAGATGGTCCAGCCCGCCTTGCGCTCGATGCGGCCGATGATCTCGCCGATCAGGCCACGGCGGACGGCGTCGGGCTTGAGCAGGACGAGCGTGCGCTGGCTCACGGTAGAGACTCCTTCAGAACGGTGTGCGGGACTCAGAGGCTACAGGGCCACCACAGCCGCCGATTACGCAGCGTCAGCCTCAGGAGGGGACTACTCCGCTTCCTGGGTGCCACCCCGTCTCGGGAGACGGCCACCGGGTCTCCGGAGGCGCTACGCCGTCTCCGCCTCGGCCTGCGCGGCCCAGCGGGCCTTCGCCTCGTCGATCTTGCGGCCGTAGTGGATCGAGGCCCACCACAGCACCGCGAAGGTCGCGCCCAGGAAGAACATCACCGGCACCACGAAGCCGCTCGCGACCAGAGCGACCTGCAGCGCCCAGCCGAGCTGGAGCCCGCCCGGGCGGGTGATCATCCCGCACAGCAGCACCGACACCAGCATCGCGATGCCGCAGACCCACCAGACCGTGGACATCGACAGGCTCGCGTCCTTCATGGCGACGAGCCCGGCGAACCCGATCACGAAGAACTCGCCGATCAGCGTCGAGGCACAGAGCGTACGCATCGGATTCAGCGCCTTCCGAGGAGCAGCCGGGCGTCCCCGACCGTGAAGATCGAACCGGTCACCAGGACGCCCGCTCCCGCGTACTCGTCCTCTTCCTCCGCGAGGGTGATCGCCGCCTCGATGGCGTCGTCCAGCCGCGGCTCGACGACCACCCGGTCGTCGCCGAAGACCTCCACGGCGATCGCCGCGAGCGTGTCCACGTCCGTCGCGCGGGGGTTGGAGTTCGCCGTGACGACGATCTCCGCGAAGATCGGCTCGAAGGCTTCGAGCAGCCCCTTGGCGTCCTTGTCGGAGCTGGTGGAGACGACGCCGATGAGCCGCGAGAAGCCGAACGACTCGCTGACGCCGTCGGCCGTCGCGCGCGCGCCGTGCGGGTTGTGCGCGGCGTCCAGGATCACCGTCGGGGAGCTGCGGACGACCTCGAGGCGGCCCGGGGACGCCACCGAGGCGAAGGCTCGGCGAACGGTGTCGAGGTCCAGGGTGCGGGCGTGTTCGGCGCCGATGCCGAAGAACGCCTCGACCGCCGCGAGGGCGACCGCCGCGTTGTGCGCCTGGTGCGCGCCGTACAGCGGCAGAAAGACGCCCTCGTACTCGCCGCCGAGCCCGCGCAGGGTGAGCAACTGGCCGCCTACCGCGATCTCGCGGGAGACGACGCCGAACTCCATGCCCTCGCGGGCGACCGTCGCATCGACCTCGACGGCCTTCTTCAGCATGACCTGGGCGGCGTCCACCGGCTGCTGGGCCAGGATCACCGTCGCGCCCTGCTTGATGATCCCGGACTTCTCGCCGGCGATCTCGCCGGGCGTCCCGCCGAGGCGGTCGGTGTGGTCGAGGTCGATCGGGGTGACGACGGCGACCGAGGCGTCGATGACGTTCGTCGCGTCCCAGGTGCCGCCCATGCCGACCTCGACGACCGCCACGTCCACCGGGGCGTCGGCGAAGGCGGCGTACGCCATTCCGGTGAGGACCTCGAAGAAGGAGAGCCGGAACTCCTCGCGGGCGTCCACCAGCTCCACGTACGGCTTGATGTCCTGGTACGTCTCGATGAAGCCCTCGGCGGAGATCGGAGCGCCGTCCAGGCTGATCCGCTCGGTGATCGTCTGCACGTGCGGCGAGGTGTACCGCCCGGTGCGCAGGTCGAACGCGGTCAGCAGGGCCTCGACGATGCGGGCCGTGGACGTCTTGCCGTTCGTGCCCGTGATGTGGATCGAGGGGTACGCGCGCTGGGGCTCGCCGAGCACGTCCATCAGCGCCGCGATCCGCGTCACCGAGGGCTCCAGCTTGGTCTCTCCCCAGCGGGTCGCCAGCTCGGTCTCGACCTCGCGCAGCTGCCTGTCCACCTCAGGGTCGGCGGGCCGGGCGGGCACGGGGTCGCCCTGGGGCGGGCCGGCCTGCGCGCGCAGCGTGCGGCTGCCGGCTTCGATCACCGCCAGGTCGGGGTCACGGTCGGTCTCTGTGTCGACGATCTCGTCGAACGGGTCGGACGGGTCGGACGCGTCGAACTGGTCGCGGGGCTCACTCACGGGCCCAGTCTACGGAGGGGGACCGACAGACGATGGACGCACCCCTTTCGGGACTTTCCCGACCCACTCGGCCCTCTCCGCGCCCGCCGACGGCCGCTCGCTGCACCCCGAAGCCCGCTCGGCGCACCCCGAAGCCGTTCAGTGCACCCCGAAGCCCGTCGGCAGCAGCGCGGTCACCGTGTACGTGTCGCCGTCCGGCCCGGCCGAGAGGCTGCCACCCATGCTGGTGACGCGCTCCCCCATGGAGAACAGGCCCGTGCCCGTCGAGACCGGGGCGCGGTCCGGCGGGGTCGTGGGGAGCGGGTTGCGAACCTCGATGCGCAGGTCGGGGCCGGTCACCGAGATCGTCACGGCCACCGGAAGCCCCGGCGCGTGCTTGGCCGCGTTCGTCAGACACTCCTGGACGACCCGGTGGACGGCCGTCTGGCGCAGCGGGGAGAGCGCCTTCGCCTCCTCGGCGACCGTGAGCTCGACCGGGCTGCCCATCCGCTCGCTCTCCTCCGCGAGCTCGGAGAGCCCGTCGAGACCGGGCGTGGCGGTGCCGTGGTCGGCCCGGCGCACGATCGTCTCGTTGAGCATGTGGTGGGCGCGCCGCGCGGTGTCCGCGAGCTCCTCGAAGTCCTTCATGTGCACCTCGCCCCTGGCCCGAACTGCGAGGACCTCGGCCCGGACGGCGAGCACGGTCAGCTCCCGGCCCACCAGGTCGTGGACGTCCCGGCCGACCGAGATCCGCTCCTCCTGCACCGCCTGCCGTGCCGCGGCCTCGGCACGCTGGCGTTCCAGGGCGCGGACCAGGTCCTGCCGGTACGCGGCGATCCCGACGCCCGCCGCGAGCACACCAATGGGGACGACGAGGCTGAGGAAGTCGCTGAGCGTCTCGCCGTGCCGGGCCGGCCAGCCGGGCGTCTGGAACAGCGCGTACGCCACACCCACGTAGAGCACCGTCGCGACGACGGCGACCCTGCGGCCCCGGAAGCGGCCCAGCGAGTACAGCGCGAACTGAATCATCGTCAGCTCGTGCAGCCAGCCCATCAGGGCGAGCGCCACCAGGTACGGGATCCAGGGCAGCCGGCGCCGCAGCACCAGCGTGGCCGCGCCGGCCGCCAGGACGAGGGTCGCGGTGACGCCGGTCAGCGAGTTGTCGGCGCGCGCGAGCCCGGGCACGTCCAGGACCATCAGGGCGAAGGCGCTGACCGCGGCGATCACGTCGAGGGCGTGCGGTGATCCGGCCCACCGGTCCACGCGGCGGCGCAGCGCGGGCAGGGTGGGGAGACGGGACATGCCCTCCATCATCCAAGGTCCTTGGGCCTGAAGGGCATGACCCAGGTCACAAGTCGTGTGATATTACGCACTTCGGACAAAAGAGAAGGGCCCGGAACCGCGTCGGTCCCGGGCCCTTCACCAGCATTTACGCCTGCGGCAGCCGCTCCAGCTGCGCCTGGATACGGGCGATGTCCTCGTCCGCCTTGGCGAGCCGCGTACGGATCTTCTCGACCACGTTGTCCGGCGCCTTCGCCAGGAACGCCTCGTTGCCGAGCTTCCCGTTTGCCTGCGCCTTCTCCTTCTCCGCGGCCGCGAGGTCCTTGGCGAGACGCTTGCGCTCCGCCGCCACGTCGATGGTGCCGGACAGGTCGAGCGCGACCGTGGCCCCGGCGACCGGCAGGGAGGCGGTGGCGGAGAAGCCCTCGCCCTCCGGCTGGAGCCGCAGCAGCTGGCGAATGGCCGCCTCGTGCGGGGCGAGCGCGGTGCCGGCCAGGTCGAGACGGGCCGGAACCTTCTGGCCCGGCTGCAGACCCTGGTCCGAGCGGAACCGGCGGACCTCGGTGACGACCTGCTGGACGAGCTCGATCTCCCGCTCGGCGGTGTCGTCGCGGAAGCCGGAGTCCTTCGGCCAGTCGGCGATGACGACCGACTCCTTGCCGGTGAGCGTGGTCCAGAGCGTCTCGGTGACGAACGGGACGACCGGGTGGAGCAGGCGCAGCGTCACGTCCAGGACCTCACCGAGGACGCGGCCGGAGACCCTGGCGCCCTCGCCGCCGGCGAAGAACGTGGTCTTCGACAGCTCGACGTACCAGTCGAAGACCTCGTCCCACGCGAAGTGGTAGAGCGCGTCGGCGAGCTTCGCGAACTGGTAGTCGTCGTAGAACGCGTCGACCTCGGTGACCGTCTTGTTGAGCCGGGAGAGGATCCACCGGTCCGTCGCGGACATCTCGGACGGGTCCGGCAGCGGGCCCTCGACCGTCGCGCCGTTCATCAGCGCGAAGCGGGTGGCGTTCCAGATCTTGTTGGCGAAGTTACGGGACGCCTTGACCCAGTCCTCGCCGATCGGGACGTCGACACCCGGGTTGGCGCCGTTGGCCAGGGTGAAGCGGACGGCGTCGGAGCCGTACTCGTCCATCCAGTCCAGCGGGTTGACCGCGTTGCCGAAGGACTTCGACATCTTCTTGCCGAACTGGTCGCGGACCATGCCGTGCAGGGCGATGGTGTGGAACGGCGGGGTGCCGTCCATCGCGTACAGGCCGAACATCATCATCCGGGCGACCCAGAAGAAGAGGATGTCGTAGCCGGTGACCAGGACGGAGTTCGGGTAGAACTTCGCGAGGCTGTCGGTCCGCTCCGGCCAGCCGAGCGTGGAGAACGGCCACAGGCCGGAGGAGAACCAGGTGTCCAGGACATCCGTGTCCTGGTGCCAGCCCTCGCCCGTCGGCGGCTGCTCGTCCGGTCCGACGCAGACGATCTCGCCGTTCGGGCCGTACCAGACGGGAATGCGGTGGCCCCACCACAGCTGGCGCGAAATGCACCAGTCGTGGAGGTTGTCGACCCAGTCGAAGTACCGCTTCTCCATCTCCTGCGGGTGGATCTTGACCTTGCCGTCGCGGACCGCGTCACCGGCGGCCTTCGCGAGCGGGCCGACCTTGACCCACCACTGCATCGACAGGCGCGGCTCGATGGTGGTCTTGCAGCGCGAGCAGTGGCCGACGGAGTGGACGTACGGACGCTTCTCGGAGACGATCCGGCCCTCGGCGCGCAGCGCGGCGACGATGGCGGAGCGGGCCTCGAGGCGGTCCAGGCCCTGGAAGGGGCCGTGGGCGGTGATGACCGCGCGCTCGTCCATGACGGCGAGGTTCGGCAGGCCGTGGCGCTGGCCGATCTCGAAGTCGTTCGGGTCGTGCGCCGGCGTCACCTTGACGGCACCGGTGCCGAACTCGGGGTCGACGTGCTCGTCGGCGACGACCGGGATGCGGCGGCCGGTCAGCGGCAGCTCGATCTCGGTGCCGACCATGTGCTTGTACCGCTCGTCGTCCGGATGGACGGCGACGGCCGTGTCACCGAGCATCGTCTCGGCGCGGGTGGTGGCGACGACGATGGACGCGTCGCCCTCGCCGTAGCGGATGGAGACGAGCTCGCCGTCGTCGTCCTGGTACTCGACCTCGATGTCCGAGATGGCCGTCAGACAGCGCGGGCACCAGTTGATGATGCGCTCGGCGCGGTAGATCAGCTCGTCGTCGTAGAGCTTCTTGAAGATGGTCTGAACGGACTGGGACAGGCCCTCGTCCATCGTGAACCGCTCGCGGGACCAGTCGACGCCGTCGCCGAGGCGCTTCATCTGGCCGGAGATCTGACCGCCGGACTCGGCCTTCCACTGCCAGACGCGCTCGACGAACGCCTCGCGGCCCAGGTCGTGGCGGGACTTGCCCTCCTTGGCGAGCTCGCGCTCGACGACGTTCTGGGTGGCGATGCCGGCGTGATCCATGCCCGGCTGCCACAGCGTCTCGTAACCCTGCATCCGCTTGCGGCGGGTGAGGGCGTCGATGAGCGTGTGCTCGAAGGCGTGGCCCAGGTGGAGCGAACCGGTGACGTTCGGCGGCGGAATGACGATGGTGTACGGCGGCTTGTCGCTGTTCTCGTCGGCTTCGAAGTAGCCCCGCTCTACCCAGCGCTCGTACAGCTTCCCCTCTACTTCGGCCGGCGCGTACTGGGTCGGCAGTTCGGGGTTGGCTGCTGGCTGCTGCTGAGTGTTCTCGGTCACGGGGTCAGTTTAGGGGTGCCGTGGGGTTGTCCTGAAACTCGTTTCTGAATGCTCCCCTCCCTGAGGCGAGGGGGTTCCCTCATTCGGGGCTGAGCGGGGATTCCTGGCTCACGCTGCCTGGCGGGACGGCGTCCCGTCAGGTCTTCCGCGATCGGCACCAGCCGGGTTCAGACCTGCCCGGACGAGCATCACGCGTGCGGAGTTCTTGTCTCTGGGGGAGACGGCTCCGCACTCGGTGCAGGTGTAGGTGCGCTCACCCAGCGGCAGTGCGTGCTTGGCTCTCGCTCCGCACTGCGCGCAGTCCATCGTGGTGTGCGCGGGATGTACCAGGTACACGGTGCGCCCGTGCTTGCGGCCCATCTCGACCAGGGCCTTCTTTGTGGCGCCGATGGCGGCGTCAGCGGCCTTGCGGGCCATAGAGGTCTTGGCGAGGAACTTCGGCCGGAAGTCCTCAACGGCCAGGGCGTCGTGGTCGCGGACTACATGCTTGGCCCATTTCCGGGCGGTGTCCTGCCGCTGCCGGGCGACCTTCTTGTGTACCTTCGCGGCCTGCCGCTGAGCAGCTCTGTACCCCCTGGACTGGGCTTTGCTCCTGGGCCGTCGACGGCGGGACATCATCCGCTGATACCGGGCCAGACGAGCGGCAGCCTTCTTGCCGTGGTCGGCGTGGGGAAGGTCGTGGGTGTCGCTCGTGGTGGTCGCGGTCTCCGTCACACCCCAGTCCACGCCGATCACCCGACCCGTGGCGGGCAGGGGTTCGGCCTGAGCGGCCTCGACGAACGAGGCGTACCAGTGGCCCAGCCCGTCGCGGTACACGCGCACGGACGACGGGTCGGCGGGCAGGCCCCTGGACCAGACCACCGTCAGGACGATGCCGCCCACCAGATGCAGGCGACCGTCCCTCAACCGGAACTTGCGCCGTGTGTAGTTCAGGCTTGGAGCGGCATCATGCTTCTTCTTGTACTTCGGCATCCCGGCGCGGCGGTGCATCGGCAGCCGGTCCTTGATGTCCTTCTGCGCCTTGGCTCGAGACTTGCCGAAGTCCCAGATGATCTGCTGCTGAGGAACCGAGGACCCTTCACGCAACCAGGGCGTGCGGGCCCTGGCCTCGGTCAGGAGTTTGTGGAGATGCGCGGGACCGCAAGTGCGCTTGCTCTCGCCCTTGGAAAGTCTCTGGTTGTGGGCGTGCGTGTCCTTGGACTTGGCCACGCACTCGTTCCAGATCCACCGGCACCGCGCCCACTCCGCTTCGAGCGCATCGAGTGCGGAGGACGAGACGCGAAGTCGGTACGTGTACCTGGCGTATCCCGTGCCGCTCGCGGTCTGATCCATCGCACCCCCTCTCGATCGGTTCAACGAGTGACTCCGACAGTGGTCACGCGTTCGCAGTCCGAGCATGTGTGCCTTCCGGCAGCGTCACAGCCGTGAACCAATCGACACCCCGGCACTCCGGACGGACCGAGGTTCCGCCAGGATGTTGTTCGCTACGCATAAACATCCTGTGAGGGGAACCTGTCCATGAGCTACAACCAGCCGGGCCCGTACGGCGGTCAGCCTCAGCAGCCCGGGCCTTACGGTCAGCCGGGCCAGCCCGGTCCGTACGGCCAGCCGCAGCAGCCGGGACCGTACGGCCAGCCGCCGCAGGCGCCGCAGCCCGGCTACGGGTACCCCCAGCAGGCGCCCCAGGGTGTGCCGCCGCAGCAGCCGTATGGTTACCCGCAGCAGCCCCAGCAGCCGGGCCCCTATGGCCAGCCCCCTCAGCAGCCCCCGTACGGCCAGGCCCCCGGCGGCTACATGCCGCCCCCGCCGCCGGCGCCGAAGAAGAAGACCGGCCTGATCATCGCCTGCGTCGCCGTGGTCGCCGCGCTGGGTGTGGGTGCGTACTTCGTGTTCGGCAGCGGCGCCGGCAACAGCGCGGTGAGCGACGACACCAAGGGTTACAAGATCACCGCTCCCGAGACCGTCGGCGAGTACAAGAAGGTCCCGAACGAGGGCCCCTCGCAGGACGGGCCGCTCAAGGACGAGCCCAAGACGAGGGCCGAGGCCATGGGCATCAAGAACGCCGCTCAGGCCAACGCCCAGTACAAGAACGACAGCACCCCGCTCAAGGGCAAGCAGCTGTCCTTCAGCGGGCTGTACGGCGAGGTCGCCGACCCGGCGAAGACGCTCGACTCGTTCTTCGACAACCTGGGCAAGAACAACAAGGATCTCGAGACCCTCGGTCTGAAGTACGAGATCGTGGGCGGCCCGGAGAGCGTGACGCCCTCCGGCTTCGAGGGTGCGCTCATGCAGTGCGCCAAGGTCAAGATGACCAGCACGAAGGAGTCCACCCAGCCCGGGCCGAAGTCGATGGAGTTCTACACCTGCGCCTGGGCCGACTATTCGACTGTCGGCTCCGCCAACCTGATGGACCTGACGGGCGCCGCCACGGGAGTCGTCTCGGTGCCGCAGGACGAGGTGGCGGAGCAGACGGCGAAGCTCTACGCGTCGTCGCGCACCAAGGCCTGACGCTCAACACACAGGGGCGCCCGGCCGGTTGTCGTCAACCGGCCGGGCGCCCCTGTGTGTTCTCGTCGTACTACGCCGACTTCTCGTGCCGCCCGTCGTTCTTCACGATCCGCGGCACCAGCGTCGGGTTCACGTTGTTGCGGACGACGTCCGCCGTGATGACCACGCGGGCCACGTCCTTGCGGGACGGAACCTCGTACATCACCGACATCAGGACCTCTTCCATGATGGCGCGCAGGCCACGCGCGCCCGTGCCGCGCAGGATCGCCTGGTCGGCGATGGCCTCCAGGGCCGGGCGGTCGAAGTCCAGCTCCACGCCGTCGAGCTCGAAGAGGCGCTGGTACTGCTTCACCAGCGCGTTGCGCGGCTCGACGAGGATCTTGAGCAGGGCCTCGCGGTCGAGGTTGTGGACCGAGGTGATGACGGGCAGACGGCCGATGAACTCCGGGATCATCCCGAACTTCACCAGGTCCTCCGGCATGACCTCCTGGAACTGGTCGCTCGCCTCGATCTCGCGCTTGGAGCGGATCGTCGCCCCGAAGCCGATGCCCTTCGCGCCCGCCCGCGACTCGATGATCTTCTCCAGGCCGGCGAAGGCGCCGCCCACGATGAAGAGCACGTTCGTCGTGTCGATCTGGATGAACTCCTGGTGCGGGTGCTTCCGGCCGCCCTGCGGCGGTACGGAGGCGGTGGTGCCCTCCAGGATCTTGAGGAGCGCCTGCTGGACGCCCTCACCGCTCACGTCACGCGTGATCGACGGGTTTTCGCTCTTACGGGCGACCTTGTCGATCTCGTCGATGTAGATGATCCCGGTCTCGGCCTTCTTGACGTCGTAGTCGGCCGCCTGGATCAGCTTGAGCAGGATGTTCTCGACGTCCTCGCCGACATACCCGGCCTCCGTCAGCGCCGTCGCGTCGGCGATGGCGAACGGGACGTTGAGCATGCGGGCGAGCGTCTGCGCCAGGAGCGTCTTGCCGGAGCCCGTGGGGCCCAGCAGCAGAATGTTGGACTTCGCCAGCTCGATGGCGTCGTCACGTCCCGCGCCGCCGCCGTTCTCGCCGGCCTGGACGCGCTTGTAGTGGTTGTACACCGCGACCGAGAGGGCCTTCTTCGCGGGCTCCTGCCCGACGACGTACCCCTCGAGGAACTCGTAGATCTCGCGAGGCTTGGGGAGCTCCTCCCACCGCACCTCGCTCGTCTCCGCGAGTTCTTCCTCGATGATCTCGTTGCAGAGGTCGATGCACTCATCGCAGATGTACACACCGGGTCCCGCGATGAGCTTCTTCACCTGCTTCTGGCTCTTTCCGCAGAACGAGCACTTGAGCAGATCGCCGCCATCACCGATGCGTGCCACGAGGTGCTTCCCCTTCGCCTGGGAGCGCCTGGTTCAGCGACTCCTGGTGCCTCATATTCGACGGTACCTTGCCGGGCCCCCCGTTCGGGCCCCCCTTGGCACGGTTCACATGGTCGTGATTCGGCCACACGGACCGTGCCAGGGGAAGGCCGAGCGTCAGGCTGCCGCGGCGGCCGTGGTCTTGCGGGTCGAGACGATCTGGTCGACCAGGCCGTACGCGAGGGCGTCCTCGGCGGTCAGGATCTTGTCGCGCTCGATGTCGTCGCGGATCTTCTCGATCGGCGTCGAGGAGTGCTTGGCCAGCATCTCCTCGAGCTGGGTCCGCATACGCAGGATCTCGTTGGCCGCGATCTCCAGGTCGGAGAGCTGCTCACGGCCGGTGCCGCCGGACGGCTGGTGGATCAGCACACGGGCGTTCGGCAGGGCCATCCGCTTGCCGGGCGTACCGGCGGCGAGCAGCACGGCCGCGGCGGACGCCGCCTGGCCCATGCAGACCGTCTGGATGTCCGGCTTGACGAACTGCATCGTGTCGTAGATGGCCGTCAGCGCGGTGAAGGAGCCACCGGGGCTGTTGATGTAGATCGAGATGTCGCGGTCCGGGTCCATCGACTCCAGGCACAGCAGCTGGGCCATGACGTCGTTGGCGGAGGCGTCGTCGATCTGCACGCCCAGGAAGATCACGCGCTCTTCGAAGAGCTTCGCGTACGGGTCGTACTCGCGGATGCCCTGCGAGGTGCGCTCGACGAAGCGCGGGACGACGTACCGGTTGTCCATCGGCGCGCCGGTGTAGAGGCCGCTCGGGGAGAGGTTGTTCTGCATCTGGATGTTCACCGTCCTGGTGGCGTTCGGCGGGGGCTGGGGCTCTTCAGCGGTCTGCCGGGCTCAGGCGCCCGTGCCGCCGCCGCCGGGAACGCCCGCGGCGTGCGTGATGATGTCGTCGATGAGGCCGTAGTTCTTGGCCTCCTCCGCAGTGAACCAGCGGTCGCGGTCACCGTCACGGATGATCGTCTCGACGGTCTGACCGGAGTGGAGCGCGGTGATCTCGGCCATGCGCTTCTTCGTACGGAGGAGGTACTCGGCCTGGATCTTGATGTCCGAGGCCGTGCCGCCGATGCCGGCGGAGCCCTGGTGCATCAGGACGTCGGTGTTCGGCAGCGCGAAGCGCTTGCCGGCGGCGCCGCCGGTCAGCAGGAACTGGCCCATCGAGGCCGCCATGCCCATACCGATGGTGACGACGTCGTTCGGGATGTACTGCATGGTGTCGTAGATGGCCATGCCGGCCGTCACCGAGCCACCGGGGCTGTTGATGTACAGGAAGATGTCCTTCTCCGGGTCTGCGGCCAGGAGAAGCATCTGCGCGGTGATCTTGTTGGCGATCTCGTCGTCGACCTGCTGGCCGAGGAAGATGATGCGCTCGCCGAGCAGCCGGTTGTAGACATGGTCGCCGAGGCCACCACCGATGGACGGCTCACCCGCGGCGTAAGGCTTCAGATTCGTCACGTATCCACCTGCTCGTCTCCGACGGCGACGGCCGTCTCAGCGTCTCGTTCTGAGGGCAGTGCCCTCGTATTCATGGACCCTAACGCGCAGGTAGGACAACGCCATCCCGGTTCCCTAACTGTTCGCTGGGAGCGCAAGGTTGTCGAAGCTCCCGCGAGGCCGGGAATACGGGCACGGGCCCGGCGCACAGCAGTGCGTCCGGGCCCGTGGACCTGCGGTTCGAAGCGAGGCTCAGGCCTCGTTCTTCTCCTCGGCGACCTCGGTCTCGCCGGTGACGGCCTCGACGGCCTCGGCGGCGGTCTCGGTGTCGTCCTCGTCGTCCTCGAGGTCCACGACCTCACCGTTGGTGTCGACGACCTTGGCGGCCTCGACGACGACCGCGAGGGCCTTGCCGCGGGCGACCTCGCCGACGAGCATCGGCACCTGGCCACCCTCGACGACGGCCTGGGCGAACTGGTCAGGGGACATGCCGGAGGAGGCGGCGCGGCGCATGAGGTGCTCGGTGAGCTCCTCCTGGCTGACGTTCAGCTTCTCCTTGTTGACGAGCTCATCGAGGATGAACTGCGTCTTGATGCCCTTCTCGGCCTGCTCCTTGGTCTCCGCCAGGAACTCTTCCTCGGTCTTGCCCTGGATCTCCAGGTACTTCGCGAGGTCGAGGCCCATCTGGCCGAGCTGGTGGTGCTCCAGGTTGTGCTTGCGGGTGTTGATCTCGTCCTCGAGCAGCTTCTCGGGCATCGGGACGTCCGCCAGCTTCAGAAGCTCGTCGAGGACGCGCTCCTGGGCCTGGGTGGCCTGGTCGAACTGCTTCATGTTCTCGAGGCGCTTGCGGCTGTCGGCCTTGAGCTCGTCGAGGGTGTCGAACTCCGACGCGAGCTGCGCGAAGTCGTCGTCCAGCTCGGGGAGCTCACGGGCGGCGACGGCGGTGACCTTGACGGTGACCTCGGCGTCCTTGCCCTCGGCGGAGCCGCCCTTCAGCTGCGAGGTGAAGGTGGCCTCGCCGCCGGCCTCGAGGCCGGTGACGGCCTCGTCGATGCCGTCGAGGAGCTCGCCGGAACCGATGGTGTACGAGACGCCCTGGGCGACACCGTCGGGCAGGACCTCGCCGTCGACCTTGGCCTCGAGGTCGATGGTGACGACGTCACCCTCGGCAGCGGCGCGCTCGACCGGGTTCGTGGAGGCGAAGCGCTCGCGCAGCTGCTCCACGGACTTCTCGACGTCCTCGTCGGTGACCTCGACCGCGTCGACGGTGACCTCGATGCCGGAGTAGTCCGGGATCTCGATCGTCGGGCGGATGTCGACCTCGGCGGTGAAGGCCAGCAGCTCGCCGTCCTTCAGCTCGGTGATGTCGACCTCGGGCTGACCCAGCGGGTTGACCTCGGCCTCGTTGACGGCCTCGGTGTAGAACTTCGGGAGGGCGTCGTTGACGGCCTCCTCCAGCACCGCACCACGCCCGAACCGCTGGTCGATCACACGAGCCGGGATCTTGCCCTTACGGAAGCCCTTGACCGTGACCTGCTGGTTGATCTTCTTGTACGCCGCGTCGAGGCTGTCCTTGAGCTCCTCGAAGGGCACCTCGACAGTGAGCCGAACCCGAGTCGGGTTCAGGGTCTCCACGGCGCTCTTCACGGTTCGGTCTCCTTGGTGGCTGATTCTTGGATTCTGCCGGTGCCGCTTGGTGGCGGTTCCGGCCGATCGGCCCGGTCAGAGAGACACACGGGCACGCAGCTTGCATAGTAACCGCAAGCGGGATGAGGCCCACAACGCGATCTTGTGATCCGTGATCTTGGTGGTCGGGGTGGCGGGATTTGAACCCACGGCCTTCCGCTCCCAAAGCGGACGCGCTACCAAGCTGCGCCACACCCCGTCGGTGCGACACGTAGGGTACATGCACGGAGACAGTGCGACGCCCCCTCTTTATGGGGCGTGCGGGGACCGCCAGGAACCCGCTACGATGCTGTCCGTGCCGCGGCCCTCGTGACCTGCGGTGCGTCCTTTGCGGGCGTAGCTCAATGGTAGAGCCCTAGTCTTCCAAACTAGCTACGCGGGTTCGATTCCCGTCGCCCGCTCCAGATGGTTCCGGCCCGACCCCTTTCGAGGGGCCGGGCCGGAGCCGTTTCCACGTCCGGAATTCCCGATGCCGGGTGGGGCACCCGCAGTGTGGCGTGGCGCTTCGGCATGGACGGCGCCGTTCGGCTTCCATGTCGACCGGACGAGGCCGGCCGCGCCGCCGGTCGCCTTCACGGACCCGCGGAGTACCCGAAGGGGGCGCCGCCCGGAACGGGGCGCACGGTGCACCTCAGCGTCCCGGAGGGGACCGAGGCGGACGTGTGGGCGCTCGGGGCGCCGGCCACCGTCTCCCCGTCCGGCTGGACCGCGCGGCAACGTCCCTCCGTGGCCGTCGTGGGCGACCTGGACGGCGACGGGCGGAGCGATCTGGTCTCCCGCGACCGCTCGGGCGCCCTGCTGCTCCACCCGACCGCCGAGGACGGCTCGTTGGGCACGGCGGTGACCCTGCACGCGAAGGGCTGGAAGGGCGTCACCTTCTTCTGACGCGCCACAGAACGGCCACGGGCCTCCGCCGGGATCGGCGGGGGCCCGTGGTCTGTTCAGAACTTGATGGAGCCCACGGTCTGCGTTATCGAGTCCAGGAAGCGCTGGATGTCGTCGGCCATGCCCGTGGAGGCAAGGAAGAAGCCGAAGAGCACCGCGACCACGGCCGGGCCGGCCTTGAGGTTTCCGCCGCGGATCAGCACCACCAGGATGATCGCCAACAGCAGCACCACAGACAGTGAAATGGCCACAACTGATCACACCCTCGGTCGGTCCCACCTTGCCCGCCAGGGAGCGCGCGTCACAGAACACCCCCCGCTCTATCCATGGTGCCATCAACCCCCCTGCCCCCGCTGCGGTGTGACGAACCGTCGCGGACAAGATCGCGAATTCCGGCCGGGACGCCTACCCGTTCGCAGGCGTTCCACGGAACCCCCAAGAGAGAGATACAGCACACCCGTACAACCAAGGGTCGTTTGTCCTGGATTTCTCGCATATAGCTGCGAAGCCTGGGAGAGATTTCGCCTCCAGTCGCACGGAATATCCCTTATTTACCACATGGTTTGGCCACAGCTGTCGCACAGCTAGGGTCCTCGAATGTCCTCCGCCATACAGACAAGTGCCAGGACTCCGCTGCCCGAGGGCGAGGAGGCGGGATCGATCCCGACGACGCGGGGCAAGGGCGAGGCCACCCGCAAACCCACCGCGCGCGATCCCTACTTCGACAACGCGAAGTATTTCGCGATCCTGCTCGTCGTCATGGGGCATGCATGGCCCGCGGTGATCGAGGGAAGCCGGGCCACCCGCGGCCTGTACATGCTGGTCTACACCTTCCATATGCCGGTTTTCATACTGGTATCCGGGTATCTGTCCCGTAGTTACACGGGCCGCCCCGACCAGCTGAAGCGGCTCCTCACCGGCGTGGTCGTGCCGTACGTCGTCTTCGAGGTCGCCTACACGCTGTTCACCCGGTGGGGGACGGACACCTTCCGGCCGATCAGCCTGCTCCACCCCACGTATCTGATGTGGTTCCTGATCGCCCTGTTCATCTGGCGGCTGACAACCCCGTTCTGGCGCGTCGTGCGGTGGCCGCTGGCGACGTCCCTCGTGATCGCGACGCTCGCCTTGGTCACCCCCGCCATCGGCGCCGCCCTGGAGCTCTCCCGGGTGCTCCAGTTCCTGCCGTTCTTCGTGCTCGGACTGTGCATGAAGAACGAGCACTTCGTGTTCCTGCGGCGGCGGTCGGTGCGCATCGCGTCGGTCCTCGTGTTCGCCGCCGCGGTCCCCCTCCTGTACTGGCTGACGCCCACCCTCTATCTGAGCTGGTTCTACCGCTCACAGAGCGTGCAGGAGATGGGTGTCGGCGTGGGGTGGGGTCTGTTCATCGCCGGGGTCCTCTTCCTCTGCACGCTGGTGCTGACGGCCGCGTTCCTCTCCCTCGTTCCCGGCAGTCGGCGCTGGTTCACTGCGCTCGGCGCAGGCACCATCTGCGGCTACGTGCTGCACGGATTCCTGATCCGTGGTCTCAGCTACCTCGGCCTCTTCGAGGACAACCCGTGGCTGTCGACCGCGCCGGGCCGGGTGGTCGTGACCCTCGCAGCGCTCGTGGCGATGACGCTGCTGTGCACCCCTCTGGTGCGCCGGGCGCTGAAGTGGGTGACCGAGCCCGAGATGGCCTGGGCCTTCCGCAAGGACGCGCCGGCGAAGCAGTCCTGACGCGGAGCCGGTCGAGAACGACCCTGGACGGCCCCGGACACTTCCCCAGCGTGGGACAGTCCGGGGCCGTTCTGCTTCCGGGGACGATGTGTTTCCGGGGCCGGCCTGTTTCCGCAGGGCTGGAAATCAGGTCTGGCGGCTGATGAGCAGCAGCGCGCGGTCGTCGTTGACGTCCTTGGCGCAGGCCTCGATCAGGTGCCAGGCCGCGCCTTCGAAGCCCGAGGCGACATAGCGGTCGGCCTCGCCGGTGAGGCGGTCGATGCCCTCGGCGATGTCCCGGTCGGCTGCCTCGACGAGGCCGTCGGTGAAGAGCATCAGGACGTCGCCGGGCCGGAGCGAGCCCTTGACCGGGTGGAACTCGGCGCCGTCGTAGACGCCGAGGAGAGGGCCCTCGCCCGACTTCTCCTCCCAGCGTCCGGTGCCCGCGTGGAGCTGGAGCGCGGGCAGGTGGCCTGCGGAGAGGAGTTCGTAGTCCCCCGACTCCAGGTCGAGGACCAGGTGGATCGAGGTCGCGAAGCCCTCGTCCCAGTCCTGACGCAGGAGATAGCCGTTGGCGGCCGGCAGGAAGCCGTGCGGCGGCAGCGAGCCGAGCAGTCCGCCGAAGGCCCCGGACAGCAGCAGGGCGCGCGATCCGGCGTCCATGCCCTTGCCGGAGACGTCCGTCAGCAGGACCTCCAGGGTCCGTCCGCCGTGCGTGCGGGCCGCGACGACGAAGTCGCCGGAGAACGACTGGCCGCCCGCCGGGCGCAGCGCCATCTCACGGTGCCAGCCCTTGGGGAGCCGTGGGAGGGCGCTCTGGGCACGGATGCGTTCGCGCAGGTCGAAGAGCATGGTGCCGCCGCGCCGCCAGGGCACGCCGACCCGGGCCCTGAACTGGGCGATGAGCAGCCCGAAGAGTCCACAGGCCGCGACCACCAGGACCGTTCCGGGCGTGACCCGCGCCGGCCCCTGCGTGTACGGGCCGAGGACGACCGACTCGACGATCAGGGCTCCTGCGGCCGCCGCGTACAGCGCGAGAAGGCTCGCGGGGCGCAGCAGCAGTCCCCCTGCGACGATCGGCAGGACGAGCGCGGCGGGCGCGCACCACACAGGGTTGGCGAGGGTGCCGACGGTGATCGCCGGGATGGTCAGCAGCAGCCCGGCGAACGCGACCCAGTCGGAGCCCTCGCCCCGGAAGTAGTCGACACCGGACTTGCGCAGGGAGATGCGGACCCGGTGTGCGCTCCTGCGCATCCGGGCCGAGTACGAGGCGACACCCACGCGACTTCTCATTGGCCTGGACCCTATCCACCCGGTCGGACCTCGCGCAGGGGGACCCCTGAGACATTGCACGTGAAATCGGGTCGCGTCGGGCCGGTGGGCGCTGATATCGATGGCATATGACGACTGAACTGCGCGTGCTGGACCCGGCCGAGTGGGACGACTGGTACGAGAACCTGGTGCTCGCCTTCGGGGGCGTCGCGGAGGCTCCGGAGGAACGGCAGCTCTGGCGGGACTTGACCGAATTCGACCGCTCGCTCGGTGTCTGGGACGGTGAGAGCTGTGTCGGCACGGCGGGCGCGTTCACGTTCCGGATGTCCGTACCCGGTGGCGCGCTCGTGCCGACGGCGGGCGTCACGATGGTGAGCGTGGCCGCGACGCACCGGCGGCGCGGGATCCTCAGCTCGATGATGCGACGTCAGCTCGACGACGTACGGGCGTGGGGAGAACCGCTGGCCGTGCTGACGGCCTCGGAGCCGGAGATCTACGGGCGCTTCGGCTACGGCATCGCCACCTATCAGACGCGGGCGACGATCGACACGACCCGGGTGCGGCTCACCGTGCCGGAGGGTACGGACGAGGTGGTGCTGCGGCAGGCCGATCCGGCGAAGGCGGCCGCGGCGTGCGAGGCGGTCTACGCGCGGCTGGTGCCGCGCCGGCCCGGAATGCTGGCCCGCAGGCCGGAGTGGGAGCGGCTGCCGCTGCTCGACCCGGAGAGCGAGCGGGGCGGGGCCTCGCCGAAGCAGTGCGTGCTGGCGGAGCGGGACGGGGAGGTCGTCGGGTACGCGCTGTACGCGATCAAGCCGGAGTGGTCGCAGAGCGGGCCCGACGGCAGTGTGCTGCTGAAGGATCTGGGGGCGCTGGATCCGGCGGCGGAGGCGGCGCTGTGGCGGTTCCTCTGCTCGATCGACCTGACGTCCTCGGTGACGGTCCACGGCCGGCCGGTGGACGACGCGTGGCTGCACCTGGTGAGTGACATCCGGCGCTGCGCGCCGGCGCAGCGGGACTCGCTGCATCTGCGTCTGGTGGACGTCGGCGCGGCGTTGGCTGCGCGGACGTATCAGGTGGCGGTGGATGTGGTGTTCGAGGTCGCCGACGCGTTCTGTCCTTGGAACGAGGGGCGGTGGCGGTTGACCGGGGGGCCGGAGGGGGCGGTGTGTGTACGGACGGAGGATCCGGCGGATCTTGCGTTGTCCGTACGGGAGTTGGGGGCGGCGTATCTGGGGGGCGTGAGCTTGACGTCTCTGGCCGCGGCCGGGAGGGTGCGGGAGCTTCGCGACGGGACCCTCGTGGAGGCGTCCGTCGCGTTCGGGTCGCCCGTGGCGCCGTGGTTGCCGCACGGGTTCTAGCGCCGGCCTCGCGGGGGCATAGGGGCGGACGCGCCCACCAGGGGGTGGGGTGGGTGCTCCCCGCGCGTCAGCGCGTTTGGCAGCCCGGGCACCAGAAGAGGTTGCGGGCCGACAGGTCCGCCGTGCGGATTTCCGTGCCGCAGACGTGGCAGGGCTGGGGGGCGCGGCGGTAGACGTAGACCTCGCCGCCGTGGTCGTCCACGCGTGGCGGGCGGCCCATCGCCTCGGGGGTGTGCTCGGGGCGGACCGTGTCGATGCGGTTCAGGCGGACGCCCTCGCGCATCAGTCCCACGAGGTCGGTCCAGATCGCGGTCCATTCGCGGCGCGTCAGATCCTTGCCCGCCCGGTACGGGTCGATGCCGTGCCGGAAGAGGACCTCCGCGCGGTACACGTTCCCGACGCCCGCGATGACCTTCTGGTCCATGAGCAGGGCCGCGATCGTCGTGCGGGACTTGGAGATCCGGTTCCACGCCTTGGCGGGGTCGTCGTCCTCCCGGAGCGGGTCCGGGCCCAGACGGTCGTGTATCGCCCGCTTCTCGGCGTCCGTGATCAGGGCGCACGTGGTGGGGCCGCGCAGGTCGACGTACGCCTCGGGGTTCGCGAGCCGCAGCCGCACGGTGTCCGTGGGCGGCGGGGCCGGGGCGTCGCCGAAGTTCACCTTGCCGAAGAGGCCCAGGTGGATGTGGACCCACTCCTCCCCGGGGAAGCCGAGGAAGAGGTGCTTGCCGTGGGCCTCGGTGGAGTCCAGGACCGCGCCGTCGAGCAGCGCCGCCGAGTCCGTGAACTTGCCCTGCGGGCTGGTCACCCGCACGGACCGGCCGCCGAACCGTTCCCGGTAGTCGGCGGCCAGTCGGTGGATCGTGTGCCCCTCGGGCATCAGGCGGTCGGCTCCTGCGGGTGGTGGGCCGGGATCGCGGGGAGCTCGCCGGTCGTCTCGTACGCGGAGAGCATGTCGATCCGGCGGGTGTGACGCTCGTCACCGGAGTACGGGGTGCTCAGGAAGATCTCGACGAACTTCGTCGCCTCTTCCTGGGTGTGCATCCGGCCGCCGATGGAGACGACGTTGGCGTTGTTGTGCTCGCGGCCGAGGGCGGCGGTCTGCTCGCTCCAGGCGAGGGCGGCGCGCACCCCCTTCACCTTGTTCGCGGCGATCTGCTCGCCGTTGCCGGAGCCGCCGATGACGATGCCCAGGCTGTCCGGGTCCGCGGCCGTCTTCTCGGCGGCGCGCAGGCAGAACGGCGGGTAGTCGTCCAGGGCGTCGTAGATGTGGGGACCACAGTCGACGGGCTCGTGGCCATGGGCCTTCAGCCACTCGACGAGGTGGTTCTTGAGTTCGAAGCCGGCATGGTCGGAGCCGAGGTACACGCGCATGGATCCGAGTGTGGCACGGCGGGGCCTGGGTAGCGGTCAGCGGGGTCGGGGCCTTCGTCCGCGTCCGTGCGGACCTTCGGCCCTTACACAACGAATCGGAATCGGCCCTTCCGATCACCCCGTCCCCCGGTGTTGAATGCTCGGGCTCGCGACCCGAGCGCCCCCCACACGAAGGAAAGCGTTCATGAACACGCAGCCGACCCTTACGAAGGAAGGCGGGACCACCGGCAACACCGGTGATTCCCAGCAGTCCGACGGGCTCAAGGCCGGTCTCAAGAACCGCCACCTCTCGATGATCGCCATCGGTGGCGTCATCGGCGCCGGTCTGTTCGTCGGCTCCGGCTCCGGCATCGCCGCGGCCGGTCCCGCGATCCTTCTCTCCTACGCGCTCGTCGGCGCCATGGTCGTCTTCGTGATGCGGATGCTCGGCGAGATGGCGGCCGCCCGCCCGTCGTCCGGCTCCTTCTCCGCCTACGCCGACCAGGCGCTGGGCCGCTGGGCCGGCTTCACCATCGGCTGGCTGTACTGGTTCTTCTGGGTCGTGGTGCTCGCCGTCGAGGCGACCGCGGGCGCGGTGATCCTGGAGAGCTGGATCCCGGCCGTGCCGCAGTGGGCCTGGGCGCTCATCGTCATGGTCGTGCTGACGGCGACGAACCTCGCCTCCGTCTCCTCGTACGGCGAGTTCGAGTTCTGGTTCGCCGGCATCAAGGTCGTCGCGATCGCCGCGTTCGTCGTCGTGGGCTTCCTCGCCGTCTTCGGCGTGCTGCCGGGCTCGGACAACCCGGGCGCGGGCTTCGCGCACCTCTCCGACGCCGGGGGCTTCTTCCCGATGGGCGCGGGCGCGATCCTCACTGGTGTGCTGATGGTCGTCTTCTCCTTCATGGGCAGCGAGATCGTCACCCTCGCCGCCGGCGAGTCCGAGGACCCGCAGAAGGCCGTCACCAAGGCCACCAACAGCGTGATCTGGCGGATCGGCGTCTTCTACCTGGGCTCGATCTTCGTCGTCCTGACCCTGCTGCCGTGGAACGACAAGTCGATCGTCGAGAAGGGCTCGTACGTCGCCGCCCTCGACTCCATCGGCATCCCGCACGCCGGCCAGGTCATGAACGTGATCGTGCTCACGGCCGTCCTCTCCTGCCTGAACTCGGGTCTCTACACCGCTTCCCGCATGGCCTTCTCGCTCGGCCGGCGCGGCGACGCGCCGAAGGCGTTCGCCAAGACCAACAAGCGGGGCGTGCCGACGGCCGCGATCCTCTCGTCCGTCGTCTTCGGCTTCGTCGCGGTCTTCTTCAACTACCAGTGGCCCGACACCGTCTTCGCGTTCCTGCTGAACTCCTCCGGTGCGGTCGCGCTCTTCGTCTGGCTGGTCATCTGTGTGACCCAGCTGCGGATGCGCGGGATCATCCTGCGCGAGACGCCCGAGAAGCTGGTCGTGAAGATGTGGCTCTTCCCGTACCTGACCTGGGCGACCATCGCGATGATCGTCTTCGTCCTCGGCTACATGATCTACGACGGCGGCAGCGCGCGTGAGCAGGTCGTGCTCTCCCTGCTGGTGGCCGCCCTGGTGCTGGCCGTGGCGCTGGTCAAGGACCGGTTCAAGAAGGCCACGCGGGACGAGATCGACGCCTGATTCCATACCTGACGGACGCTGTCAGGTATTCACGGGAGGCTCTCCGTACACCGATCACCTCGGGAACGGAGAGCCTTTCCATGTCCATCGCCGCTGCCGCCCAGTACGTCTTCCGCCCCGGCGACGCCGGGTACGACGAGGAACTCGCCGGCTTCCAGACCGGCTTCGCCGTCCGCCCCGAGCTGATCGTCGGGGCCACCGACGCCGAGGAGGTCCGGGCGGCCGTCTCCTACGCCGCCGCGCGCGGACTGCCGGTCGGCGTCCGGGCGACGGGGCACGGGCTGCCCGGCGCGGCCGAGGACGGGGTGCTGATCACCACCCGGCGGATGGACGAGGTCCGGGTCGACGTCGAGGCACGCACCGCGCGCGTGGCGGCGGGGGTGCGTTGGGGGCAGGTCGTCCAGGCGGCCGCCCCGCACGGCCTCGCCCCGCTGAACGGCTCGGCGCCGGGCGTCGGGGCGGTCTCGTACACCTTGGGCGGTGGGCTCGGGATCCTCGCCAGGGAGTTCGGCTGGACCGCCGACCATGTGCGGTCCCTGGAACTGGTCACGGCCGACGGCGCCCTGCGCGAGGTGACCGGGGCGAGCGATCCGGAACTGTTCGCGGGGCTGCTCGGCGGCGGGCACGGTCTGGGCGTGGTCACGGCCCTGGAGGTCGGCCTGGTCCCGGTCGCCCGGATCTACGGCGGGGCGATCGCCTTCGACGGCGCCGAGATCGACCCGGCCTCGGTCCTACGGGCGTACGTGGAGTGGACCGCGGCCCTGCCGGACGCCCTGACCTCGTCCCTGGCCGCCCTGGTCCACCCCGACATCCCGGCGCTTCCGCCGCATCTGCGCGGTCGGTACGTGATCTCCGTGCGGATCGCCTTCACCGGGGAGGCGGCCGAGGGCGAGCGGCTCGTGGCCCCGCTGCGGGCGATCGGTTCCGCGCTCGGCGACTCGCTGCGGGAGATGCCGTACACCGAGAGCCACACGATCCACAGCGACCCGGACTTCCCGCACGCCTACTGGGGCGACGGGATCCTGGTGAGCGAGCTGGACGTCGACGCGGCCGCCTCGGTCCTCGAACTGACCGGGCCGAAGGCCGGGCGGATGGCGGTCGTGCAGATCAACCACCTGGGCGGGGCGCTGGCCGTGGAGCGGCCGAACTCCGTGCCGTACCGCGAGGCGGGCTTCCTGGTGCGGGCGCTGTACCCGCTGGACGCGGAGGGCACGGGCCCGGTGCGTGAGCTCCACGCGCGCGTGGAGGCGGCCTTGGCACCCCGAAGGCTCGGCCGGGCGCTCAACTTCGTCTTCGGCGACGGAGAGCGGACGGAGGGGCTGTACGACGCGGAAACGCGGAAGAGGCTCGCCCGGCTGAAGTCGGAACTCGACCCGGCGAACCTCTTCCGGCGGAACGGGCGGGGCTGACCACCCCGGGCGCCGACCACCGTCACCTCTTGACGGTCCTTGTCAGCCCTTCCGGCCGATGAGCTTCCACGCGGTCGGCAGCACGCCCATCGCCAGCGCGGCCTTGAGCGCGTCGCCGATCAGGAACGGGGTCAGGCCGGCGGCGACCGCCTGCGAGAACGACATGCCGGTGGCGAGGGCCAGGTACGGCACGCCGACCGCGTAGATGATCACGGAGCCGAGCGCCATCGTGCCCGCGGTGCGGAGCACGGAGCGGTCGGCTCCGCGTCGCGCGAGGGCGCCGACGACGGTGGCGGCGAGCAACATGCCGAGGACGTAGCCGAAGGACGGCATCGCGCAGCCCGAGGACGCCTGCGCGAACCACGGCACGCCCGCCATGCCGACGAGCGTGTACAGCGCCAGGGAGAGGAAGCCGCGACGGGCGCCGAGCGCCGTGCCGACGAGCAGGGCCGCGAAGGTCTGGCCGGAGACGGGGACCGGGGAGCCGGGGACCGGGACGGCGATCTGCGCGGCGATGCCGGTGAGGGCGGCGCCGCCGACGACGAGTGCGATGTCACGGGCGCGGCTGGACGGCAGCAGGTCGGCGAGAACCGTCCCGGAGCGGAGGGAACGGACAGGGGCGACGGCGGTGCTCATCGGTACTCCGCGGGGGGGGTGAAGGTGTACGGGGACGGATCGACCGTAGTCGAGGAGTGAACGCTCGATCACCATCAGCCGCCCACAAAGGGGAGGTTGGGCCCTTCGTCGAGATCAAACAAAGAACGGGATCCACACCTCGCGCCACGTGACGCTTGTCACGGCGAAGAGCTGGCAAGAGGGCCATTTTGCGCCAGGGGCCGCTCAGCGGCGAGACTGTGGGTTCTCCATAAATGCTCCATGAACGCTTCCGAAGGCACGAGCCTCTCATGCACGACGCACCGCCTGCCGCCTCGGCCCCCCTCGCCCCCGAACCGGAGCCGCTCTCCCACGGCCTGAAGCAGCGTCATCTGACGATGCTCGGGCTCGGCGGAGTGATCGGGGCCGGGCTCTTCGTCGGCTCGGGCGCGGGCATCGTGGTCGCCGGGCCCGGCATCGTCCTGTCGTATCTGATCGCGGGCGCGCTCGCGATGCTGGTCATGCGGATGCTCGGCGAGATGTCGGCGGCCATGCCGGCCTCGGGAGCCTTCTCCGTCCACGCCGAGCGGGCACTCGGCCGCTGGGCGGGCTTCTCGGTGGGTTGGCTGTACTGGTTCCTGCTGGTCGTCGTCCTGGCGGTGGAGGCGACGGGCGCGGCGCGGATCGCACACGACTGGGTGCCGGGGGTCCCGCAGTGGGGCTGGGTCCTGATCTTCATGATCGTGTTCACCGTCGCCAACCTCGCGGCGGTGAAGAACTTCGGCGAGTTCGAGTTCTGGTTCGCCGCGCTCAAGGTCGGCGCGATCGTCCTCTTCCTGATCCTGGGGACGCTGGCGATCGTCGGCCGGCTGCCGGACACGGATCCGGTGGGGATGACCAATCTGACCGGCCAGGGCGGTTTCCTGCCCCACGGCTGGGAGGGCGTGGTCTCCGGTGTGCTCGCCGTCGTCTTCGCCTTCGGCGGCCTGGAGGTCGTCACGATCGCGGCCGCGGAGTCGGACGACCCGGCGCGCAACGTGGCGCGGGCGGTACGGAGCGCCGTGTGGCGGATCCTCTTGTTCTACGTCGGCTCGATGCTGGTCATCGTGACCCTGCTGCCCTGGACCTCGATGAAGCCCGGCCAGTCGCCGTACGTCGCCGTGCTCGACTCGATCGGTGTCCCGGCGGCCGGCCAGATCATGAACGTCGTGGTCTTCGTGGCGCTGCTCTCGGCGCTCAACGCGAACCTGTACGGCTCGTCACGGATGATCTTCTCGCTCGCCGAGCGCGGCGAGGCGCCGAAGGGGCTGCTGAAGGTCTCGGGCGGCAGTGTGCCGCGCCGGGCGGTGCTCGCGTCGGTGGCCTTCGGCTTCGTCTCCGTACTGCTGAATCTGAAGTGGCCGGATTCGGTCTTCCTCTACATGCTCAACGCGGTCGGCGCCGTGCTTCTCTTCGTGTGGGCCCTGATCGCGGTCTCCCAGCTGAAGCTGCGCCGCCGGATCGAGCGCGAGGCGCCGGAGACCCTGATGCTGAAGATGTGGGGCTTCCCGTGGCTGACCTGGACGGCGCTGGCCGCGATGGCGGCGGTCCTGATGCTGATGCTGACCGACGAGACGGCGCGGCCGCAGGTGCTGTGGTCGGCCGGGGCCACCGGGGCCGTCCTGCTGGTGGCGTGGCTGCGGGAGCTACGTACGGTTCGGTCATGATCCTTCACTTTGTGTGAAGGTCGTGACCGTATAGCGGACATCTGTTCCCTGTAAGCGGGGCGCCCACTCAGACTGTGGGCCGTTCCCCCGTCTCAGCCAATGAACAGGGCGGCCCATGTCACGGACCACCGCGCCCGAGCCCGTCGACCGCAAGGACGACCAGGCGCCCCCCTCACAGGGACTCACGCACGGCCTCAAGCAGCGCCATCTCTCGATGATCGCCCTCGGTGGCGTCATCGGCGCCGGCCTCTTCGTCGGCTCCGGAGCCGGTATCGCCGCCGCCGGTCCCTCGATCGTGGTCGCCTACGCCATCTCCGGTCTGCTCGTCATGCTCGTCATGCGGATGCTCGGCGAGATGTCGGCGGCGAACCCGGCCTCCGGCTCGTTCTCCGTCCACGCCGAGCGTGCGATCGGCCCGTGGGCCGGCTTCACCGCGGGCTGGGCCTTCTGGTTCCTGCTCTGCGTGGCCGTCGGCCTGGAGGGCATCGGCGCGGCGAAGATCATGACCGGCTGGTTCCCGGGCACCCCGGAGTGGGCCTGGGTGGCCCTCTTCATGCTGGTGTTCTGCGGGACCAACCTGGCGGCGGTGAAGAACTTCGGCGAGTTCGAGTTCTGGTTCGCCGCGCTCAAGGTCGGCGCGATCGCCCTCTTCCTGGGCATCGGTGTGCTCGCCATCGTCGGTGTGCTGCCCGGCACGGACGCCCCCGGCACCGCGAACCTCACCGGTGACGGCGGGTTCTTCCCCAACGGCTCCGAGGGGCTGATCGTCGGACTGCTCGCCTCGGTGTTCGCGTACGGCGGTCTGGAGACCGTCACCATCGCCGCCGCCGAGTCCGAGCACCCCGTCCAGGGCGTCGCCAAGGCGGTCCGTACGGCGATGTGGCGCATCGCGCTCTTCTACATCGGCTCGATGGCGGTCATCGTCACGCTCGTCCCGTGGGGTGACAAGGCGGTCGTCGAGAAGGGCCCGTACGTGGCCACCCTCGACCACCTGGGCATCCCGGCCGCCGGCCAGATCATGAACGTGGTCGTGCTGATCGCCCTGCTGTCGGCCATGAACGCCAACATCTACGGCGCCTCCCGGATGGCCACCTCGCTGGTCGCCCGCGGCCAGGGCCCGAAGGCGCTGGGCCGTACGTTCGGCGGGGTGCCGCGACCCGCGGTGCTCGTCTCCTCGGTCTTCGGCTTCCTCTGCGTGCTGCTGAGCTACTGGCGGCCGAACGACATCTTCATCTGGCTCCTGAACACCATCGGCGCGATCATCCTCGTCGTCTGGTTCTTCATCGCCGTCTCGCAGCTGCTGCTGCGCCGCCGGACCGAGCGCGAGGCGCCCGAGAAGCTGGTCGTGAAGATGTGGGCGTTCCCGGTGCTGACGTGGGTGGCGCTGGCCGGCATGGCCACGATCTTCTTCCTGATGGCCCGCGAGGAGGGCACGCGGGTCCAGCTGTACTGGACGGGCGCCCTCACGGTGCTGCTCGCGGTGATCGGCTTCGTCCTGCAGAAGGTGCGCGGTCCGGTGTCGCAGGACGCCTGACCACGGCATGGACGTACGAGAACCCCCGGGCCTGTCGGTCCGGGGGTTCCGTGCTTTCCGGGGGTTTCACGCCACGAGTCCTAGGCCCAAGGGCTGATCAACTTCGAGGCACTACTGCTGTTAGCCTGCAGTTGCATATAGATTGCAATAAGCACCAGCAGCGAGAGGCTCGGCACATGGCGATCTACACCCTTCCGGAACTGCCGTACGACTACGCGGCGCTGGAGCCGGTGATCAATCCGCAGATCATCGAGCTGCACCACGACAAGCACCACGCCGCCTACGTCAAGGGTGCGAACGACACCCTGGAGCAGCTGGAAGAGGCGCGCGACAAGGAGCAGTGGGGCGCGATCAACGGCCTGGAGAAGAACCTCGCGTTCCATCTCTCCGGGCACATCCTCCACAGCATCTACTGGAACAACATGGACAGCCCGAAGGACGGTGGCGGCGGCGAGCCGCTGGCCACCGACGGGGTGGGCGAGCTGGCCGACGCGATCGCCGAGTCCTTCGGCTCCTTCGCCAAGTTCAAGGCCCAGCTGACCAAGGCCTCCGCGACCACCCAGGGCTCCGGCTGGGGTGTCCTCGCGTACGAGCCGATCAGCGGCCGGCTGATCGTCGAGCAGGTCTACGACCACCAGGGCAACGTCGGCCAGGGCTCGATCCCCGTGCTGGTCTTCGACGCCTGGGAGCACGCCTTCTACCTGCAGTACAAGAACCAGAAGGTGGACTTCATCGAGGCCATGTGGCAGGTCGTCAACTGGCAGGACGTGAACAAGCGCTACCAGGCCGCCAGGACGTCCGTCCCGCTGATCTCCATCTGATCGGCCCCGCTCGTCCTGCTCGTGATCGTCTTCTCAACCTTCACGGGGCAGGCCGAAAAGAGAACGACCCCCGCGATGACTGGGC
The DNA here is from genome assembly GCF_036237275.1 of Streptomyces sp. NBC_01353. Classification (GTDB taxonomy): domain Bacteria; phylum Actinomycetota; class Actinomycetes; order Streptomycetales; family Streptomycetaceae; genus Streptomyces. The sequence goes on along the minus strand of NZ_CP108352.1, from coordinate 5,721,509 downwards.
CCCCAGAGGCAGCTCTGGGGGCGAATCGCGGGGGTCGTTCGGTTTCGGGCTACTCGAAGCTCGGCGCCGCCGTCCGCGTGCGCTTGATCTCGTAGAAGCCGGGCGTCGAGGCCACGAGCAGGGTGCCGTCCCACAGCCGGGCCGCCGCCTCGCCGCGCGGGGTCGGCGTCACGACCGGGCCGAAGAAGGCGACCTGGTCACCGTCCGCGTCCGGGACGGAGATGACCGGCGTGCCGACGTCCTGGCCGACCTTGTCGATGCCCTCCTTGTGGGAGGCGCGCAGCTCGGTGTCGTAGGTGTCCTTGTCCGCGTAGTCCACCAGCTCGGCCGGCAGGCCGACGTCCGCGAGGGCCGCCGAGATCGCCTCGCGCGTGGGGCCCTCGCCGTTGTTGTGGAAGCGGGTGCCGAGCGCCGTGTAGAGCTTGCCGACCACCTCGTCGCCGTGCAGCTGCTGGGCCGCTATGACCACACGGACGGGGCCCCAGGCCTTGGTCTCCAGCATCTCCCGGTACTCGGCAGGGACCTCGTCGAGCCTGTTCTCGTTGAGGACGGCCAGGCTCATCACCTTCCAGCGCACGTCGACCGGGCGCACCTTCTCGACCTCCAGCATCCAGCGGGAGGTCATCCAGGCCCAGGGGCACAGCGGATCGAACCAGAAGTCGGCGGTGGTCCTGCTCTCGGACATGTCACTCCTCAGGGACGGATGTCTATGCGCCAGACGGGGCAACACCATCGGTCGGCGGAGACATTCCCCGAGTGCCGTCCGTCAGTGGCACATGGGAGGATCGGTGCTGTTTCGAAGGCGCCACGAAGGAGTGACCGTGCCCGGTGAGAATCTGTCCCGCGACGAGGCCCGCGAGCGGGCCGCGCTGCTGTCCGTCGACGGGTACGAGGTCGCCCTCGATCTGCGGTCGGCGGTCGGCGAGTCGGGAGAAGAGGTACGCACCTTCCGCTCGGTGACGACGATCCGCTTCCGCCGTACCGGCACGGGCTCCGCCACCTTCGCGGACCTGATCGCCCCGGCCGTGACCTCCGTCGAGCTGAACGGGCGCGCGCTCGACCCGGCCGTCGTCTTCGACGGTGCGCGGATCGCACTGGACGGCCTCGCCGACGAGAACGTTCTGGTGGTGGACGCGCAGTGCGCCTACAGCCGGACCGGCGAGGGCATGCACCGCTTCGTCGACCCGGAGGACGGCGAGGTCTACCTCTACACGCAGTACGAGCCGGCCGACGCCCGTCGGGTCTTCGCCAATTTCGAGCAGCCCGACCTCAAGGCCCCGTACCGCTTCGAGGTGACCGCGCCCGAGGGCTGGACGGTCTGGTCGAACGGAGTGGGCGAGCAGGGCGCCGAGGGGGTGTGGCGGTTCGCCGAGACGGCGGCGATCTCCACGTACATCACCTGCGTCGTGGCCGGGCCGTACCACTACGTCACCGACACGTACAAGCGTGGGGACATCGAGATCCCGCTCGGCGCGATGTGCCGCAAGGGGCTCGCCAAGCACTTCGACGCGGACGACGTCTTCCTGATCACCAAGCAGGGCTTCGACTTCTTCCACGACAACTTCGACTACCCGTACCCCTTCGGGAAGTACGACCAGGCCTTCGTCCCCGAGTACAACCTCGGCGCGATGGAGAACCCGGGCATGGTGACCTTCCGCGAGGAGTACATCTACCGCGGCAAGGTGACGCAGGCGGCGTACGAGCGCCGGGCGAACGTCATCCTGCACGAGATGGCGCACATGTGGTTCGGCGACCTGGTCACCATGGTGTGGTGGGACGACCTGTGGCTGAAGGAGTCCTTCGCCGACTTCATGGGCTCGTTCTCGCTCGCGGAGGCGACCCGCTTCACCAACAGCTGGGTGACCTTCGCCAACAGCCGCAAGTCGTGGGCGTACCGCGCCGACCAGCTGCCGTCCACGCACCCGATCACGGCCGACATCCGTGACCTGGAGGACGCCAAGCTGAACTTCGACGGCATCACGTACGCCAAGGGCGCCTCGGTCCTGAAGCAGCTGGTGGCGTACGCGGGCCGGGACGCTTTCCTGGAGGGCGCGCGCCGCTACTTCAAGCGGCACGCGTACGGGAACACGCGTCTCGCCGACCTGCTGTCGGTCCTGGAGGAGACCTCCGGGCGCGACATGAAGGCGTGGTCGCGGGCCTGGCTGCAGACCTCGGGCGTCAACACGCTGACGCCGGAGGTGACGTACGACGCCGAGGGCCGGATCACCGAGCTGGCCGTCGTCCAGGGCGGGGACGCCGCGCTCGATCAGCCGACTCCGTCGGCGGGGCGCCCGCACCGGGCGGCCGTCGGCCTGTACAAGCTCTCGGTCGACGGCGAACTCGTGCGGTACGCGCGGGCCGAGGCCGATGTCGTCGGCGCGCGGACGGTCGTGGCCGAGCTGGCCGGGTCGGCCAGGCCCGACCTGGTGCTCGTCAACGACGACGACCTGACCTACTGCAAGATCCGTTTCGACGAGGGTTCGCTGGCCACTCTGCGGGCGCACCTCGGCGACATCACCGACCCGCTGGCCCGCGCCCTGTGCTGGTCGGCGCTGTGGAACCTGACGCGGGACGGTCTGATGCCGGCCCGGGACTTCGTCGCGGTGGCACTGGAGTTCGCCGGCCGTGAGACGGACATCGGCGTGCTCCAGATGGTGCATGCCTGGGCGCGCTCGGCGGTCACGCACTACGCGGCGCCCGAGTGGCGTGCGGAGGGCGGCCGGCTGCTCGCCGAAGGCGGGCTGCGCGAGCTGCGCGTGGCCGAGCCGGGCAGCGAGCACCAGCTGACCTGGGCGCGGTTCTTCGCGGCGACGGCCGCCTCGGACGCGGACTTCCAGCTCCTGGAGGGTCTGCTCGACGGTACGGCGAGGATCGACGGCCTCGAGGTCGACCAGGAGCTGCGCTGGTCGTTCCTGGAGCCGCTGGCCACGCACGGCCGGGCGGACGAGACCCGGATCGCCGAGGAGCTGACCCTCGACGACACGGCGACCGGCAAGCGCCACCAGGTCCGCTGTCTGGCGGCCCGGCCCTCGGCGGCGGTCAAGGCGCAGGCGTGGGCGCAGGTCGTCGAGTCGGACACGCTGTCGAACGCGCTGGTGGAGGCGACGATCGCGGGCTTCGCACAGCCCTCGCAGCGGGAGCTGATCGCGCCGTACGCGGAGAAGTACTTCGCCGCGATCGAGCGGGTGTGGGCCGAGCGGTCGATCCAGATCGGCATGGACGTGGTCCGGGGGCTGTTCCCCGGCCTCCAGGACGACGAGTCCACGCTCGCGGCGACGGACGCGTGGCTGTCCGCGCACGAGGACGCGGCGCCCGCGCTGCGCCGGCTGGTCCTGGAGTCGCGGGACGACCTGGCGAGGGCGCTGCGGGCGCAGGCGTGTGACGGGGCAGCCTGACGCACGCTGTGGCCAATCGTTCCGCAGGTGGCGTGGGGTGTCCCCCAGCCCCTGCGGAACGATTGCCCATCACGGATGGGGAAGGGCGGCGGTCGCGCCTATTCGGCACTCGAACGCGCGTACTTTAGGGCGAGCTTGTCCCGGTTTGGTGACGCGCTTGTAACAGCGGTTAGCGGAGGCTCGGGGAGCGGAAGACCCCCGTCATGAACCACAACACCCCCATCAGCCCCCGCCCGCTCCCCCTCCCCCCTCACTCGGAGAACCACCAACGCGCCGTGTCTGCCTCCCAGTTGCGCGCCCAGGGGATGACCGGAGCCGAGATCGCCGCGCGCTGCCGGCCGGGCGGCGGATGGCAGCAGATCCTGCCCGGCGTCTTCCTGCCACACCCGGGACAGCCCACCAGCGAGGAGCGGCTGCAGGCCGCGCTCCTCTACGCCCGCCGCTCCGGCGTGGTGCCCTCCCAGAGCCCCGACGCGGTGATCACCGGGCTCGCCGCGCTCACCCTGCACCGCTTCTCGTCCGCTCCCCCACTGCTCTCCCTGGACCGGATCGACGTCCTGGTGCCGCGCACCCGCCGATTGCGGTCCACCGCCTGGGTCCGGGTGGAGCGCGCCCAGGACATGCCCGAGCCGCTGGAGCTCACCGGGGTGCCGGTCGCCCCGGTCGCCCGGGCCCTCGCCGACGCCGTGTCCCACCTGACCGACGCGGGCGTGGTGCGCCGGCTGCTCACCGAGGCGGTGCGCGGCGGGCACTGCGAACCCGGTGTGGTGGTACGGGAGTTGAACCGGGCACGGCTGCTCACCCGGCCGCATGTGGTGGACGCCGTGGACTCGCTGCTCGCGGAGGGCCGGAGCATCGCCGAGGAGCGGCTGTACGAGATGGTGCGGGAGTTCGCCCTGCCCGACCCGCTGTGGAACGTGGATCTGCGGCTGCCCGGCGGGCCGCACCTCGGCGGTCTCGACGCGTACTGGCCGGACCAGGCGGTGGCGGTGGAGCTGGACACCCGGGCGCCACGACAGGACGACGACGCGCTGTGGTCCGAGTACACCCGTAAGCGCGAGCATCTGGAGCGGCTCGGCATCACGGTCGTCCACATCACCCCGCGCAAACTGCGCGAGGCGATGGACCAGCAGGCCACCGTGGTCCGTACGGCCTTGATGGCCGCGTCGGACCGGCAGCCCGCCGCCTACGTCGTCGTCCTGCCCCGGTGACCCGTCGGGACGGGGATCAGCCGCAGAACTCGGCCTCGATGACGGTCCGGCTGTCGCCCGCCCAGTCCGCGTTGAAGTTCATGGCGAGCGAGTGCTCGCCGTCCCTGGTGGCGACGGCCTCCGACGACGAGCCGTGAATGCCACCGCCGTGGCCCCACACCTCCTTGCCGCAGCTCAGCTTCGTCTGCATCAGCCCGAGGCCGTAGTGGAACTCCGGGTCCTCCGCGCTGACGGGAACGGCCTTCGTCATCTCGCGCATCTCGGCCCTGGGCAGCAACGTGCCCTTGAGCAGGGCCCGGTAGAAGGTCTGCAGATCGTTGGAGTCGGAGATCATCTCGCCGGCCGCGCCCGCGAGGCTCGGGTTCAGCTCGGTGACGTCGTGGATCGTCGTCGCGTTCTCGTCGACCGCGAGCTTCGAGAACGCCCGTGAACTCGGCTTCGGCATCGTCACGGTCGTCCCGGGCACGCTGGTGGCACGCAGCTTCAGCGGCTTGACGATCCGCCGCTCGACCTCCTTGCCGTACGGACGACCGGTCGCCTTCTCGATCACCATGCCCGCCAGGACGAAGTTGGTGTTGGAGTAGGTCCAGGCGGTGCCGGGGGTGAAGTCCGGCTTGTGGGTCATCGCGATCGCGACGAGCTGCCGCGGGGTCCAGGTGTCGTAACGGTGTTCCAGGAAGCCGGGACCGAAGACCTTCTCCTGGAATCCGGTGTCAGCGGTGTAGCTGTAGATCCCGCTGGTGTGGTTGAGGAGTTGACGGATGGTGATCTTGCGGCCGTCGTGGCCGTTGCCGCGGACCACGCCGGGCAGCCACTTCTCGACGGGGTCGTCGAGGTCGAGGCGGCCCTCGGCCTGGAGCTGGAGGAGGACCGTGGCGACAAAGGTCTTGGTGATGGAACCGACCCGGTAGCGGTCCTCGCCGCCGCGCTCACCGGCCGTCCCGGTCCAGCCGGTGCGGCCGGACCGGGTCTGGGCGACGGCGCCGGGCACGCCCGCCTCGACCGCCGCGTCGAGGGCCTGCTGGGTGGCGGTGTGGTCCGGCTTCTCCGGCGCGGTGGCCGCGACGGCGGGCGCGGCGAGCGCTCCAACGGTGAGCGCTGCCACGGCGGTGGCGGCGAGGACGGTACGGGCGGTGCGTGCGGTACGTACGGCTGACATCGTGCGAGCTCCCCTGTCGTGTTCTGCGGTCACGGAAGGGGACCCCGCGTTCGGGCGGCGGGTTGAGGGCGTTTCGGGGGTTGAGCGAGATTCAGCCGTTCGCCGGATCGGCGAGGCGGGAGCGTCCGACCGGGGGCCGCTCACGCCACAGCTGGAGCCCGATGTCGACGAGTTCGACGCGTTCGAGGTCGGGCACGGCGGCGAGCGGATGCCAGGCGGCGAGGTCGGTGGAACCGCCGATCTCGTTGCGTAGTTCGCCGCCGGTGACCCGGGCCTCGTAGATGATCCGCAGTCCCTGGAAGTCCCCTGGCCCGGCGAGCCGACGCAGCCATCCGCGGCGGATCGAGTCGATGCCGAGCAGGGCGACCGGCTCGGTGACGTACCCGGTCTCCTCCTCGACCTCGCGGACGACGGTGTCGACCGGCTCCTCGCCGTGGTCCATCCCTCCGCCGGGCAGGGTCCACCGCTTGGCCCCTGCTCTGTCCACCCAACGGGCGAGGAGCACCTCGTCGTCACGGACGCACACGGCGTAGGCCGCCACCCTCAACTCCTGTTTCATGAGCCGAGGTTAGAGCCAGTACGCCGGGTACGTCCGCCCGGCTGCCCGGGCGCCCGCGAGGCCGACGGCGACGAGCAGCACGCTCGCAAGGGCGAGCAGGGCGAGGAAGCTCCAGAACGGCGGATTCTGAAGGGCGACGATCACGGCCGTCGCGGCGGCGGGCGAGTGCGGGGTGCGGGCCGCCATCATGACGCCGAGCGCGAGACCGCCGGCGAGCGCCGCGCTCCAGAGGCCTGGTCCGGCGACGAGCAGCACGGAGAAGCCGGTGAGCGCGGAGAGGAGCTGGCCGCCGACGACCGAGCGGGGTTGGGAGAGCGGCAGATCGGGCGCCCCGGCGACGAGCGCCATGCTGGCGGCCAGGGGTGGGATCAGCAGGGGCTGGTGCAGCACGGCGCCGAGCGCGACGAGGGCGAGCAGGGCCGCGACGCTGACGGAGGTGGCCGTGGCCATGGCACGGGGGTGGGGGCGGGCGGGGGCGGATGCCATTCAGGAGTCCAGGGGGTTGGCGGGCGAGTACTCGGGGTGGGACCAGCGCAGGGGGCTGGCGGACGGGGTCTCGACGGTCCGCTCGATACGGAAGCGGGTGGTACGGACCCCGTCCGGGCCGTACGTGGTGTGGGCGCGACCGGTCAGGCGGACCGTGGTGCCGGTGTGCCAGTCGAGGAAGAGCAGGCCCGCGCGGTCGTCGGTCTCCAGATTGCCGAGGGTCAGGAACATCGCGTTGCCGGGATAGTCCCGCCAGCTGAGTTCCGTGGGCGAGTCGACCCGTACGAAGCCGGGGTGGCCTCCTCGGTGGCTCGCGTCGGCGCCGTCGGGGGCGACGGTCGCGATGAAGAAGGTGTCGGCTGCGCGGACGAACCGCTCCTGGTCGGGGCTGAGCGCGGTGCCGTGGTGCGGGGTGCCGGGTGGGGTGGTGGTGTCGGGCGCGTACAGCTCGCGCTTCTGGAGGTACTTCGGGCAGTTGGAGAAGACCTGTTCCGCTTCGACGGTGAAGCCGCGGGCGCTGGGGCGGGCGAGGCCGTTGAGGCGCATACGGCGGCGGGTGCGGGGGTCCAGGGCGATCGTTCCGACGGCGGTGCCGTCGGGAGTGCCGTCGGGGAGGGCCGCCGCGACCGAGATCGTGTGCGGGCCCGTCGCCCGGACGAAGCCGGGGGTGCCGGTCAGGAGGGAGCTCCAGACCTGACCGTCGGCGTCCGCCGCCCCGAGCACCAGCATGGGCTGGAGCTCGAGGAAGGCGGCGGCGACGGGGCGGATTCCGGTGCCGATGGAGCGGGCGACGTGGGCTGCGAGGTCCCGGACCCCTACGCGCTCCTGCACGGCGAAGGAGCCCTTGTTGTACGGGTCCATGTCCTGGAGGTCCTTTCGTGTGCGGGTCCGGGGTGCGGGCCCTGGCGCGGTGGGCGCGTTCGTGGTGTTGTGCCCACCCGTTCCGCCCGGGGGCACCCCCGGACGGGGTCCGGGGGAGGAACGTATGCCCACAACGGCGGTCGACGGCTAGAAGAAGCCGCAGGTGGGGGCGTTCTCGACCGGGGCTTCCGTGCTCTCCGCGCCCGTCGGGGCGAAGATCTCCAGGCGGGTGCCGTCCGGGTCGTGGAAGAAGATGCCGCCGGAGGAGGCACCCTCGGCGTGGGGGACCACGCCCTCGTAGGCGAAGGAGGTGCCGCGCTCCTTCAGGGCCGTCTCCGCCGTCCTCACCCGGTCGATCGACTCGGCCTCGAAGGCGAGGTGGTGCAGGCCCGCGCGGCCGGAGTCGTACGCGTCCTCCGCCTGCTGCCAGAGCGTGAGGACCAGCCGGCCGCCCTGGCCCAGGAGCGCGAACCGACGGTCGTCCTCCTTGCCCTCGCGGAGCAGCTCGAAGCCCAGGACGTCCGCGTAGAAGCCGAGCGAGCGCTCCAGGTCCGTGACGTTGAGCCCGATGTGGCCGGTGTTCAGCGTTCCGATCGCCGACATGGCGGTTCCCCTCTGATCGATTGGCTAACCTCTTAATTCGACTTTAGAGGTTAGCCACCCGATCGCGCAACCGGTCACGTAACCTTGAGGGGTTAGTTCTTCGAGGAGGGCGTCCGCCATGACCGTTTCCGATCCGCGGCCCCTGCTCGGCGAGCCCGTCTCGCTCGACCTGCTCAACACCCGCTGGATGTCGGACGGGGTACGCCAGGACCTGCTCGCGGACACCGACGGCCTGGGCGTCTGGCTCGCCTCGAACGGGCTCGACGGGCGCTTCACCACCGACGCGACGACCCTCCGCCACACGCTCGCCGCCCGCGACGCGCTGCTCGCCCTCGCCGACGCGCCGGGCGACCCCGCCGCCGTCGCGCGCGTCGACGCCGTCCTTTGGCACGGCCGCATCCGCGCCACACTCACGCCCGAGGGACCGGGCGAGGAGCCGGAGTTCAAGGACGCCGCCTGGGGTCCGGCCTGGACCGCCGCCCGCGACTACCTGGATCTGCTGCGCACCGCGCCGGACCGCATCCGGGCGTGCGCCCACGAGGCGTGCATCCTGCACTTCTTCGACACCTCGCGGAACGGCACGCGGCGCTGGTGCTCGATGACGACGTGCGGCAACCGGGCCAAGGCCTCGCGCCACTACGCCCGTACAAAGGACAACTAACCAGCAGTACACGCGAGTCGAATCGCCCCCCTTCGGGGCGATTCGCTCTCTATGGCGTGTCTCGCGCGGTGGCGGATGTATGCCACGGCCGTAAACCGCCGTCGACAACCCTCCACAAACCCCTGTCACTTGCGATTGGCTGAGCGGTCATCCGGTACCGAAATCCGGACCCTCTTCTTTCACAAACAGGGATGTAAATGACCACCCCCGAATCTCAGAGCTCCATACCCGGGCGCTCGACCCCCGGGCACAGACGCGCGGCTCGCATCGCCGCCGCCGCCGGACTTGTGACCGCGCTCATCGCGGCCGGTGCTGCTCCGGTCCTGGCCGCCGACGACCCGGCGACCACTCCCCCGGTCAAGTCCGCCGACTCCGCCGACAAGCTCGGCCCGACGGACGCCCAGCGCCTCACCGAGGCCGAGGCGGCCGGCGAGAAGAACGTGACGATCCTCGTCGCCACCGCCCCCGACGCCACCGAGCAGGTCGCCGGCCAGCTCGACGCCGTCCAGGGCGCCTCGGTCGGCAGGCAGGACGACAAGCTCGGCTACGTCCGCGCCACCATCCCGACCGCCAAGGCGGAGGCCGCCATCGCGGCGGCCGCCAAGCTCTCCTCGGTCCAGTCGATCGACCTCCAGGCCGAGATCAAGCTGGACGACCCGACCCCGGACGCGGGCGCCACCGGCCCCGTCGACGGCACGACCGTCACCCGGACCTACCCGGCCCCGGGCAAGAGCACCCCGGCGAAGAACCCGTACAACCCGTCCCACGAGACGGGCGCGGTCGACTTCGTCGAGGACCACCCCAAGGCCGACGGCCGCGGTGTGACCATCGGCATCCTCGACTCCGGTGTCGACCTGGGCCACCCGGCGCTGCAGAAGACCACCACCGGCGAGCGCAAGATCGTCGACTGGGTCACCGCCACCGACCCGCTGACCGAGGGCGACGGCACCTGGCGCGCCCAGATCACGCCGGTCGCCGGCCCCGTCTTCACCGCCTCCTCGCAGTCCTGGAAGGCGCCCGAGGGCTCCTACCAGTTCAACCGCTTCAACGAGGCGATCACCGCGGGCGGCGACCCGGCCGGTGACATCAACCGCGACGGCGACACGGCCGACCTGTTCGGCATGCTGTACGACCCGGCCGCCGGCACCGTCCGCGTCGACACCGACCAGAACAACGACTTCACGGACAACGCGCCGATGAAGCCGTACAAGGACGGGTACCAGATCGGCTACTTCGGTACCGACAACCCGGCCACCGAGGTCGTCGAGAAGACGCCGTTCGTCGTCGAGATCCGCAAGGACGTCGCGATGGACCCGCTCGGCGGGACCTGGGTCGGCAAGAAGGCCGACTTCGTCAACATCGGCGTCGTCGAGTCCTCCCACGGCACGCACGTCGCCGGCATCACCGCCGCCCACAGCCTCTTCGGCGGCAAGATGAACGGCGCCGCGCCCGGCGCGAAGATCGTCTCCTCGCGTGCCTGCACGTGGACCGGCGGCTGCACCAACACCGCCCTCACCGAGGGCATGACGGACCTCGTCGTCAACCGTGGCGTCGACATCGTCAACATGTCGATCGGCGGCCTGCCCGCGCAGAACGACGGCGACAACGTCCGCGCCCGCCTCTACACCCGGCTGATCGACCAGTACGGCGTGCAGCTGGTGATCTCGGCCGGCAACTCCGGCCCGGGCATCAACACGATCGGCGACCCCGGCCTGGCCGACAAGGTCGTCTCGGTCGGCGCGGCGATCTCCCAGTCGACCTGGGCCGCCAACTACGGCTCGGCCGTCACCAAGTCGTACGCCATGTTCCCCTTCTCCTCGCGCGGTCCGCGTGAGGACGGCGGCTTCACCCCGACCATCACCGGTCCGGGCTCGGCCGTGAACACCATCCCGACCTGGCAGGCCGGCGCCGGCGTGCCCGAGTCCGGCTACGCGCTGCCCGCCGGTTACGGGATGCTCAACGGCACCTCGATGTCCTCCCCGCAGGTCGCGGGCGCGAGCGCGCTGCTGCTCTCCGCCGCGAAGCAGAAGCGCATCGAGCTCTCGCCGCTCAGCCTGCGCACCGCGCTCACCTCGACCGCCCACCGGATCTCCGGTGTCGCGGCCCACGAGCAGGGCTCGGGTCTGATCGACATCAACGACGCCTGGGAGTCGATCAAGGACGGCGCAACGGCGCACGAGTACAAGGTCGAGGCCCCGGTCGACACCGCCATCTTCCCGGCTCCGCACACCGGCACCGGTGTGTACGACCGTGAGGGCGGCCTCAAGGTCGGCCAGAAGAAGGTCTACGACGTCACCATCACGCGCACGACCGGCCCGAACCGGGCCATCGAGCACGAGCTGGAGCTGAAGTACAACGACGGCACCTTCCGGATCCTCGGCGACGACGAGATCGCCCTGCCGCTGAACAAGCCGGTCACCGTCAAGATCCAGGCCCGGCCGACCTCGGCCGGTGTGCACAGCGTGATCCTGGAGGCCGACGACGACCGCACCGAGGGAGTGGACAAGCAGATCCTCGCCACCTCGGTCGTCGCGAGCGACCTGGCCGCGCCCGGCTACGCCGTCTCGGCGTCCGGCTCGGTCCAGCGCAACAGCCACAAGTCGTACTTCGTGACCGTGCCGCAGGGCGCGAAGACCCTCGAGGTCGCCCTCGGTGGTCTGAAGGAGAAGAGCCAGACCC